>CAQCFX010000021.1:0-14680 GCA_948766235.1 uncultured Oscillospiraceae bacterium | reverse complement strand
CTCGCCGAAGGCCGTCCCCGAGAGGGGACGCTGCCGCGCTGCTCCCGGGCGCTCCGCGCTATCGCGCCCACTCCCGGCTGCGGCCCACCGCCCGCCGCCAGCCGTCCAGCAGCCGCTCCCGGTCCTGCGCCGCCATGGCGGGCTGGAAAGTGTTGTCGCACATCCACAGGTGCTTGATTTCCTCCGTGCTGTCCCACACCCCGGTGGCCAGCCCGGCCAAGTAGGCCGCGCCCAGCGCCGTGGTCTCCCGAATGGCGGGGCGGCGCACCTCCCGGTCGATGATGTCCGCCTGGAACTGCATGAGGAACCGGTCCCGGCTGGCCCCGCCGTCCGCCTTCAGCGCCCGCAGCGGCAGGCCGGTGTCCGCCTCCATGGCCCGCACCAAATCCGCCACCTGATAGGCGATGGACTCCTGGGCAGCGCGGATGATATGCTCCCGCTTGCTGCCCCGGGTGAGGCCCACAATGGTTCCCCGGGCGTACATATCCCAGTGGGGCGCGCCCAGCCCGGTGAAGGCGGGCACCAGGTACACCCCTCCATTGTCGGGCACCTTCTGGGCGTAATACTCCGCGTCCCGGCTGTCGGTGAAAAAGCGCATCTCGTCCCGCAGCCACTGGATTACCGCGCCGCCCACAAATACGCTGCCCTCCAGGGCGTACTGCACCTTGCCGCCCAGGCCGATGGCAATGGTGGTAATCAGGCCGTTGCGGCTCTCAAAGGGCTTCTCCCCGGTGTTCATCAGCAGGAAGCAGCCCGTGCCGTAGGTGTTTTTCGCCTCTCCCGGCGTGAAGCAGGTCTGGCCGAACAGGGCCGCCTGCTGGTCCCCCGCGATGCCCGCGATGGGCACCTTCACTCCCTGCACGTCGGCATGGCCGTAGACCTCGCTGGACGAGCACACGCGGGGCAGCATGGCCCGGGGGATGTCCAGCGCCTGGAGCAGGGTGTCGTCCCAGTCCAGCTTGTGGATGTCGAACAGCATGGTGCGGGAGGCGTTGGTCACGTCGGTGACGTGGGCCGCCCCGCCGGTGAGCTTCCACACCAGCCAGCTGTCCACCGTGCCGAACAAAATCTCCCCCCGCCGGGCCTTCTCCCTGGCCCCCTCCACGTGGTCCAGCATCCACTTGATTTTGGTGGCGGAGAAATAGGCGTCGGGCACCAGGCCGGTGGTCTTCTGGATGTGCTCTCCCAGGCCGTCGGAGAGCAGCTGGTCCACAATAGGGGCCGTGCGCCGGCACTGCCACACAATGGCGTTGCAGATGGGCCTGCCCGTCTCCCTGTCCCAGAGGATGGTGGTCTCCCGCTGGTTGGTGATGCCGATGCCGGCAATCTCCCTGGGGTCCACCCCCGACTGGGCAATCACCTCCATCATGGTGGCGTACTGGGAGGACCAAATCTCCATGGCGTCGTGCTCCACCCAGCCCTCATGGGGGTAATACTGGGTGAACTCCTTCTGGCTCACCCCCAAAATGTTCTGATCCCGGTCAAACAGAATCACCCGGGAGCTGGTGGTGCCCTGGTCTAAGGCGAGGATGTATTTGCCCATATCAAACGCTCCTTCCCATATTGCGGGTGGCCACCACGTTGGCCCCGGTGCCGCACACATTTTCAATCACAACCTGCCCCACCGCCACGGGGGCGGTGAGAGTGATTTCCTCCAGCGCCGCCATCACCTGGAATATCTGCTCCTTGGGCACCGGCCCATCCGTTTTCACCGGGCAGCGCAGGTACGCGCCCCCCTGGCACCGCACGGTGGACGTGACCACCCTTGTGGGGTGGGTCAGCTCCATTTTACCGTATTCCGCCCCCCTGGGGCAAGAGTTTCCTGTGACGGCGCAGCCGTTTTCCTCGTCCACCTTCAGATGGCACCCCTGGGGGCAGACGATGCAGATAAGCTCCTTCATTTCGACACCTCCCGGATGGATACGGTGATAGCCCCCTGGGCCTTGTCCAGCAGGGCGCGGGGCAGGGTGATGTGCTCCATTTCGCCGGGGGCCAGGTGCTCCCGCTTGAAGCGGGCAATCTGGGTCTCCCCGGAGGTGACCAGGATTTCGCTGTCCTTACACACCCGGTTCACCCGGAAAAACAGCTCGCACAGCTTATCCACCCGATGGGGCCGGATGTGCTGAGGCACGGTGTAGCTCACCCCGTCCCCGTTCTTGACCTCCAGCACCTGCCCGCCGGGGACGGCCCCGCCCAGCACGTAGGCCGCAGCGGCGGCTCCCGCCCGCTGGCTCTCGGCGGTGACGAAGTCCACCAGGTCGTGGACGTGGCACACGTTGCCGCAGGCGAACACCCCGGGCAGGGAGGTCTCCATATTTTCATACACGACGGCCCCGTTGGTGCGCCGGTCAATCTCAATGCCCGCCTGCCGGGTGAGCTCGTTTTCCGGGATAAGGCCCACGGACAGCAGCAGGGTGTCGCAGTCAAACACCATCTCGGTGCCGGGGATTGGACTACGCTTGTCGTCCACCTGGGACACCACCACCTGCTCCACCCGGTTCCTGCCCCGGATGTCGGTGACGGTGTGGGACAGGTATAAGGGGATATCGTAGTCGTGGAGGCACTGGACGATGTTCCGGTTCAGCCCGCCCGAGTAGGGCATGACCTCCACGCAAGCCAGCACCTTGGCCCCCTCCAGGGTCATGCGCCGGGCCATGATGAGCCCGATATCGCCGCTGCCCAGGATGACCACCCGTCTGCCGGGCATCCACCCCTCCATGTTCACATACCGCTGGGCGGCCCCGGCGGTGAACACCCCGGCGGGGCGCGCGCCGGGGATGGCGATGGCCCCGCGGGTGCGCTCCCGGCAGCCCATGGCCAGCACGATGGAACGGGCCTGCTCCACCCGGTAGCCGGTGGATTTGCCAACCATGTGGACCTGACGGTTTTCGGTCACGTCCAGCACCATGGTGTCCAGCCGCACCTCCACCCCGGTCTCGCCTAAGAGCTTCACAAACCGTCCGGCGTACTCCGGGCCGGTCAATTCTTCCTTGAAGTGGTGCAGACCGAAGCCGTTGTGGATGCACTGGTTCAAAATGCCGCCCAGCTCCTTATCCCGCTCCACGATCAGAATGCTGCGCAGTCCGCCCTCCCAGGCGGCGCAGGCGGCAGCCAATCCGGCGGGCCCGCCGCCAATCACGATGAGGTCATACATCTGCCTTCCCTCCTTTGGTCTGACGGTCCAGCAGCCAGGACCCGGCCTGGTCCTGCACAATGTCCCCTGGGGACTTGTGCAGCTCCCGGGCCAGGATGTCCACCACACGGGGCCCGCAGAACCCCCCCTGGCAGCGGCCCATGCCCGCGTTCACCCGGCGCTTCACCCCGTCCACCGATACGGGGGGAATGGGCGAATGGAGCGCCTCCAAAATCTCCCCCTCGGTGACGGTCTCGCACCGGCAGATGACCCGGCCATAGGCCGGCTCCCGCTCCACCAGGGCGGCGCGCTCCTCCACGCCCAGCTCCTTGAAGCGGGTGCGATGGCGCTCACAAATAAAGGCGTCCTTCTCATCCAGCGCCAGCCCCGCCTGTTCCAGCAGCTCCGCCGCGTACTCCCCGATGGCGGGGGCGGCGGACAGCCCCGGCGAGCAGATGCCCGCCAGGTCGAAAAAGCCAGGGGCGCTCTCCTGCAAAATAAAGTCCCCCGCGGCGGTGCTGGCCCGCACCCCGGCAAAATTGCGGATGGATTCCCGGAAATTTACGCTGGGGACGGATTTCTGGGCGGTCTGGCGCACAAAGCGCAGCCCGTCCCCGGTGGTGGCGGTGTCGTGGGGCTGGGACGGCGCCGCGTCCGGGCCTACGATTAGGTTGCCGTGAACGGTGGGGGCCACCAGCACCCCCTTGCCCACCTTGCTGGGGCACTGGAAAATCACCCGGCCCACCCGGTCCCCCTCGCTTTTGTCCAGCAGGTAGTACTGCCCCCGGCTGGGCTTGATGTCAAAGGCGTGGGTCGCGGCCATGTCGTGGACGGCGGCGGCGTCCACCCCGGCGGCGTTCACCACGAAGCGGGCCTGGAACTCCCCCCGGTTGGTGTGGACCGTCCAGCCCTCCTCCGCCGGCTCCAGCCCGGTGACGGCGGTGTTCAGGTGCAGCTCCACCCCGTTTTTCACCGCCGTCTCCGCCAGGGCCAGGCAGTACTCCCAGGGGGAGCAGATGGCGGCGGAGGGGGCGTGGAGGGCGGCCACAACCTCCCCGGACAAATTGGGCTCCAGCGCGCGGGCCTCGTCCCCGGTGAGCAGCGCCAAGTCCGGCACGCCGTTTTCCTTCCCCCGGCGGTACAGCTCCTCCAGGGTGGAACGCTCCTCCTCCGAGAAGGCCAGCACCAGCGAGCCGCAGGGGCGGTAGGGCACGTCCAGCTTGGCGCACAGCTCCCGGGCCAGCTCCACCCCCCGGACGTTGAGTTTGGCCATGAGGGTGCCCGGCTCGGGGTCGTACCCGGCGTGAAGAATGGCGGAGTTGGCCTTGGTGGTGCCCAGGGACACGTCGTTCTCCCGCTCCAAAATTCCCACCTTCAGCTTGTATTTGGACAGCTGGAAGGCGGTGGCCGCGCCGGTAATGCCGCAGCCGATGATTAACACATCATACATGAAATGACCTCCCAAATCGGAAAAATCTCGGGCTTGTACTGGCAAATGGGCTACATTTTCCACACCGCCGGGTTGGTGGTGGACACGGCCACCGCCCCCGCGCCCAGCGCGGCGGTGACGTCCTCCTTGTCGGAGATAAGTCCGCCCGCAATCACCGGCTTGCCGGCGGCCTGGACCACCCGCCGGATAATCTTGGGCATCAGCCCGGGCAGCACCTCGATAAGGTCGCAGTCCTGGCTGCGCTGGCGCTGCACCGCGTCCAGCGCCATGGAGTCCAGCAGGAAAATCCGCTGGATGCTCACCAGCCCCAGCTCCCGCCCCCGGCGGGTGAGGGCCGTCTTGGTGGAGATGATGCCGTCGGCCTGGGTCTGGCGGGCGATGAAATCCACCGACACCTCCCGGGCGGCCAGCCCGTCCACCAGGTCCAGGTGGACAAAGGCCCGCTTGCCCGCGCGGCGCACCTGAGCCGCCGCGTCCGGGATGGTGAGCACGTCGCCGCTAAGCAGGAAGATGACGGACACGTCGCTGTTCAGGGCGGCGGCCAGTCCGCCGGCGTCCTTTACAGCGGCAATCACCGGCCCGCCGGCCAAAAGATCCAAAAGCTGTTCACGGTCCACTGGGTTTACCCCCTTTCCAAAGGGACAAAAAGAGCGCAAAGCAACCAAGCCGGGCTGCTTTGCGCGTCTCAAACTCTGCACAAGTATCAGGCACTCCTATCATAGCAGGGCTTGACGGAAAAAGCAAGAAGGGAAAAAATTGTTTTTCCATTTTGGCGGGATTGTCAAAAAGCAAAATGCGCATTTGGCGGTTTTCGACAAAAAATAAAATGCGCATTGACAAAAAACTATGGGTCTGTTATGCTGACAACAGGTTAAGCGTGAAAAATAAAATATTTGCGCATGAGTTTATGAGAAGGGCGTGACAGTCAAAGAGACTGTTGCGCTTTTTTGCATGAAGGGGGGACGGCGAGAGGAACGGGACATTGCGGCACGCTGAATTTCCGAGATGGAGAAAGGGGTCAATATCATGACAAACATCAAAAAATCAACACGAATTCTGTGCCTGGCGCTGGCCATCCTGCTGGTGAGCTGCATCGGCGCCAGCGTCATACAGACCAGCTTTGGCAGCGTCACCATCAAAGACCTGCGCTGGGAGACGGAATCGGGCCATCAGATGAGCGCGCTGCTGCTTGTTCCCGATACCGCCACGGCGGACAATCCCGCCCCCGCCATCGTGTGCAGCCACGGCTGGTTTAATACCCGGGAGATGCAGGATTTGAACTACGTGGAGTATGCCCGCCGGGGTTTTGTGGTCATGGCCATTGATATGTACGGCCACGGCAATTCGGAGGATATTGCCAGCGGCAGCTGGTGGAAGCCCGAGAACAACGCCAACGGCATGTACGACGCGGTAAAGCTCATGGCCGCCCTGCCCTATGTGGACGCGTCCCGCATCGGCGTCACAGGCCACTCCAACGGCGCCCTGGCCAGCCGCACGGCCGTCATGCTGGACAATAACGCGGAAACCCCGCTCATCGCCGCCGCCCTGCTGGTGTCCAATGACGCGGTGTACACCGACAGCGGGACGGGGGAATACATCAACATCTTCGGAAGCCGCGACGCGGGCATCGTGGCCTGCCAGTACGACGAATTTTTCCACCGCGTTCCCCGGGGCGACGGCTCCTATACCCCGCCGCGGGAGTTCATTCACCAGAGCACCGCCCAGTCCTTCCTGTACTATGGCTCCGACCCCTCCGGCCAGCCGGAGCGGGCTCCCTACACCATGTACCATGAGGACGTGGACGGCCAGGACGCCATCCGCGTCATCTACAACCCGCCTATGATCCACCCTTGGGCCCATTTCTCCGGCGGCGTGGTGGCCAGCAGCGTGGAGTTTTTCGACGCCGCCCTGGGCGCGCCCCATATGCTGCCCGGAACCAATCAGATCTGGCAGTGGAAGGCAGCGTTCAACACCCTGGGCATCGTGGGCTTCTTCATGTTCATGGTTGGGCTCGCCCTGCGCCTGGTGGATACCGCGTTCTTCGCCGAGCTCAAGGCGGACAAAGCCCCTGTGCCCGCCGTGCTCGCCAACAAGAAGGGCAAAGTCTGGCTGTGGGTCAGCCTGATTGTGGGCGTTGTGTTCTCCATGGTGATGTTTATCTTCTCCAACGTGATTGGGATGATGACCCAGACCAGCTTCTTCCCCCAGCAGCCGCCGCTGGGCATCGGCATCTGGAGCGCCCTGTGCGGGCTTTTGTCCCTGCTGTTCATGGTCCTGTCCTACCGCTTCTACGGCAAGAAGGAGGGGATGATGGACCTGAAGGCGGCGGGCGTGAAAATGACCGGCAAAAAGCTGGCCAAGACGGTTTTCCTGGGTGTCATCGTGGCGGCCGCCACCTACTTCACCGTGTTCGCGGCCGACTTCTTCTTCAAAACCGACTTCCGCATTTGGTGCCTGACCTTCAAGGCCTTCAGCGTTGACAAGCTGCTCATCGCCGTGCGGTATCTCCCCTTCTTCCTCATTTACTATGTGCTCAACTCCGTGGCCAGCAACTGCTTCAACTATGTGAAGATGGGCAAGCACGAGTGGGTCAATACCCTGGTGCTGGCGGTCTTCAACGCCCTGTCCCCGGCCATCCTCATCGCCTGGATGTACATTCCCTTCTTCATCTCCGGCTATCATCCCCTGGAGGGACTGGGCGGCACCATTCTGGGCATCTGGCTGTTCCCCATTGTGGTGATTCTGCCGCTGTTCACGGTGCTCTCCCGTATTCTCTACAAGGCCACCAAGAATCCCTACCTGGCCGGCATTATCATGGCGATTATCGTCACCATCATGAGCTGCACCAACACCCTCACCGCGGCCTGACGGCCCGGCGGGTTAAAAAGCACCAGGCCCGGGTCCCCATAGGGGGGACCCGGGCCTTCACTGTATGTACCGGCGCTGCCGCGCTTAGTATCTGCCGAAGTCGCCGGAGCGGCCGTCGGTCACGTCGGAGCCGAACTCGTAATCCTTGCCGGGCAGGATGGCGTTGAGCGCAATGCCCGCGATGGCGGCGATGGCCAGAGAGGTGAGGGTGATGGCGGTGCCGCCCACCTGGAAGGTGAGCCCGCCGGAGAAGCCCAGGCCGCACACCAGGATAACCGCGGCGATGATAAGGTTGCGGGAGTTGGTGAAGTCCACCCGGTTCTCCACCACGTTGCGCACGCCGATGGCGGAAATCATGCCGTAGAGCATGAAGCTGATGCCGCCCACGATGGCGGTGGGCATGGAGCCGATGAGCTCGCTCATCTTGGGGATGAAGCCCAGCACCACGGCGTAGATGGCGGCCAGCCGGATGACGTTGGGGTCATACACCCTGGAGAGCACCAGCACGCCGGTGTTTTCGCCGTAGGTGGTGTTGGCGGGGCCGCCGAACATGGCGGACAGGGAGGTGGCGATGCCGTCGCCAATCAGGGTGCGGTGCAGGCCGGGGTCCTCAATGAAGTTCTCGCCCACGGTGGCGGAGATGGCGGACATATCGCCGATGTGCTCCATCATGGCGGCAATGGCGATGGGGGCCATGACCAGGATGGCGGAGATATCAAACTTGGCAATCTGGAAGGGGGGCAGGCCCACGATGCTGGCCTGGGCCGCGCCGGCGAAGTTCAGGATGGCGGAGCCGTCCGCGTTGGTCACGCCGCAAGCGTTCATGATAATGGCGGCCACGTAGGAGACGACCACACCCAGCAGAATGGGAATGATTTTGAACATCCCCTTGCCCCAGATGTTGAACACCACAATCACCGCCAGGGCGATGAGGGCCAGGGGCCAGCAGGCGGAGGCGTTGCTCACGGCGGAGGGGGCCAGGTTCAGGCCGATGCAGATGATGATGGGCCCGGTGACCACGGGGGGCAGGAAGCGCATCACCTTGCGCACGCCCACCACCTTCACCAGCAGGGCCAGGACAAGGTACAGCAGGCCGGCCACCACAATGCCGCCGCAGGCGTATTGCAGCTTTTCCGCCGCCGCCATACCGGCGAACCGGCCGGACTCCAGCTTGGACACGGCCTCGAAGCCGCCCAGGAAGGCAAAGGAGGATCCCAGGAAGGCGGGCACCTTGAACTTGGAGCACAGGTGGAAGAACAGCGTGCCGATGCCGGCGAAAAACAGGGTGGTCTGGACGGACAGGGGCAGGCCGTAGGCGCCGCTGACGATGATGGGCACCAGGATGGTGGCGCCAAACATGGCAAACATATGCTGCAGGCCCAGAATCAGCATTTTGGGCACACCCAGGGTACGGGCGTCACGGACGGGTTCTTGGTTGTTCATAACTCTACTCTCTCCTTTTCACTGGTATTGCAATATGTCCCCGCGCAAAAAAAGAGGCAATCACCAAACAATGGTGACTGCCTTACCAATGGAAATGGAAATAGAAACGATACGCCCCCAGGCCGGGCGCTTTCAAAAACAGCGGCGTGAGCTTGTGCATATCGTTCCCCTCCTTTTGCGTTCGGTCTATGATACCAAAGCAGGGGAGAAATTACAAGATGGGATTTTGCACGAAAACCGCCCGGGATACCCGGGCGGTTTTGCATCATAGCGTCCGAACCGTTATGAGCAGCGCGGATGGAACGAAGCGAAGGCAAAAGCCCAAGGCCCGCAGCGCGGGACTGGGTTTTGCCTGAGTCGCAGTGAAGCCGCGCGTCGCGAACAGGTGAGGCGTGGATGCGTTCAGAGTACTTTCGACAAAAAATCAATGGTGCGCTGCTCTCTGGGGTGGGCGAAAAAGGCGTGGGGTTCGTCCTGCTCCAGGATTTTGCCCCCGTCCATGAACAGCACCCGGGTGCCCACCTCCCGGGCAAAGCCCATCTCGTGGGTCACCACCACCATGGTCATGCCCTCCCGGGCCAGTTCCTTCATCACCTCCAGCACCTCGCCCACCATCTCGGGGTCCAGGGCGGAGGTGGGCTCGTCAAACAGCAGCACCTTGGGCTTCATGGCAAGGGCGCGGACAATGGCAATGCGCTGCTTCTGCCCGCCGGACAGCTGGGCGGGATAGGCGTCCGCCTTCTCCTCCAGCCCCACCCGGCGCAGCAGGGCCATGGCCTCCTCGTCCGCCTCGTCCTGCTTCATCAGGCCGGTACGCACCGGGGCCAGGGTGATATTTTTCCGAATGGTCATGTTGGGAAACAGGTTGAAGTGCTGAAATACCATGCCCATCTGCCGGCGGATGGCGTTGATGTCCGCCTTGGGGTCGGTAATCTCCTGCCCCTGAAAGGTAATCGTCCCGGCGGTGGGGGTCTCCAGCAGGTTGAGGCAGCGCAGGAAGGTGGACTTGCCCGAGCCGGACGGCCCTATCACCACCACCTTCTCCCCGGGGTGGATGTGCTCGGAGATATCGTCCAGCACCAGGTTATCCTCAAAGGACTTGGAAAGATGTTTAACGTCGATCACTTTGCCGCAGCCTCCTTTCCAACCTGCCCTGGAGCCAGGTGAGAATGATGACAAACACTAAGTAAATGCAGGCGATGCCGATGAGGGGCGGCATATAGTCGTAGGTCTTGCCGCCGATCCGGTTGGCATAGTAGGTCATCTCCGCCGCGCCGATGGCGTTCACCAGGGAGGTGTCCTTGAACAAGGTGACCAGCTCGTTGCCCATGGAGGGCAGGATGTTTTTGAACGCCTGGGGGATGATGATAAAGCGCATGGTGTCCACATAGCCCAGGCCCAGGGAGCGGCCCGCCTCGCTCTGGCCGGGGTCCACGCTCATCAGGCCGCCCCGGATGATTTCCGAGATATAGGCCCCCGCGTTGACGCCCATGCCGACCATGCCCACCATCACCTTGTTCCGCTCGCCCTTGAAGATGACGAAGGCCCAGATCAAAATCTGCACCATCATGGGGGTGCCCCGGATGACGGTGGTGTACACCTTGCAGACGGCGTTGACCAGGCCCAGCAGGGGGTTGCGGCGGCCGGGGCGCTGCTGGTCGTGGGCGGTGCGCACCATGGCCACAAACAGGCCCAGCACCAGGCCCATGGCGATGGCCGCAATGGTGATTTCGAAGGTGACTACCAGCCCCTGGAGGTAGAGCTTCCAGCGGTCGGCCTCTATAAAGGCCCGGTAAAACCGGGGGGCCAGTTCAATAAGCCATTGGACAAAGGGAAGGCCGTACAGCCAGTCGATAAGCGGTTGGAGCATTGAGGTATTCCCCTCTCAAGTGTTGTAAGGCAGGGGCGGCCCGTCAGAGCCGCCCCTGCTTGGAGCATTTCCGTTTGGTTGGCGAATCAGTCAGCCTTAATGTACTTATCTACGATGCCCTGGAAGGTGCCGTCCGCCTTCAGCTCCGCAATCGCGGCATTCACCGCCTCCACCAGCGCGGTATTCCCCTTCTGGAAGCCGATGGCGTAATCCTCGTTGGCGTACTCGGTGTCCAGAATCTTCAGACCATCGTTGGCGGCCACATAGGCCTCGGCGGGGCCGTTGTCGATGACCACCGCGTCGATGGTGCCCGCCATCAGGTCCATGACGGCCAGGGCGCCGGTGTCATAGGCGATGACATGGTCCTCACCGTAGTCGCCGGAGCAGTAGTCATAGCCGGTGGTATCCGCCTGGCAGCCGATCTTGTCGGCGTTGGCCAGGTCGTCTATGGTGGCGATGGGGGAGCCCTCCTTGACGATGACCACCTGGATGCCGGTGGCGTAGGTCTCGGAGAAGTCCATGACCTCCAGACGGTCGGGCTTGACGGTGATGGCAGCCATGGCGATGTCGCTCTCGCCGTTCTGCACGGCCAGCAGGGCGTTGTTAAAGGCCATGTCGTCCACCACCAGCTCCAGACCCAGCTTCTTGGCGATGGCCTCGGCCACCTCCACGTCGATGCCCTCGAAGCCGCCGTCGTCGGTGGTCATCTCATAGGGAGGGAAGGCGGCGTTGGTGGACATATGCAGCTTGCCCTCCTCCACGGTGGTAAAGGCGGCGGGCTCGGCGCCCTGGCTGGGCGCCTCAGAGGGCGCCTGGGAGGGCTCGCCGGCCTCAGAGGGGGCGGTGGTGGGGGTGGGTGTGCTGCCCTGGCTTCCGCAGGCGCACAGGGCAAAGATCATAGACAGGGCCAGCAGCAGGGCGGCCAGTTTTTTCATTGCTTTCATTTTCATTCATCTCCATTGAATATTTGCTGAATATTTTTGCCTGCACCCCGCCGCCGGCGGCGGGGTGTTGAATTGAAGTATACCGTGTATGCATAAAGAATGCAAGAAGTTTTTGCGCGTTTTCCTTTATTTTATGGGATGTGTTGGCTTTCCTCAAAATCAAATTGAATTTTTATGCAAAACAAATAAGAATACGCCGCCGGAAAAATCCGGCGGCGTATTAATTCTCTATTCACGCCACTTTGCGTATTCACGCTGCGCGCCCTCCGCGACGGCGTCCAAGCCCCTGCGACTGCACGCGCCGTTTTCCGGCCCTTTGGGCCGGAAAGCCGTCCACTCCGCTTCGGGGCTTGCCCGCCTGGGTTTTGCCCCTCGCTCCGGTCCAGGCTCCCTCGCTGTCCGCTTCTCCGCGCTATGGTCCCCCTGTACCGCTTGAACGCAGCGGCTTATCGTGCTATAATCAATCAAACGGCTGGATTTGGGAAGGGGGACATTTTGTGATAAAAATAGAGCCAAACGTTGAAAAAATAATGACTGAGCGGTTTGGAAAAGACAGCATCATTGCGTTGGCTACGGTAGAAAACGGGGTGCCCTATGTGCGGAACGTAAACGCCTATTACGAAAGCGGCGCATTTTATATCATCACACACGCACGTTCCAATAAGATGCGGCACATCAAAAACAACCCCACTGTTGCAATCGCCGGCGAGTGGTTAACAGCCCACGGGACAGGCGCCGATTTAGGCTATTGGGGCAAAAAGGAAAACCAGGGGATTGCTGAAACGCTGAAAACGGCTTTCGCTGCGTGGATTGACAACGGGCACACCGATTTAGAGGATGAAAACACCGTCATCCTGCGCGTGGAACTGACCGATGGGTTGCTGTTTTCGCAAGGGACAAGGTATGCGTTTTGACCCTGTCCGTTCCCTGCTCGTAAAACTGCGCCGCCGTGGGTACTCCACGGCGGCGTAGTTCATTTACTTTGCATATTCGATGGCCTTGGTCTCCCGGATGAGATTCACCTTAATCTGGCCGGGGTACTCCAGCTCGTCCTCAATCTTCTTGGCGATCTCCCGGGCCAGCAGCACCATGCGGTCCTCCGAGATGGCCTCGGGGTTGACCATGATGCGCACCTCGCGGCCGGCCTGAATGGCGTAGGCCTTGTCCACTCCGGCAAAAGAGGAGGTCAGCTCCTCCAGCTTCTCCAGCCGCTTAATGTAGTACTCCACGTTCTCCTTGCGGGCGCCGGGGCGGGCGGCGGAGATGGCGTCGGCCGCCTGCACCAGGCAGGCCACAATGGTCCTGGCCTCCACGTCGCCGTGGTGGGCCTCGATGGCGTGGACCACATTCTCGCTCTCCCGGTACTTCCGGGCCAGCTCCACGCCAATCTGCACGTGGGAGCCCTCCACCTCGTGGTCAATGGACTTGCCCAGGTCGTGGAGCAGGCCGGCGCGCTTGGCCTCGGCCACGTTCACGCCAATCTCTGCGGCCAGCAGGCCGGCCAGCTGAGACACCTCGATAGAGTGGTTGAGCACGTTCTGGCCAAAGCTGGTGCGGTAGTGCTGGCGGCCCAGCAGCTTCACCAGCTCCGGGTTCAAGCCGTGGACGTTGGTCTCAAACACGGCCCGCTCGCCCTCGGCGCGGATGATGGCGTCCACCTCCCGCTTGGCCTTCTCCACCATCTCCTCAATGCGGGTGGGGTGGATGCGCCCGTCCAGGATGAGCTTTTCCAGGGCCAGCCGGGCGATCTCCCGGCGCACCGGGTCAAAGCAGGACACGGTGATGGCCTCGGGGGTGTCGTCGATGATAAGGTCCACCCCGGTCATGGTCTCCAGGGTGCGGATGTTGCGGCCCTCCCGGCCGATGATGCGGCCCTTCATCTCGTCGTTGGGCAGGGGCACCACGGACACGGTGGCCTCCGCCACGTGGTCGGCGGCGCAGCGCTGGATGGCCAGGGCAATCTGCTCCCGGGCGTAGGTCTCCGCCTCCTCCTTGAAGCGGGTCTGGATCTCCTTGAGCTTCAGGGCCTCCTCGTGGGTGACGTCGTCCTCCAGCTGCTCGATGAGGTAGCGCTTGGCCTCCTCCACCGTCAGGCCGGAGATGCGCTCCAGCAGCTCCAGCTGGCTGTTTTTCAGCCCGTCCAGCTCCTGCTTCTCCTGCTCCAGCTGGGCGATGCGGGCGTTGACGTTTTCCTCTTTGCGCTCCAGGTTTTCCAGCTTGCGGTCCAGGTTTTCCTCCTTGGAGTTGATTCGGTTCTCCTGGCGCTGGATCTCATTGCGGCGGTCCTTGACTTCCTTGTCGAACTCGCCCCGGGCCTTGAGAATTTCCTCCTTGGCCTCTACGGTGGCCTCTCGCTTTTTGCTTTCCGCGCTCTTGATGGCGTCGTTGATGATGCGGCGGGCCTCCTCCTCGGCGGAGCCAATCTCCCGCTCGGCGGCGGCTTTGCGCCGCTGGTAGCCGGCCGCGAAGCCCAGGGCGAGGCAGACCAGCCCCGCTACAACGGCGATAATGACCGTGACATACGGTGGCATTTGAGTTCCACACCTCCTGTTTTCATTGATTTTTACCTAATTATTCGCAAAATAAGACGCGATGCGTGAAAGACGCACCGCGATAACCGAAAAACCGCCCACAAAAGGGCGCACTATTTGAGTGTCAACCAAATCTATAAAGAACGCCTCGATAGACTATATAGACACGCCCCGGAGGGCGGCGTAAACGCTCAAAACGGCAAAAAAGCACGGCGGCTTTTCAAAATTATCCTTACTTATTGTAAAGGCCGCGAGCTTTCCTGTCAAGTGGAAATGTGAAAGTTTCATGAACTTTCCAAAGAAGCGCGGAGAAACGGACAGCGAGAGAGCTTGGACCGGAGCGAGGCCGAGCGCGGGGCGGCACAGCCGCCCAAGACCAGGCCGAGACGGAGGGAAAGCGAGCGAGCGTCCTGGCCGTTTCGCAGCGTGACATCGCCAAGA
>CAQCFX010000020.1:27206-28871 GCA_948766235.1 uncultured Oscillospiraceae bacterium | reverse complement strand
CATAGAGGCCAGATTGCTCTTGGGCTTCTTGGGCTTCTCCTCAAAGTCGGTGATGGCCATGTTCTCGTCGGTGCTCATGATGCCCATGCGGCTGGCCTCGTCCATGCTGACGCTCATCACGGCGATGGTGCACTCCGCGCCCTTTTCCTTGTGGAACTTGAGCATTTTGTTATAGTCCATCTTATAGATGTGGTCGCCGGAGAGGATGACCACGTACTCGGGGTCGTGCATATCGATGAAGCCCAGGTTCTGATAGATGGCGTTGGCGGTGCCCTTGTACCAGGACTCGGTCTTGGACTGGGTGTAGGGCGGCAGGATGTGCGCGCCGCCCCAGTTGCGGTTCAAATCCCAGGGCTGGCCGTTGCCGATGTAGTCGTTCAGCTCCAGGGGCTGGTACTGGGTGAGCACGCCCACGGTGTCGATGCCGGAGTTGACGCAGTTGGACAGCGGGAAGTCGATGATGCGGTATTTGCCGCCGAAGGGCACCGCGGGCTTGGCGGTGTCCTGAGTGAGGCAGTACAGGCGGCTGCCCTGGCCGCCGGCCAGAAGCATGGCGATACACTCTTTTTTGCGCTGGAACAAGACAATCTCCCCCTCATGAATTACTTTGATTCAGATTCGGTTTTGGGTGCTGCTTTTTTGGTGCGCGGCTTGCGGACGGCCTTGGGCTTAGCCTCCCCGGCGGCCTCAGTCTTGGCTTTGGCCTTGGAGGCGGGCTTTTTCAGGGGCTTGGGGGCCTCGGCCTCAGCCTGGGCGGGCGCCTTTTTGGCGCGGGGCTTGCGCTTGGGCTTTTCCTGGGCGGCCTTTTCACCGGCGGGTGCTTCCTCCCCGGACTTGGCGCCGCGGAGGATGTGCCGCTCGTAGAACACGGCGGACAGGGGCGGGAGGGTGAGCTCCACGCTGTAGGGCAGGCCGTGCATCTCCTCCTTCTTGGCCTTGGCGGGGGCGAGCGGGGCGCCGGTGCCGCCGTACTTGGCGTCGTCGCTGGACAGCACGGGGACGTAGGAGCCGGGCTTGGGCACGCCGATGCGGTAGCTCGTGCGGGTGACGGGGCAGAAGTTGCACACCACAATCACTTCCTTGCCCTTTTCGTCGATGCGGCGGAAGGCGATGACGCTCTGCTGATAGTCATCGCAGGAAATCCACTGGAAGCCCTGCCAGTCGGTGTCGTTGCGCCACAGGGCGGGGTGGTCCAGATAGTAATGGTTCAGGTCCTTTACGTACTCTTGCAGCTGGTGGTGCTTTTCGTAGTCCAGCAGGAACCAGTCCAGCTGCTTCTTCTCGTCCCACTCGATGAACTGGCCGAACTCGCCGCCCATAAACAGCAGCTTCTTGCCGGGGTGGGTCATCATGTAGCCGTAGAACGCCCGCAGGCCCTGGAACTTATCATCGTACTCGCCCGGCATTTTGTTGATGAGGGAGCATTTGCCGTGGACCACCTCGTCATGGGACAGGGGGAGCACGAAGTTTTCCGAGAAGGCGTAGGTGAGGGAGAAGGTGAGGTTGTTGTGCCGGCCCTTGCGGAACAGGGGGTCGGTGGACATATAGTCCACCATGTCGTGCATCCAGCCCATGTTCCACTTGAAGTTGAAGCCCAGCCCGCCGTCATCCACAGGTTTAGTCACCTTGGGCCAGGCGGTGGATTCCTCGGCCACCATCAGCACA
>CAQCFX010000020.1:0-27184 GCA_948766235.1 uncultured Oscillospiraceae bacterium | reverse complement strand
CGGCGGAGTTCATGTCCCGCAGGAACTGCACCGCCTCCAGATTGATGTTGCCGCCGTCCTTGTTGGGCCGCCACTCGCCGCCCTGGCGGCCGTAGTCCAGATACAGCATGGAGGCCACCGCGTCCACCCGGATGCCGTCGATGTGGAACTTGTCCAGCCAGTAGACCACGTTGGAAATCAGGAAGGAGCGCACCTCATACCGGCCGTAGTCGAAGATGCGGGTGCCCCAGTCGGGGTGCTCCCGGCGCAGGGGGTCGGCGGGCTCGTAGCAGTAGCCGCCGTCGAACTCGAACAGGCCGCACTCGTCCCGGGGGAAGTGGGCGCCCACCCAGTCGATGATGACGCCGATGCCCGCCTCATGGCACATATCCACGAACTTCATGAAGTCGTGGGGGGTGCCGTAGCGGGAGGTGGGGGCGTAGTAACCGGTGACCTGATAGCCCCAGGAGGGGTCGTAGGGGTACTCGCTGACGGGGAGCAGCTCCACATGAGTGTAGCCCATCTCCTTCAGGTAGGGCACCAGCTGCCGGGCGCACTCCTCATAGGAGAGGAAGTTGCCGTCCTCGTGCCGCCGCCAGGAGCCAAGGTGCATTTCGTATATGTTCACCGGGCTTTTCAGCACCTCCCGGCGGGCGCGGGCGCGGCGGTAGGCGGCGTCCGTCCACTCAAAGCCGTCCAGGTCGAACACCTTGCTGGCGTTGTCCGGGCGGGTGGCGGAGTGGGTGGCGTAGGGGTCGGCGCGGAACACAAAGGTGCCGTCGGGCCGCTCGATGTAGAATTTGTACTCATCGTAGACCTCCACTCCGGGGATAAAGCGCTCCCAGATGGAGGGGGCGATGCGTTCCATGGCGGGGGACGCCTTGTCCCAGTCATTGAAACGGCCCAGCACCCGCACGCTTTTGGCGTGGGGGGCCCATACGCGGAAGACGTAGCCTTCCTGCCCGTCCGCCACCTGCTTGTGGCAGCCCAGGAACTGGTAGGCGTCGGTGCTTGTCCCGGCGTTGAACCGGGCGATGGCGTCGCTGAGGTGGTCAGTTTTGTTCAACATATCGTGCCTCCAAACTTCCGCCGGCGGAGGGCGGAAAATACTGTAAATAAGGGGTGTGCGGTACAGTATGTGTGATAACGTATACATTATAGTCCTCCAGCGGCCCAAAGTCAAGATGCACAAAAAGCAAATGAAAAAACAGCGGCTTTATGTCATTGTATGCGAAATAAGCGGTAAATATTCGGAAAAATGGGGAGAACTGCCGGGCAGGCTTGCCATTTGCGGGCGGTGGGGCTATAATAGCTGCCATACTATCTGCGAAAAGGAAGCTGGAGCGCCATGATGTTTACCCGCCGTCAAATCATTGCCCTGCTCATTCCCCTGATGCTGGAGCAGGTTTTGTCCGGCCTGATGGGCATCGCGGACACCATGATGGTGACCACAGTGGGGGAGAGCGCCATCTCTGCGGTGGCGCTGGTGGACTCGGTGAATATGCTGATGCTGAACCTGCTCAGCGCTTTGGCGGCGGGGGGCGTGATTGTGTGCGCCCAGTATCTGGGCCGGGGGGAGACGGACCAGGCCGGCAATGCCGCCAGGCAGGTGCTACTGGTGAGCGTGGGGCTGGGCGCGGTGGTGACGGCGGCCTGCCTGGTGCTGCGCCGCGTGCTGCTGGGGCTGATTTTCGGCTCGGTGGAGCAGGCGGTGATGGACCAGGCGCTGGACTATTTCTTCATCACGGCCCTGTCCTATCCCTTTCTGGCCGCCCAGCAGACGGCGGCGGCGGTGTTCCGGGCGCAGCAGCGCTCCGCGCCGCCCATGGCGGTGGCGGCGGTGGCCAACGGGGTGAACATCGCGGGCAACGCGGTGATGATTTTCGTGTTTCACAAGGGCGTGGTGGGGGCGGCGCTGGCCACGCTGGCCTCGCGCATTGTCAGCGCGGTGGTGCTTATGGCGCTGCTGCGCAGCCGGAAGCTGCTGGTGTGTATCCGGGACTATTGGCGCATCCGGCCGGACCGGGCGGTAATCGGCACGGTGCTGCGGGTGGGCGTGCCCACGGGGGTGGAGAACGCCATGTTTCAGCTGGGCAAGCTGATGGTGCAGTCCACGGTGTCCACCTTCTCCACCGCCGCCATCGCCGCCCACGCCATGACGCAGACCCTGGATATGGTGCAGGGGATGCCCCCCATGGCCCTGGGCGTGGGCCTGCTCACCGTGGCGGGGCAGTGCATGGGCGCGGGCCGGGTGGAGGAGGCCAAGACCTACACCAAGCGCTTCTGCCTGATTGCGGAGTGCGTGATGGCGGTGACGTGCCTGACGGTGCTGGCGGCCACGCCGCTGGTGACCCGGGTGTCCCAAATGACGCCGGAGAGCGCGGAGCTGACGTTCCAGCTGATGGTGCTGATCAGCGTGGGGCGGATGGTGCTGTGGGTGGCGGCGTTCACCCTGCCCAACGGGATGCGGGCGGCGGGAGACGTGCGCTTTGCCGCGGGCGTGTCCGCCGCGTCCATGTGGATTTTCCGGGTGGGGCTGTGCATGGTGCTGTGCCGCGGCTTTGGCGTGGGGCTGTTCGGCGTGTGGATTGCCTGGCTGTGCGACTGGCTGTGCCGGGGAACCGTCTATATTCTGCGCTTTCGCAGCGGAAAATGGACGCAGCGGCAGGTGCTGCGGTAGACTGGGGATTGACATTTCGCCGGGCATGGGGTATTCTATAAAAGATGTGCGGCAGTGTCAGAGCGGTGTAAATGGACTGGTGCGCCGCACAGGCAAAATGGAATAGGCAGCGGTATCGAAGTGGTCATAACGGGGCTGACTCGAAATCAGTTTGCAGGTAACTGCACGTGGGTTCGAATCCCACCCGCTGCGCCACGTCGGGGCAAGCTATGTATCGCTTGCCCCGACTTTTTTCAAAAGTCAGGGTGCGCTCACTCCGCTGCCCCTCCTTTCCAACCGCGACCCGCTTTGCTGGGCTCGCGGTTGGGGCCGCCCTGCGGGCGGCTTTGCGGGGGCCCCGTTTGGCGGGCGCTGAATAAGCGGTTTTGCCGCATTAACCCTCTCTGTAAACGGCTGTTTGCAGAGGGGGTTTTATATTGATAGAACGGGCGCCCATGGCCGGCAGCCGCCGCCATGGGCTGGACCCTGAGTGAACCCCGCGTTCCCTGCCCGTATATAATGATATGTAGAACCTTGTCTTTAAGGAGTATTTGAGATATGAACAGGTCATCATCTTGCGGCTGTTCCAAGGCCGGCCTTTGTTCCATCCTGCGCGCCGGGCCCCAGGCGGCGGCCAGCATCTCGGGCAGCAGGAACTATCCCGGCGTATCAGGCATGGTGCGGCTCTATCAGACCGATGAGGGCGTGATTGTCTTCGTCCAGGTCAGCGGTCTGCCCCAATCGGACCGTCCCTGCCGGGAACGCATCTTCGGGTTCCATATCCATGAGGGCGCCGACTGCGGCGGCAATATGGAAGACCCGCTTGCAGACGCTATGGCCCATTACAATCCGGGTAAATGTGAGCACCCGCACCACGCCGGAGACCTGCTGCCGCTGTTTGGGAACAATGGACGCGCGCTCTGCCTGTTTTTGACCAACCGTTTTTCCGTGGATGAGGTGATGGGAAAAACCGTTATCATCCACGACCACCCCGACGACTTCACAACCCAGCCGTCGGGCAATTCCGGCACGAAAATCGCCTGCGGCGTGATTCGGCAAACTGTGTAAAGAAAAAATGGGGGGCCGCGCCTTATTTTAAGCTTTCGGTCCCCCTATTTTTCTACATACCAGATGATTTCCTCCACGCGGCAGCCCAGCAGCCGGCAATACTTGTCCACTGAGCGCAAGGTGAAGTTGTGGTTGTGCTTGAGGCGGGAAATTTCCGCCGGGTTGATGTCATATTGATATTCTAAATCGTAGGTGGAAATGCCCCGGCGGCGCAGGGTTTCCCAAAACGGTTCAAAGGTAATCACAACAAATCCACTCCTTTCCCATCGCTTACACATATGTAAGTTATTAAATGATTGGCCATTTGATAAACTGAAGGCGGTGAGCCCCATCAATCATTATATTACAAATGAAAGGAAGGACAAGAAAATGGGAAAATCCCCCACCATTAAGGAGCTGGCAGCGACAGACCAGGAGTTCACAAAATTCATGGAGGAGCTGAGCAAAAGCGTCAAGCAGACCGCCGCCGAGTATATGACGGAATTCCAGGACGCGGTGAAGGCGTTCTACGAGGATTCGGGCGGCAGCTACATCCAGATGGCCGCCAAGGAGCACGAGGACTATCAGGTGGAGGCGGAGTTCACCATGGCCAACATCGCCGACGTCATCCGGAAAATCGGCCAGGAGGTTTTTGAAACGCAGTCCGCCGACCCGGAGACCCAGGCCGCCCTCAGCGCGCTGGAGGGCTATTCCTCCATGGCCATCAAAATGGCCATCAACTTCCTCTCCAACGCCCTTTCCGCCCTGGCCTGGAAGGAGTCGGCCAGCTTCACCCATGACATCCAGCAGGTGTCCGTCGGCCCGGGCCTTACCCTCCACCTGATGATTGTAAACCGGGTGTATGAGGGGCGCGGGCCCATCCGCAGCAAAAAGGTATTCCAGAACTTTATCATCTATCAGCTGAATTTCTCCAGAAAGAAGGCGGCGGCCCAGGCCGATATTATCTACCTTCAGACCCAGCTGAACGCGATTGCCGGCGACAGCGAGACGTATAAAAACATCCAAAAGGCATGGATGGCCTTGATTACAAGCAAGGAGTATTTGCAGGAAGAACCTAACGGCAGCTTGCATATGCTGGGAAGGAACTATGTGACCATCATGGACGAGCTGCGCGCCTCTCAGCGGGCGGCCTATGACGCGGTGCAGGAGCTGGCCAACCGCCAGGAGGCGGCGAGCGCCGGGGTCCTTCGCGCTGTTTCCGCCAGGCACGGCGCCAAAAACAGGCTCATGTCGGCGCGGGAGAGTGTCCCCGATTTGGAGAAGCTGCTCGCGCTGGCCCCCAACGCCGCCCTCATGGACTATCTGGTGCAGAGCGATGCGGATTGAGCAGGTGGTGTCGGAGCTGTGCAGGGGGGATGACGGCTTCCGCGATAAAATAGAATTCCTCTCTCAAGCCACCGGGGGCTGGGAGCGCTGGTTCCAGCTGGAGCTGGCGTATTACATCTGCGAAAGGTTTCATGATAATTATGATGTCAGGCTGGAAAACAGCGCGGTATATCCCGGCACGCCCTACCGGGCGGACCTCACCTTAACCAGCAAAACGACCCAACGGGTGAAGACCATCGTGGAGCTCAAGTGCCAGGTCACAGGCACCACCGCCGCGGCGTTTGCGCAGCTGATTAGGCAGGATATTCAGAAAGCGCTCAGCGCCGCGCGGGGCTGGGATTATGAGGTCATCGCAGTCACCCAGGGCCCAAACGACATGGAATACATTTTAAGTGAGCTCAGCCCTCGTTACCCGGGGCAGATATCGGGCCGCGAGTTTATCAACCTGGGCTCTCCCGGAGCCTTTATCCACTTTTTCAAGGGCGCCGCGCCGTGAACCGGCGCGGGGCAGAAGGAAAAGCCCGCTGTGTATGCAGGGAATGAAAAACAGCAGAGGGGCGGCTCGACCGAGCCGCCCCTCTGCCGTTATTTTTTTACCGCCGACACCAGCAGCATCATAGGCCGGCGCAGCTCGTCCCTCATGCCGGGGAGCTCCATCATATCCTCCGGCGGCTGGGGCTCCACCACCCGCAGCAGCTGAAAGCCGCTTTGCAGCAGCGTGTCCAAATAGGTGGTGAGGGTGCGGTGATATTTTGTCACCCGCTCTCCCAGAAAGACAGCCTCGCGGCGGCCCTCCAGATAGTAGTTGTCCACCGGGAAATGAAGAATGCCGCCGTGCTCGTCATAGTACCAGTCCTGGGAGCCGAAGGCGGTGAAAACGGGATGCTCCACGGAAAAGACAAAGGCGCCTCCCGGCTCCAGCCAGCGGTGTATCCGCTGGACCAGCGGCCCAAATTCCTTCACGTAGTGAAAGGCCAGGGAGCTGAGCACCACGCCGAAGGAGCCGTCCGGGCACTCCAGGTCCTCCATGGCGGCGCGGCGGTACTCAATGACGGGGTCCGGATTCTTCGCCCTTGCCGCGGCCAGCATTTTTTCGGAGAGGTCTGTCCCCAGTACATAGGCCGCGCCGTGGCCGGCGGCATATTTGCAGTGCCAGCCGCAGCCGCAGCCCAGGTCCAGCACCCGCCTGCCCCGGAAATCCGGCAGCAGCTTTTGCAGCTCATGCCACTCTCCGGCCCCGGCCAGCCCTTGCTGAGAGCGCGCCATCCGGCTGTATTTCTCAAAAAACACCTGGTCGTCGTACTTGTTTTCTTTCATTTGGCAATCTCTCCCGCTTGGCAGAAAGGCATATCCGCGCCGCGGCAGCGCCCCGCAGGCGCGGCCGTCACGGCCATCCTGGCTCCGCTTCGCCCGCCGTCTTTCTTTCAGTCATTCTGAATGCGCTGCGCCTGGCTCCAGCATCTGCTTGAGCTGCGCCTTTACCGCATCCAATTCGGGGCTGCACAGCAGCGGCAGAATATCCGCCAGCTCCTGGCTGGGCAGGTCCCACCATTTCAGCCGGAGCAGCAGCCCGATTAACTCCTCGTCAAAGCGCTTTTTGATGAGCCGGGCCGGGTTGCCGCCGGCCACGCCGTAGGGCGGGATGTCCTTTGTCACCACGGAATAGGCAGCGATGAGCGCTCCGTCGCCGATGGTCACCCCCGGCATGATGACGCTCTCGCGTCCAATCCACACATCGCTGCCAATCACGGTGTCGCCCTTGAAGGGAAGCTGCGACATATGCGCCGGCGTCCTTTCGCTCCACACGCCGCCGAACACGTTAAAGGGGTAGGTGGTGACGCTGCTAATCCGGTGGTTGGCCGGCCCCATGATGAACTTGACGCCGGAAGCGATGGAGCAGAACTTTCCAATGGTCAGCCTGTCGCCGAACTCCGGGTAATTGAACAGGACGTTGTTGCGCTCGAAGCCCGTAGGGTCGGTGGGGTCGTCGTAATAGGTATAGTCGCCCACGGTGATGTTGGGGGCGGTGATTACATTTTTGATAAAGCACGAGGTTTTAAACTCGTTGGGAAAGACCACATTGGGGTCTGGAATATTTGTCATGATAGTACCTCCAATATTTAAGTGTTCATCACATCCTTTCCACAGAAGAATTCAACGGCTATCGCCCGCATTTTTCTCAATTCCCTCATTTAAGTCAGTCCTTTTCAACGTTTTCCCATTTGACGCTGGGCGCCGCAGCTCAATTCCAGCGGCGGGAATATCTGCTATCATAACAAATCCGCCGCCGATTTTCAAGGGGTGCGGAAGTGACGCAAAAAAGTCTGCCATAAGCGCATTGGCGAAAGAACGCGGCCTCCGATGAAACCTGGGAGGCCGCGTTTTTCTCAAGTATTCCTTTTGGTTTGTGCTTGACTGGGGAGCGGGTCAATGTTCTCCCAGCTCCTTCAGCGCCGACAGCGTGCCGTCCAGGTTCTCCTTGTGCCAGTTTTTGAAGAAACCGGCATATATGCTGGCGTAGATGCCGGAACTGCGCAGGTCGCTCAGCTCTGCTTGCTGGGTGGTCAGGCGGATGGTGTCCGACCCGGTGCGGATGGTGATGACCGTGTTAAGCAGGTCGTCCCTCAGCTCCACCGACTGGACGTCCTCATAGGGGAGAACCAAGGATACGTCTTTGCGCAGGTTGCCCCATGTGGTGTTGAAGGGGAGCAGGATGATCTCGTGTTTACACATCTGGAGAACATAAAATTCCGAGTTAAAAAACGCCGCTAATTTTTCGCTCAGGTTTTCCGGGGCGTATTTGACGATGATGCAGCGGTTCTCCAAAGGCTCATATCCGGCCTCCTGGGTGAATTTCTTGACTTCGTTTGCCATGGTATATACCTCCAAGTCGTTCTCGTTCAAGTTTGGCGCAGACAGGCGGGAGCCGGTCATGTCCTTCGCACGTTTCGGGTTGGTTCAGTTGATGGGGGTGACGATGGGCTTGCCGTCCGCGTCCACCAGAACGGTCATCCCAGTGCCGCTCATCTTACTGTGAGAGCCCAGCGCGTAATTGACGCCGGTCTCCGTGTCAACGATGATTTTCACCACATTCACAAGACCCTGGTTATAGACTTCCACAAAGCGTTCCTTTGCCATTTCGCTTCCCTCCTTTCCCGTTCCGCCTGTCTGCGAAAGGGAGAATACCACGGCTCCGGCCCCTTGTGGGCGGGATTTCCTAAACGGCGCGAATCGTTCCTGAACGGCAAAAAGCTGGGAGGGGGCCTTACGGCTCCCCTCCCAGTTTCTTTTTTAATTCCGATTTTCCGGCGCGGGACAGCAGGCACTCCCGGCCCCCAACCCGGACCTTGCTCCCCTTCCAGTCCACCGACTGGATTTTGTCCCACGCCGCCAGATAGGCCCGGTGGACCCGGACAAACCGCCCGCCCAGCTCCCGCTCCAGCTCGTTCAGACTGCCCACAAAGTCCAGGCGGCTGTCCGCCGTGTGGAGAAATACGTGGTGGGCCTTGGGGGCGGTCTCAAAAAACAGGATGTCCGATAGCGGCACGTGCCGCGTCTCGTCCCCCGAGCGCAGAGAGAACACCTCCGCCGGGTCCCGGCGCTCGTCCAGCAGGCGGGTGTGGACCGCCTCCAGGCACCGGGCGGCGGACGGGCCGGTCTGCTCCGGCTCCTTTACAATGTAGTCGAAGGCCTCTAAATGGTACTGGAAGGTTTTCCAGGCCAAATCGCCGTAGCTGGTGATGTACACCAGGGTCCCGTGAGGGTCCCGCCGCCGCAGCTCCCGGCCCAGCTTGAAGCCGTCCCATTCCCCGTCCTTCAAATCCACGTCTAAGAAGTAGACGCTCCGGCTGCCGTCCCGCACCGCGCCCAGCAGCTCCCGGGCCGTGGCGGCGGCGCAGGCCACCTGCATATCGTAGTTTTCCACGAAGATTTTCCATTCCAGGGCGGTCCTAATCTGGTGGAGAACGGCCTCCTCATCGTCGCATAGGTAAAGCTGAATCATGGCCTGCCCTCCACCGCCAGCTCCTGGACAAACACGCCTCCCGCCCATTCGGTGGAGCAGGCGGCGTTGGGATGCTCCGCCACAATCCGCTGATAGCCGGGCAGGCCCAGCCCCCGGCCCTCCCCCTTGGTGGAGAAGCCCTCCGTCCATATCTTATCCGGGTCTATGGTTCCGGCGTAGGGGTTGGACACACGCAGGGACAGCCGCGCCCCCTGGGCCAGCAAAACCACCTCCACCCAGGGCGTGTCCGTCTCCAAGGCGGCCTCGGCGGCGTTGTCCAGCAGAATCCCCAGGCAGCGGGCAAAGTCCCACGCGTCCATCCCCACCTGCTCCACGGGGTAGAGCACCTCCAGGCGGCAGTCAACGCCCTGCTCCCCCATGGCCGCCAGCTTGGACAGCAGCAGGCTGCGCACCTGGGGCACCCGCACGTTGCCCAGCTGGGTGGACGCCCGTATCTTCTCCCCGATGCGCCGGTCAAAGCCCGCGTCCAGCTCGGACAGGGCGGCGCGCAGCTCATCCAGCTCGCCCTCGTCCGCCTGCTCGGACAGGCCCGCCAGCAGGTTTTTATAGTCGTGCCGGAAGGAGCGCACCTCCCGGCGAATGGCCTCCAGTTCCGCTCGTAGAGCTGCTGCTGGGCGATGACGTCCCGCTGGGCCTCCACCTTCCGGGCGGCGTCCAGCCGCTGGGCCAGGTAAATGACCAGCCCCACCGCCAGCCCCGCCATGACCAGCACAAGCGCATAGTAGGGAACCAGATACTCCGGCTGGACCCCCAACTGTAAAATGAAGAACGCCTCCATAACCGCCTCCAGGGCAAAGAAGGACAGGGCCATGCGGCGCTGGGCGGGACCCTCCTCCAGCAGGAGGCCAAACCAGCGCCCAAAGCGGAGCCGGTACAGCAGGGCGGCGGAGGCCAGCGTGACGGTCCCATAGGCGGCCATCACCGCCGCATACTGGAGCCCGGTGTTCAGGGCCAGAAGCTGGGCCAGGTTGGACGCGGCCACCTGGAACATACCCGCCATACATGTGATGGCAAAGGCCGGCCAGAATCCGATCCGCCACGCCCATCGGACCCACAGGGTACACATCAGCAGGATGCCGCAGGAGGTGAGGCAATAGCGGACGACCCCGCAGCTGGTGAGGAGCGGATACAGGCCCGCCGATGCCAAGGTGGCCAGCAGCGGGGAGAGCAGCAGGGCGGGCAGCTTTTTCAGCACCCGCCGCCCCCGCGTGCCCATGATTACAAACAGGTAGACCACCAGGACGGCGTGGGAAATTACGCTGCCTGTAAATTCAATCAGACCATCCTCCAGTGTGTACATAGCGATACCCCTTCTTTTCCGCAAAGCAATGCCAGAAGAATATACCATATCCGGGGAGGTTTGTCTATCTGGTGTCCATTGAGGAAGGTTGGCGTGGGTATTGATGCGCTTTGCTGTCAATGTGCGGTTATTTCGGCATATCGTCCTGCCTGCCCCGGCCCCACGGGTCTCCCATCATGCCGTTGCTTCCGGGCGCTGCGCCGTCCGCCGGCAATCCGCCCGCTTCATCGCCCTTATTTCCGGGCGGCCGGTCTCTCATGCCTTCCTCCGGCCTATCTCCCATGGCTCCGCCGGGCCTTCCGCCCATATTTCCCATGCCGCGGTTTCCATATGTGGTGATATAGTCCGACAGGGTCAGCTGCGTCAAGTCGGTCCCGCCGGAATAGGTCCCGCCGGAGCAGATGCCGTCAAGGGACTGACCGCTGTAATCGCCGCCGTAGGAGAGCGCATAGGCCGCGCCGCCCTCCAGGTCAGGGGAGGAAAACACGATGCTGTTCGCGCTGACGGGAAGCTCCAACACAAAGCTCTGATTTTCACCCGAGAGGCTGACATAGGTCCCGGCGGGAAGGGTGGTGTCAAAGCCCAGGAAAACGGTATACTGGCTGGCCTGGCTGGGGGCCTGGGGCATACCGCCGCCCACGGCCAGGAGGGTGCCGCCGGACAGGGTAAAGGAGCCGTCACAGTCCAGCGCGCCGTCGCCCTGGCCGGTGCTGGACACGATTACGGTGCCGCCGGACATGGTGACGTTCCCGTTGGAGTCCAGCCCGTCGCCGCCCGCCATCACCACCAGATAGCCGCCGGAGATTTCGATATAAACATCGGAATCCACGCCGAAGCCGTTCCCATGGCCGAAGGCATCGAAGCCGCCGAAACCGCTGCCGTCCGCGCCGCCCGCCGCGTTTACCCCATCGTCGGAGGACACGATGCGGATTGTCCCGCCGGAGATGGTCACAGAGGCGCCCTCCAGGCCCTCATAGGAGGTCAGAACGTTGATTTCCCCGTCGGACACGCTTAAGGCTGCGTCGGCGTGAACGGCGTCGTCGCCGGTGGAAATAGTGTACGCACCGCCGGAAATCACCACGTCCCCGTTGGAATGAACCCCGTCATCGGAGCAGTCCAGGGTGTAGGTCCCGCCGGTGAGGGTCAGCGCCGTCCCCGCCTTGAGCCCCTTGGCGCTGGTGTCGTCTGAGGGCTGTACGCCGCTGCCGCCGCCGGAGGTGATGGTATAGCTGCCGCCGGACATGGTCAGGGCGGTCTCCGCCTGGATGCCGTCCTCTCCGGCGGTCAGCTCCAGCGTGGAGTTGGACACGCTGACCCAGCCCAGCGTCTCGTCCGTATCGTTGGTGGAGCGGATGGCGTCGCCGCCGCAGGTCACGGTGATGGAGGCGCTGTCAATGGTGTTGGAATCCTTGCCGTTGATGCCGTTGTCAACTGCGGCGACGGAGATGCTGCTGCCGGCAATCTTCAGGGTGTCCTTACTGGTGATGCCGTTGTCAAAGTTGGCCGTCACGATTAACGCTCCCGCGCCCTCAATCACCAAATCCGCCTTGCTGTAGAGGCAGGCGTTGGGCTCCTCGTCCGCCGATGAGGAGTATTCATCGTCGAATGTGTAGACAGCCCCATCCGTCAGGGCGTTCTCCGTTTCCTCCATAAGATGCACCGTGGCCGTACCGGCCTTATAGATGTACAAAGGACTGCCGTAGGAGCAGGTAATGTCCGCGCCGTTCAGCACCAGCGTCACATCTTCCTTGGGGGCGTTAATGATGATGCGGCCATCCTCCAAGGAGCCGCTGACCGCGTAGACGCCGGCGGCGGTGATGGTAATCACGCCGTCCTTTTCCTCGGCGCCTGTTCCGTCCACAGAAGCGCCGCGGCCGGTCAGGGTGATGGACGTAGCGTCTGCCAGCTCCAGGGCGGCGGTGGGGCTGCGATCCACCAGGCCGGGGGATGCGGACGCCTGTGCCGGGGCATCACCGGCCCCTTCTGCGCCGCCGCTTGATTCACAGGCGGAAAGCGCGCTTAGCAGGACGGCGGCACTGAGGAACATTGCGATCCATTTCATGGGATATTTCATGGGGAAAGCCTCCTGTTCTTTCATGGTCTGTGCTATTTATATCCGGCAAACCTAAAGGGAACTTAAAGCCGCTGAATGACCATATGCAAGTTTACAAAAACTTCACAGGATTGCGCCGGTTCTTTAGCTTCACTTTAGGAAAAGCCTTTATGCTGTTGCCAGAAAACAGCAAGGGGGCTTATTCATGGCTGGAAAAATGCAGTTCAGCTTCAAGCGGTATGAAAAAAAGTATATGCTGACGCCGGAGCAGTTTGCCAGGATGCTGGCGGGCATGAAAAACAATATGCGCGCCGACGAGTTCGGCCGCTATACCATCTGCAACATTTATTACGACACCGATGATTTTCAGCTGATTCGGGCGTCATTGAAGAAACCCGTCTATAAGGAAAAGCTGCGGATGCGCAGCTACGGCGTGCCGGACAGCCGGGACAAGGTGTTTGTGGAATTGAAGAAGAAATATGACAGCGTGGTCTATAAGCGCCGTACCGTCATGGCTGCCGCGGACGCGGTATCGTATATCCACAATGGGATTGCGCCGGAGCGGGAGGACCAAATCTGCCGGGAAATCGACTGGTTTATGCACAGCTATCACCCCACGCCCAAGGTATACATCGCCTATGACAGGGCGGCCTTTGCGGGAGTGGAGAATTCTGAGCTGCGGATTACCTTTGACACAAACCTGCGGTGGCGGGACAGCGAACTGGATTTGCGGGCCGGCGATTACGGGGAAACGCTCCTCTCCCAGGACCACATTTTAATGGAGATTAAAATCCCCGGCGCCACCCCCGTCTGGCTGGCCCACCTGCTCAGCGAGATCGGTGCGTTCCATACGTCCTTTTCCAAATACGGCACGTGGTACACACAGAACATCCTGGGCCGCAGTCTGCCCAAATCCATTGGAAAGGAGGTTCTCGCCTGTGCTTGATTCCATCATCACCGGAACCGAAATCACCTTGAACGTATTCTTTATCTGCACCGGGGCTTCCCTGCTGCTGGGGCTGGGGATTGCCCTGCTGTGTATGTACAAAAGCAGCTATACCCAGAGCTTTGTCATCACGCTGGCCATGCTCCCGGCTGTGGTGCAGGTCATCATCATGCTGGTCAACGGCAATATCGGCGCCGGCGTGGCCGTGGCGGGGGCCTTTGGGCTGGTCCGCTTCCGCTCCACCCCCGGCACCGCCAAGGAGATCGGCATGATTTTCCTGTGCATGACCATCGGTCTGGCCACCGGTATGGGCTATGTGCTGCTGGCGGCGTTGTTCTTCGGGGTGATGGCCGTGTTTGTGCTGGCGCTCTCCCGGCTGCGCTTCGGCGGCGGCAACGAGAACGAGCGGGAGCTGAAAATCACCATCCCGGAAAATCTGGACTATGAGGGCCTGTTCGACGACCTGTTTCAGCAATATACCCGCACGGTCCGGCTGGACCGGGTCAAGACCAGCAACATGGGCACCCTGTATGAGCTGGAGTACCGGGTGGTGCTGAAGGACGTGGAGGCATCCAAGGCGTTTCTGGACGAGTTGCGCTGCCGGAATGGAAATTTGAATATCGTCTGCGGCAGAGTGGCCACAAAAGAGGCGCTTTAATGTATAGGACAGACGCCGGAAAGGGCTTGCGGGTCCCCGGCGTCTGCCTTATAATATCTGTAAGGAACGGAGGGGATTGCTTTGCGTCTTTTAGTCGCGGAAGATGATTTGGATTTGGCGGAGGCGTTGACGGTCTTTCTGGAGAAAAATCAATATACTGTGGACGCAGTTCATGACGGAAGCGCCGCCCTTGATTATGCCGGTACGGGAGAATATGACGCTATCATTTTGGACATTATGATGCCCAAGCTGGACGGTCTTCAGGTGCTGACGCGGCTGCGGGAGGGCAGCGTGTCCACCCCCGTCATGCTGCTGACGGCCAAGGGAGAAAAGGACGACCGGGTGGCGGGGTTCAATTCCGGCGCGGACGACTATCTGCCAAAGCCCTTTGCCCCGGACGAGCTGCTGGCCCGGGTGCGGGCCATGCTGCGGCGGACGGGAGATTATAAACCCACTGTACTCCGCTTTGGCGATCTGGAGCTGGACTGCGGGAGCAGCACCCTCCAATGCAGGGGGCGGACGGAGCGGCTGAGCGGGCGTGAGTTTCAGGTCATGGAGCTGTTCATGCGCTCTCCTCAGGTAATCCTTTCGGCGGAGCGGATTATGGAGCGGGTGTGGGGGTGGGACGCGGAGGCGGAAATCAACGTGGTTTGGGTCCATATCTCCAATCTGCGCAAAAAGCTGACGGTTGTGGGTTCCTCCGTCGCCATCCGCGCCAGCCGGGGCCTGGGATATTCCCTGGAGGACGCGGGATGATTAACAGGCTGCGCCGTCAATTTATCGTCATCGCCATGTTATCCGTTACCCTGATGGTGTTCCTGATGACGGTGTCCATCAATGTGTTCAATTTCCTCTCCACCGACAGTGCGCTGTGCGGCACCCTGCAAATGATCTATGACAACCAGGGCATGATTCCCCAGTTCCCCGGCGGAAGGCCGGAGAAGCCGCCCAGGGGGCAGTTCACGCCGGAGACCCCCTATTCTACCCGATACTTCGTGCTGTACTATAACGGGGACGGCACGCTGGCCATGGCCGATATGAAGCACATCGCCGCCGTCACCGACACGGACGCGGACAGCTTTTTATTGATCGCCTTGGACCACGGGGAGGGGATGGGCTACAAGGGGCAGTACAAATACTATGTGGTCTGCATGGGGGAGAACCAGTATATGGCGATTTTCCTGGATTGCCAGCGAGAACTCCATTCTGTGCAGAATTTTGCGGTCATCTCCCTTTTGGTGGCGGCGGCCTGCGTGGCTTTGGTCTATCTTTTGATATGGTTCTTTTCTAAAAAGGCGATTGGACCCACCGTAAAGAGCGTGGAAAAGCAAAAGCAGTTTATCACCGACGCCAGCCATGAGCTGAAAACGCCGCTGACAGTCATCGCCACCAGCTTAAAGGTGTTGGAGATGGAGATGGGACGGCAGAAATGGATTGACAAGGCCCAGGCGCAGACGGAAAAATTGTCGGAGCTGGTGAACGACATGGTCACATTGGCCCGGCTGGACGAGGAGAAGCCGCCTGTGCGGTTTGCCAGGTTCGACATCAGCAGCCTGGTGACAGAGACGGCGGGCTCCTTTCAGGATTTCGCCGCCGCCAAGGGGCACACGCTGGAGATAAACATCGAGCCCGGCCTGTCCTGCTGCGGAGATGAGTATGCGGTCCGCCAGCTGGTGTCCATTTTGCTGGACAACGCCATCAAATACGCGGACGACGGCAGCATGATTCGTTTTGACCTGGAGAAGTCAAAAAAGGGCCTGACGCTCAGGACGTCCAATTCCTGTACCGGGCTGGACGCGGAGAAGCTGGATCAGCTTTTTGACCGCTTTTACCGGCCAGACCGCTCCCGGTCCAAGCAGACAGGGGGATTTGGCCTGGGATTATCCATCGCTCGAAGCATTGTGGAGACGCATAAGGGCTCCATCTGTGCGAAGTGCCCGAAGGAGGGCGTGATTCAGTTTATCGCGGTACTGCGCGAGTGATGGGGGACGGGACGCAGGCATCAGGCAAGAGTTCAAATCCTTCATCGTGCGGCTGCGCAAAATTTGGCTGCCAGCCGGAAAAGATTTTTAGGCAAAGGCTCCCGGAGAGGCCATAAATTTCTTGCATTTCCCTTTTGTTCCTGCTATGATTATGGGGCATATCACAGTGTTTTTGGCCCTGGGTTTTTGTGCGGGCCGTCAGGCGCTGAAACGAGACAGGGGGAGCTTTTGCGATGAGGGTTAAAGAGAGGAAAACGGTTCGTTCCACCCAAACGGCAAATCGCGGTGTGGGCGTCACGGGGAAGCTGGTGTTCGCCACGGTGGTCAGCGCTGTGCTGGCGCTGGCGGCGCTGCTTGGAGTGGTCTATGTGCAGATGTCGGGCGCTCTGCTGGAAAAGAGCGAGGATCTGCTGCTGACCACCACGGAGCGGACGCTGCAGGAGACAAGGGCGTGGATGAACAGCACCCTGACCATGCTGGAGGCCCAGCGGGATACCATTGAATATGAGGACATGGACATACCCGCCCTGCAGGACTATATCCGCCATACGGTGAATCAGAACGACGCCTATCCCGCCGGGCTCTACGTGGCGCTCACCGACGGGTCGCTGTATCACGCGTCCTTCGTGCCGGGGCCGGATTTCAACGCTTTGTCCAAGAGCTGGTATCAGGACGGCGCGGCCTCCCAGGAGTTCATTCTGGGGGACGTGTATTTTGACGAGGACAGCCAGTCCTATGTGGTGGGGGCCTCCGGTATGCTGAAAAACCGCGACGGCTCGGTGCGGGGCGTGGCGGCGGCGGACGTGTACCTGGATTCCATCTCCAAAATCGTCAGAGGCATTCAGATTGAGGACACCGGCGGGATCTTCCTGGTGGATACCCGGACGGACACCATCATCGGCCACCGGGATTCCGAAATCACCGGGAAGAAGCTCAGCGAGCTGGACACAGGGGTTTACGCCTATGCCAGCGGCCAGATTCAGGCTGGAAAATACGGACTGGCCCTGAATGAGGGCGCCTATGTCCAGGTGGCCCAGGTGCCGGGCAGCGACTGGGCGGCGGTGGCCTACGTGTCCCAGAACGAGGTGCTGGCGGAGCTTCACCAGCTCACGGCTATCATGCTGGCGGTGGCGGTGCTGGCGGTGGCGGTGCTCACCCTGCTGGTGGTCATCCAGGTGCGGCGCATCATCGGTCGCCCGGTGGCGGAGCTGAGTCAGGCCGCCACCCGCATCGCCGAGGGCGATTTGGACCAGACCATCCGCTACCGCTCCAAAGATGAGCTGGGCGTGCTGGCGGATGATTTCAACCAGGTTACCGTCCGTCTGCGGGACTATGTCATCTACATCGACGAGATTGCCAAAACCCTGCGGGAGATCGCGCGGGGCAACCTGGCCTTTACCCTGGAGCAGGAGTACACCGGGGAGTTTTCCAAAATCAAAGACTCCCTGGACGAGATTTCCTTCCAGCTCAACGGCGTGATGGGCCAGCTTCACTCCGCTTCCCGGGACGTGGCGGCGGGGGCGGAGCAGGTGTCCAGCGGCGCCATGGAGCTGTCCCAGGGCTCCACCGAGCAGGCCGCCGAGGTGGACGCGCTGGCCGGACATATCAACGCGGTGTCCGAGAGCGTCCGCCGCATTGCCCAGGGTGCGCAGCAGGCCAGCCAGCTCTCCCAGGAGGTCAAGAACGGGTTGGTGGTGAGCAGCGGCAAGATGCAGAACCTGACGGAGCAGATCCAGCGCATCAGCGACCGGTCCACCGAAATACACCGCATTGTGAAGATCATTGAGGACATCGCGTTCCAGACCAATATTCTGGCCCTGAATGCCGCGGTGGAGGCCGCCCGGGCCGGCGAGGCGGGCAAGGGCTTCGCGGTGGTGGCCGACGAGGTTCGGATGCTGGCCGGAAAGTCCTCCGCGGCGGCCAAGGAGACCACGGTCCTGCTGGGGGAGATGGTGAGCTCTATGGAAGATGGGGCCCACGCGGCCCAGGACACCTCGGAGTCCGTACTGGCCGCGGTGAGCCACGCCGACGAAATGGGCAAGCTTGTAGACGGCATTGCGGAGTACACCCAGCAGCAGTCGGACAACGCGGTGGAGATTACCCAGGGCATTCAGCAGATTTCCAGCGTGGTGCAGTCCAACGTGGCCACGGCGGAGAGCAGCGCGGCCGCCAGCGAGGAGTTGTCCAGCCAAGCGGCGGTGCTCAAGGAGCTGGTGTCCCACTTCCGGCTGAAGAACCAATAATTGAGGGGGCCGCCGCGCGCCTTCGTGAGAACAAACGCAGGGCAGGGGAATCATCCCCTGCCCTGCGTTTCGTCTTGTGCTTCATTCCGGAGGCGAATCAGATTCATTCCTGCAAGCGCCGTAGGCGTCAAACCAGTCAGTCTACGAAGCTTGTGAGGAGGATTTATGGCTGCGGGGCGGATTTGAACCGGCGGCCTGCTGCGAGCAGGCCATTGCGGTTAAATTCCCCTTATACGAAAACCAACGAGATTGCGGGCACATAGGTCAGAATCAGCAGCAGGATAATGGACACAAGCAGGAATGGGAATACCCACTTGAACATATCCTCCATCTTGATTTTTGCCACCGCGGCGCCCACGAACAGGTTGCAGCCATAGGGCGGGGTGCACAGGCCGAAGGCCAGGTTCACCGCCATGATTACCGCAAAGTGGATGGGATTGACGCCCAGGCTCACGATGGTGGGCAGCAGCATGGGGGCCATGATGGTGATGGCGGGCACCGTGTCCAGGAAGCAGCCAATCACCAGCAGGATTACGTTGATGACCAGCAGCACCACCGCCGGGTTGCTGGACACGTTGGTGAGGAAGGTGGTGATGGCCTGGGGGACCTGCTCGAAGGTCATGAAGGTGGAGAACACGGTGGAATAGCCCAGCAGGAAGGAGGTGGCTCCATTGAGCACCGCCGCGCCCACCAGGGTCTGATACAGGGATTTCCAGTTCATGTCCTTATATACGAACACGGAGACAATCACCGAGTAGACCACGGACACGGCGGCAGCCTCGGTGGGGGTGAAGAAGCCGGAGTAGATGCCGCCCAGGATGATGACCGGGGCCAGCAGGGCCCAGAAACCGTCCTTGGTGGCTTTGCCCACCCGCTTCAACCGGGTCCAAAGGATCTGCTTCAGCGGCAGTTTCTCGGTCTTGACGGGGACGTCGGTCCTGGTGCGCATACAGATGATTACGTTGACCACCAGGAAGGTGACGCCTATCAGGATACCGGGCAGGATGCCGGCCTTGAACAGGTCGGGCACCGAGGTCTTGGTGGTGGCGCCGTAGAGCACGAAGGACAGGGAGGGCGGGATGATGGGACCCACGGTGCCGCCAAAGCACACCAGGGTGGCGGCATAGGCGGGGTCGTATCCCTTTTCCTTCATCTCGGGAATCATCATACCGCCGATGGCGGCGGTGGTGGCCATGCCGGAGCCGGACAGCGCCCCGAAGAACATACAGGCCACCATGGCCACGCAGCCCACCGCGCCGGTGAGGAAGTCCACCAGGGCGGAGGCGAAGGCCACAATCCGTTTGGCGATGCCCCCTGTGGAGATGACTGAACCGGCCAGCATGAAGAAGGGGATGGCCATGACGGTGAAAGAGAAGATGCCGGAGTAGCAGTACTGGGCGTTGACCACCATATTCAGGTCGGAGCAGTAGAACATGGCAATCATGGTGGCCCCGCCGATGGCAAAGCCCACGGGTACGCCCACCATCAGCATAATGACCAGGATGACCAGCAGGACGATCAAAGCGGTATTCATGCGTCCATGCCCCCTTCCTCAAGCTCAGGCTTGCCGTTTTTCAGGCGCGCTGCGGATTCGATGATGCTGCCCACGCAGCGCAGCATCATCAGGCCGCAGCCCAACACCACAGCCAGATAGCCCCAGGAGGTGCTGATTTTGATGCCGGCGTAGGGGGACGACCACTGGCTGAACACCAGGGTGATGCCGTAATAAAAGGTGACGGCGCAGATGGCAATCACAATCATGTCGGACACGATGTTGAAAATTTGGGCAACCCGGTAGGGCAGGCGGTCGGTGAGCATGGTGATTTTGATGTGCTCGCCCTTGCGCTGGGCGATGCTGATGCCCAGCCAGGAGATCCATACAAACAGGAATTTGCCCAGCTCCTCCGACCAGTACAGGGAATTGTTGGCCTTGCGCATGATAACCTGGACGAAGATGATAAGCACCATGGCGGAGAACAGCACCACCAAGATAATCTCCTCAATCCGGTTGAGTACGTCGATGATTCGCTTTAGAGTTTTCATAAAAACCGGGGCGCCGCGGCCCCTCCTCCTTTTCTCGCAGGCTGGGGCGGCGGAGCGGAACAGGAGAGGCCCGCCCGCCGCCTTATGGGTTGATTGGATGGAGGTTTAACGGTTTATGATTGGGGCACGGTGGCCAGCCAGCGGTCCATCATCTCATCGCCGATGCGCTCGCGCCACATATCGTACAGGGGCTGCACAGACTGCTTGAAGGCGGCCACTTCTTCGGGGGTGAGCTCCTCCACGGTGGCGCCCTCGTCCTTGAAGCGCTGGATGTAGCCCATCTCATTGGCGCGCTCCTCGTCGCGCTGCTGCTTGCAGGCCAGGGACACGGCCTCCTCCACCAACGCGCGGTCTTCCGCGGACAGAGAGTTGATCCAATCCAGGGAGCAGACGATGGGGAAGGGGGAGCTGGCGTGGTTGGTGATGGTGATATAGGGGGCGATCTCATGGATGGAGAAGTCGTTGAACACGCCCAGAGAGTGATCCAGCGCCTCCACCGTGCCGGTGGACAGGGAGGTAATCACTTCACCCCAGGACATGGGGGTGGGGTTGGCGCCCATATCCTTCCACATCTCGATGTTCAGCTCGTCCTGGGCAATGCGGATTTTCTGGCCGTTCAGGTCGGCGCTGTTGTGGTAGCAGCCGGTGCGGCTGATGACCTGGCGCATTCCGTTGTAGTACATCCCGATGCAGTAGTAGCCGGAGTCGGCCAGGGTCTCGTTGAACAACTCCAGACCGCCGTTCTCAAAGGTGCCCTTTTCCCAGTCCTCGTAGGTGGGGTACAGGAAGGGCAGGTCCACGCAGCTGGAGGCGGGGCCGGAGATAGAGCTGACCACGGAGGACAGGTCGAACTCCATGGTGAGGGTGCCCAGCTTTACGCCGGCCACCATGTCGGGGGAGTCGCCCAGCTGGCCGTCGGGATAGACCTCCACCTTGAAGCGGCCGGGGGCCTTCTCTTCCAGGTAGGTGCCGATCCACTCGCTCCAGACGTGGGTGGAGCGGGTGGAGGAGTCGGTGTGGCCGATTTTAATCACGATGGGGTCGCCGGAGGTGGTGCTGCCGCCCTGGTTTCCGGCGGGCTGGCTGTTTTCGGCGGGGGGCTGGGAGTTGTTGTTGGCGTTGTCGCTGGGGCGGCTGCAGGAAGCCAGCAGGGTGAGGCACATTGCGGCGCTCAGTGCGAGGGCAATCCACTTTTTCATTTTCATGTTGTTCTCCTCTCATTTCTATGACGGTATGGGATGCGTTTCTGTCAAAACGGCGTTATTGCCGCAGAACAGACCTCATTTGTCCAGGCCCAGGATTGCCCGGGCTTCGGCGGGGGTGGCCACGGGACGGCCCAGCAGGGCGGCCATGTCCACAACCTTCTTGACCAGTTCGCCGTTGCTCTTGGCCAGCACGCCGCGGCTGAGGTACAGGTTGTCCTCAAAGCCCACGCGGACGTTGCCGCCCATTGGGATGGCGGCGGCGGCCAGGTCAAAGGCGGACTTGCCGATGCCGGTGGCGGTCCAGGTAGAGCCGGCGGGGATGGCCTTCACCATCCAGTCCAGGTTGCCCGCGGTGGGCGGGGTGCAGCCGGGGACGCCCAGCACGAAGTTGAACTGCATGGGTTCGCCGGGCAGCAGACCCTTCTTGACCATCTTCAAGACGGTGTCGATGTGGCCCATCTCGAAGCACTCATATTCCGGCTTGATGTGGTTTTCCAGCATCCGCTTGCCGAAGGCCCGCATGGTGGGCATATCGTTGACGAAGATGTCGTCGCCGAAGTTGCAGGTGCCGCAGTCCAGAGTGGCCATCTCAGGCATCAGCTCAGTGGGCTGGAGGCGCTCCTCCGGGGTCATGCCGGTGGCGCCGCCGGTGGATGGAATCAGGATGACGCCGGGGCAGGCCGCCCGGATGGCGTCCATCACCACCCGGAACCGCTCCCGGTCCTGGGTGGGAGTGCCGTCGTCCCAGCGGACGTGGACGTGGATAATGGCCGCGCCGGCGTCATAGGCGCTTTTGGCCTCCCGCACCATTTCCTCCAGGGTGTACGGCACCGCGGGGTTCTGCTCTTTGGTGACCTCCGCGCCGCAGATTGCTGCGGTGATAATGAGTTTTTCCGTAAAAATCTCCCCTTTCTATCATTCCCGGTTATTTGCAGTAGCGCTGGATGAAATACTCCCTCAGCTTGTCCTCACGGCGGACAATGTCAAAGGCGATTTCCGCATGGCCGGGGTAGTAGCCGTTGCCGATGAGCATGGGTACGTGCTTGCCAACCCCTTCCGCGCCCAGGGAGGCTTTGACGAAATCGGTGCTCATGCTGAAGAAGTAGATCATGCCCTCGTCCTTGGTCACCAGGATGGTGGCCAGCTCCGTGTCGGCCACGCTGACGGTGCTGACCGCAAAGTCGGCCAGTTTGCCGCCCATGGCCTCCATGTAGCGCTGATAGGCCTCCAGGGGCTGCTGGCCGTTGGCCTGAATGACCACGTCGGCCACCCCCAGGGACTTGACGAGCTGGCACTGCTGGTCGGAGTACTCCATGCACACCACCGTGCCCGTGGGGGAGACCCGCTTCTTCGCCTCCGCCAGGCACAGCAGGCCCGCCTTGCCCGCGCCCATGACCACCACGGTGTCTCCCACCTTGGCGTTGACGGACACCTGGGCTGGGGCCCCGGCCACGTCCATCAGGGCCAGGCTGAGCTGGTCGCCCAGGTCCTCGGGGAGCTTGGTGTAGATGCCCGTTTCAAACAGCACCGCGTCCGCCTTGCAGTAGACCTGCTCGGTGTCCACGTCGATGTCGGTAATCTCATAGATTTTGAGGGGGGTCAGAGACAGGGATACCAGCGTGGCAATCTTGTCCCCCACCTTGACGCTGGCGGAGGCGGCCAGGTCGGCGCCGATCTGCTTCACCCGGCCAATGAGGATGCCGCCGGATTTGCTCACCGGGTCCTGGAATTTGCCCCGGTCGTTGACAATGTCCAGAATGGCGGCGGCGATTTTTTCCTTATCCCCGCCGCACTCCCGTTTGATGCGCCCGAAGGCGGTGGCGGTGGGCTGGAGGGCGATGACGTCAATCAGAAGCTCGTTGTCAAAAATATGTGGGTCGTTGCTGAGCTTTTCCGCCGCCTGGGGCAGCAGCCCCTTGGGCGAAATCACACGGTGGCTGCCGTATTTATCCGCTTTCATAGTAAAAGCCTCCCTTGGTTTGGTTGCGCAGCTCAAGGTCTTCACCTGTTTTTACTTGCATACAATGTGCCAAAATGGGCCAACGGGAGAAAAAAACTGCGCCGGGGAAGGGACAAGGCTGCCCATACCCGTACGCAGTTCCTTTTTTGGGGGCTGGCGAAGGCGAAAAAATTTACAAAAATTTTTTGCAGGCCTTGGCCCGGCTGGTCATTCCGCTGTAAAAATGATTTGCTTTTGAATCAACGATTTAAAAATTTATCGGAGTGATTTGGTTTTGAATCATTTGTCCTCCTGACCGGCTCCGATGCCGTACTGCTTCAGCTTGCGCACCACTGAAGGCTGGCTGATGCCCAGCAGCTTGGCCATTTTCCGCGTGGAGCCGTATTTCTGCTTGTACACCCGAAGGATGGACTCCTCGTGGCGGGCCAGGATATCTTTAAGCGCGCCGGTCTCCGGCAAAGCCGGAGACTCCGGGGCCCGGGCCCCGGATAAATCCTGCTCCACGGGCTCCTTCTTGTCATAGGCCAGTGCGGCCAGCACGTCGCGGACCTCGATGACCTGGTAATCGGTGATAATCATGAGCCGCTGTATCAGGTTTTGCAGCTCTCGGATGTTTCCGCGGAAGGGCTGCTTTTCCAAAAATTCCAGGGTCTGCTTTCCCAGCACCTTGTCCAGCTGAAACTCCCGGTTATACCGCTCCACAAAGTGCTCGGCCAGGGGGGCGATGTCCTGCCGCCGCTGGCGCAGGGGCAGCACCGTGATGGGGTAGACGTTGAGCCGGTAGTAGAGGTCCTCCCGGAAGGTGCCCTGGGTCACCATGGCGGCCAGATCCCGGTTGGTGGCCGCCACGATGCGCACATCCACCTTGATGGGGGCGACGCCGCCCACCCGGACGATTTCCTTCTCCTGAATGGCGCGGAGGAGCTTGGCCTGGAAGGTCAAGGGAAGCTCCCCCACCTCGTCCAAAAAGAGGGTGCCGCCCTGGGCCGCCTCCCACAGGCCCACCTTTCCTTTGGCGCTGGCTCCGGTGAAGGAGCCCTTTTCATAGCCAAACAGCTCGGATTCCAGCAGGTTTTCAGGGATGGCGGCGCAGTTGATTTTAATCATGGGGAAGCTCTTGCGGTTGCTGTTCTGATGGATAATGCGGGCGATGATCTCCTTGCCCACACCGGACTCCCCGCATATCATCACGTTGGAGGTATACCGGGCCACCTTCCACGCCTGACGCAGGGTGGCCTTGGACTGGCTGCTGCGGAAGATATAGCCCCCGGCGCTGGCGTCGCTGCGGTCCTCTCGCTCTGCCTCCTGCTGGTAGTCCAGCCGGTGCCACTGCGCCCCCGCGAACTCCTGCTGAATGGCGGTCTGCATCTGGGGGTAGCGCCGCAGCAGGTTGAGGGTGTACTCCGCGTGGCCGTCCATAAAGCCGGTATAGGGGATGATGGTCACCTGCTTGCCAATGCCCTCGGCGGTGAGGCCGGCGAACTTATAGTCGCAGCCCAGGGTGGCAAAATAGATGGCGCCCCGGGGCTTCACCGCCACCAGGGCGGCCACCTCGGTGCTCACGGAATTGATGCAGTTGACCACCACGTCGAACCGGCCGGTGAAGGCGGGGTCGTCATCGGTGCACAGCCGCTGGGCGTCGGTGGCGTTGAGGGCCAGCACCTCGTCGTACAGCCCGTAGCGCTCCACCGTTTCCCGGTGGGCGGCATTGCGCACCACCCCCACCAGACGGCCTGTACCGCCCAGCTTGTCTCGGGCGCCGTAGCCGCTGAGCAGGCCGCTGCGGCCCCCCGCGCCCAGCACCAGCACCGACTGGCCCCGCTCCACAATATGGTTGGTGCAGGTGGCCACCCCGGCCTCGTCCATGGCGGCCAGGGCCACCCGGAGGGGGATGTCGGTGGGCTGCTTGACCACAGGGGAGGTGGCGAACAGGATGGCCTGCCCCTCCACGGTGAGCTGGGCGCAGTCGTAGTCCACGGCCAGGATGCGCTCCAGCCGCAGAGGGGTGATGGTCAGCGAGGTGAGGGACACCACCTCGTCCCCCACGGCCAGCCCATAGTGGTTGGGGTATTCCGGGCCCATTTGAGCCACCACGCCGTAGAAGCTGCCCCCGGTGTTGGTCACCGGGTTGTGGAGCTTTCCCCGGTCCTGGATAATCTCTAGCACCCGGTGGCACAAAAGGCGGTCGTTATCCCCCGCTTCCTCCCGAATTTCGTTGAAGCTCACCAGGTTGACGCTGACCACCTTCACGTCCACCAGCAGCTCGTCCGGCCGCAGCTCCATGGTGTTGTCCACCCGCCAGGCCTGCTGGGGCAGGGCCAGGGCGGGCTCAATGGACCGGCCGATGCCAAAGGTATCGCTCATAGTTCCCCCTCCTTCTAAGGGCAAATCTGCTTTCCCATAGTATAGCGCGTTTGCGGAAAAACTCCAATACCAAACCTCGCCCGGAGCGATAAAAAGGGGACCCGCCGGCTGCCGCCGTCAGGTCCCTTCCGTTTGGATTATTTCCGCTTGCAGGCGGCGGGCGTCACGCAGGTGCCGCTGGCGCGGCAGACCAGCACGGGCTCGTCCAGCACGTCGGCGGCGGAGGCGCTGATCTCAGGCCGGGCGGTGATGACCTTATAGGCGGTGAACACCATCTTCCGGGAGGTGTTCCCCACAGAGACGATCTCACCCTTGGCCTCGATGTAGTCCCCGGCGTAGACGGGGGCCAGGAACTCCACGTTGTCGTAGGCGCAGAACAGGCCCTCGTCCCCGTCGCAGCGGATGAGCATTTCGGTGGCCACGTCGCCAAACAGGTGGAGCATATGGGCCCCATCCACCAGGTTTCCACCGTAATGGGCATCCTTGGCCGACATCCGCACCCGCAGCTCAGAAGTGATTTTGTTCATGACTATGACGCTCCTTTCAAGTTTGGGTAGCTTGTGCTTCTCCCAAGGCTTATATCAAGCAAGTTCTGTGCCAAATTATTGCGGGTGGGTTCCCGCGGGACGCCATGGGCCGAAGCCTGGGGCTTGAAAAAGCCAAAACTTGGGGCGTCAAGCCGATTCACTCCATACGGACCGCCTGCACCACCCAGCGGGTGCTGTGGCCGCTTCCTGTGCAGGTGGACAGGGTGATGAACCGATCCTCCGGGCCGGGAGTCACGTCCGAGACGAGAGACGACTGCGCCATGCCGCTGCTGATAAACTCCTCCCGGGCCTCCACAGAGGAGACCTGGCTGTAATATGCCGTCCCGGTCAGCTCCGCCTCATAAGCGGCGTAAATTCGGTAGCGGCTGATTCCCGCGTCCGTCACCAAAAATACGTCCGGGTGCGCCTCCCAGAAGCTCTGGGACGAGTACCGCGCCAGACTGCCAAACATAATGCTGCCGCGGGTGCGGTGGCCGTAAATCAGCGTGTTGAAATCTCCCAGCTGCGCATCGGAGCGGTAGTCCATAAAAATTGCGCCCACCGCGCTGGCCGTCTTGTTCCAGGTGTGGTTCAGGTAAAAGCTGTTGTCTTCTCCCCGCATCAAAGGGTAGGACAGCACTCCCGGGATGGCAATCCATCCCAATACCTCCGGGTTTCGCGCCCGCAGCGCCTCCAGGTCCACATCCTCCAGAGCCCGGAAATACAGCACCGGGTCCTGGGTGGGCGCGGGCGTTGGCTCTGGCTCGGGCGTCTGGGTGGGGACGGCATCCTGGCCGGCAAGAGCGCTCTCACTGGGGGAAGCGGACGGGGCGGGTGTGGGGGCGGC
>CAQCFX010000019.1 GCA_948766235.1 uncultured Oscillospiraceae bacterium | reverse complement strand
ACCGGGTGGTGGGCGGACAGATTCAGTCCTCCTCCGGCAGCTTCCTCCACGGGCTGGCCCTGCCCGCCCCAGCCCAGGAAACGCAGCCCCCGTCCTCTACCGCCCCCACCTTCGGCACCATGGTCTGACACAAACAAGGGAGACGCAAGCGCGTCTCCCTTGTGCTTTCTTTACACCTTCTCGCCGTGGAAGAACACGGCCTTCAGCTCCAGGTCGGGCCCCAGCACGGCCACGTTGGCCCGCTTGCCCGGCTCCAGGCTGCCCACCCGGTCGAAAATGCCGATGGCCTTGGCGGGGTTCACCGCCGCCGCCCTCACCGCGTCCGCCAGGGGGATGCCAAAGGACACCGCGGTCTTCATGCACGCCATCAGGTCGGTGACCGACCCGGCGATGGTGCCGTCGGCCAGGGTGGCCAGCGGGCCCTTGACGATGACGTTCTGGCCGCCCAGGTCATACTCGCCGTCGGCCATGCCGGCCGCCCGCATGGTGTCGGAAATCAGCACCACCCGGTCCGCGCCGAACATTTTAAAGGTAGCGCGCACCACGCTGGGGTGGATATGGATGCCGTCACAGATGAGCTCCACCCGGCTCCAGGGGCTGTCCAGCGCCGCGCCCACCACGCCGGGGGCGCGGTGGGTGAAGGCGGGCATGGCGTTAAAGAGATGGGTGACCTCCCGGGCGCCCGCCCGGAAGGCGGCCAGGGCGGTGTCGTAGTCCGCCGTGGTGTGGGCCACGGACACATTGACCTCCTCCGCCACCTGACGGATGAAGTCCAGCGCGCCCGGCTCCTCCGGGGCCACGGACACCAGCTTTACCAGCCCCTCGGAGGCAGCCATCAGACGGCGCAGCATCTCCACATCGGGGGCGTGGAGCCACTCGCCGTTCTGCGCACCCTTCTTGGCGTAGGACAGGAAGGGGCCCTCCAGGTTCACGCCCACCAGGTCCGCCCCCGGCTTCCCGGCCTTTTTGTGCTCCGCCGCCGTGCGGCACACCTTCATCAGCTGCTCCTCCAGCAAAGTCATGCCCGCCGGGCAGATCTGCGTCACGCCCCGGCTCAGCTCGTACTCCGCCATGGTCTGCAAACCGCCGGCGTCGCCGTCGGACAAGTCCGCCCCCCGGCAGCCGTGGAAATGGACGTCGGTGAGGCCGGGAATCACATAGCACCCGGCGGCGTCATAGCACTCGCCGTCCCGGCTGTCCGGGGTGAGCAGCGCTCCGTCAAAGCATACGTCCCGCTCCACAAACCCTTTTTCCAGGTCAAATACCTTACCGCCTGTAATCTTCATGCTCCGCCCCTCACTTCAGGCCGCTCAGGGCCGCCTCATCGCCGATGAGCGTCACGTTGGGATGCAGCTGGAGGATGGACGCGGGCACCTCGGGGGTGACGGGGCCGTTCACGGTCTTGCGCACCGCCTCCGCCTTGTCCGCGCCGCTGACCACCACCAGAATGCTCCGGGCGCGCATGATGGTGCCGATGCCCATGGTAAGGGCCTGGCGGGGCACGTCGTCCGCGCTGGCAAAGAACCGGGCGTTGGCGTCGATGGTGCTCTGGGTCAGGTCCACCAGGTGGGTGGCCACGGGGAACTCGGCGCAGGGCTCGTTAAAGCCGATATGGCCGTTGCGGCCCATGCCCAGCAGCTGAAGGTCGGCGTAGCCCAGGTCCGCCACCACCTGCTCATACCGGGCGCACTCCGCCGCCGCGTCCTGCGCCAGGCCGCTGGGCACGTTGGTGTTCTCCGGCACGATGTCCACGTGGTCGAACAGGTTGGTCTGCATGAAATAGCGGTAGCTCTGGTCGTGGGTGGGGGCCAGGCCGAAGTACTCGTCCAGATTCACCGAGCGCACCTCGGCAAAGCTCAAATCGCCCTGCTTGTGCCACTCAACCAGCTGCTTGTAGGCTCCGATGGGGGTGGAGCCGGTGGCCAGGCCCAGCACGCAGTCCGGCTTGGCCACCACCTGGGCGGCGATGACGGCGGCGGCCCGGCGGCTCACGGCATTGTAATCCTTCTCACGATAAATTCTCATTTTCAAAACACCTCTAACCCTTCCGATTATTCACACTTCAGCAGTACTTGGCGATGGCGGCGGCAATCATGCCGGCCGCCTCCTTCACGGCGGCCGCGTCCTCCGGAACCAGCTCCAGCAGCGGAGCGCGGACGCTGCCCGCGTCGGGGCCGCCCTTCTGGCGGATAATCTCCTTGATGACCGCGTACATATTGCCCTGGGCGGAGCACATCTTATAGATGATGCGGCAGCACTCGTTCTGAATCTGGCGGCCCTCCTCCATTTTGCCCTCGTGGAACAGGCGGAAGATGGCCAGGTACAGCTCCGGCATGGCGGCATAGGTCCCGCCGATGCCGCCCACGGCCCCGGCGGCCAGGCCGGAGAGCAGCTGCTCGTCGGGCCCGTTGAACACGATGGCCCCCTCGTCCTTCCACATCTGGATGTCCTGCACCGGCATGGAGGAGTTCTTCACCCCAATCACCCGGGGATTCTTCAGCATCTCCTGGAGCAGCGGCGTGGTCAGCGCCACACCGGCCAGCTGAGGAATGTTGTAGATGATAAAGTCCGTGTCGGGCGCGGCGGCGGAGATGTCGTTCCAATACTTGGCGATGCCCTTGGGGGGCAGATGGAAGTAGATGGGCGGAATGGCGGCGATGGCGTCCACGCCTAAAGATTGGGCGTGGGCGGCCAGCTCCTGGCTGTCGGCGGTGTTGTTGCAGGCCACGTGGGCGATGATGGTGAGCTTGCCGCCCACCTCCGCCATCACGTTTTCCAGCACCAGCTTGCGTTCGGCCACGCTCTGATAGATGCACTCGCCGGAGGACCCGCCCACATACAGGCCCTTGACGCCCTTATCCAGCAGATAACGGGCCAGCGCGCGCACTCCTTCGGGGCTTACCGCTCCATCCTTGTCATAGCAGGCGTAAAACGCCGGAATCACGCCTGCATATTTGGAAATGTCTTTCATAGGCTCAGCTCCTTTTCAGTCGATTGACGCTCTCACACGGTCCCGCGCAAACCGTCTTATCCGGCGGTTCGCGCGGGACCGTGCTGAATCCTCTTTCTCTCACGCGCCGGGGTTTGGACGATGGCTTACCCCTTCACGGCGCCCATGGTGATGCCCTTGGTGAAGTACTTCTGGAAAATCAGGAACACGATGATAATGGGAACAGAGGCCAGCGCCGCGCCCGCCATCAGCAGGCCGTAATCCTGTCCGAACTCGCCCATCATCTTCGAGATGCCCAGCGGCATGGTCAGCACGTTGGTGTTGCGCAGCATGACCAGCTGCATAAAGTAGTCGTTCCAGGTGTTGATGAAGGTAAAGATGGCCAGCGCGCCGATGCCCGGCTTAATCATGGGCAGCACGATGGTGGTAAAGGTCTTCACCTCGCCGGCGCCGTCGATGCGGGCCGCCTCCAAAATCTCTCCCGGAATGCCCTCGGCAAACTGCTTCATCAGGAACACGCCGAAGGGCCAGCCCACGATGGGGAAGATAACCGACCAAATGGTGTCCGACAGGTGCAGCCCGGACATCTCCCGCAGCAGCGGAATCAGAATCACCTGCTTGGGCAGCGCCATGGCGGCCACAATCAGGGAGAACAGCACCGCGCGGCCAAAAAAGCGCTTCTTGGCCAGAGAGTAGCCCGCCAGAGAGGCGGTGGCACAGGTGAGCAGCATGGCCATCACCGACATAAACACCGTGTTAATCAGCCAGCGGAACGCGGCGGGCACGGTGGGGCCGGTGGAGAACACAATCTGGCTGTGGTCCTGGGTGAACCACTCGCTCAGGGGCACGTGCAGCTCCCACAGGGGGGCGCTGCGCTTATCAAACAGGGTGTCGAAGTTGCGCATGACCCACTCCTTGGGCCACCAGTCGGGGTTGGGGCTGTTGACGGAGGCAGGGGTCTTAAACGCGCCGGTAATAATCCAATACAGCGGGAACAGGAAGACAACCACCGCGATGATAACAATCAGCACCAAGGTAATAATCTGATAGACAGACAGTTTCTTTACGCCGGAATTCATATCTTCCCCTCCCCTTAATCAGTCTTGGCCAGCTTGAACTGGACCGCGGACAGCGCGGCAATGCACAGGGCCAGGATGACGCCCATGGCGTTGGCGTAGCCGTAGCGGTACAGGGTAAAGGCGCTGTAATAGATGTAGTACATCACCGTGTCCGTGGCGTGGTTGGGGCCGCCGGAGGTGAGCAGCTGAATCAGCGCGAAGCACTGGAAGCTGTTGATGGTGGTGATGACCAGGATGTACAGGGTGGTGGGCATAATCTGGGGCCACTTCACCTTCCAGAACACCTGAAGGTCGGTGGCGCCGTCCACCTGGGCGGCCTCCACCAAAGTATGGTCCACATTGCCCAGGGCGGAGACGTACAGCACGATGGGCTGGCCCACAGAGGTGGTGAACAAAATCAAAATGATACAGCCCAGGGCGAACTTGGGGTCGCCCAGCCAGTTGATGTTTTTCTCCCACAGCCCCAGGTTGGTGCCTACGAAGTTCAAAATGCCGTTGTAATAGTGATAAATCCACTTCCACACCACGGTGACGGCCACGGAGCCGGTGACCACGGGCAGATAAAAAATCACGCGGAAAGCGGAGCAGGCCCACATCTTCATATTATAGATGCGCGCGCCCACCCACAGGGAGAAAGCGCACACCGTGGGGACAGATACCACCACGATGATGACGGTGTTCAGCAGGCCCTTGCGGAAGATGGGGTCCTGAAACAGGTCGACATAGTTCTTAAGTCCGATGAAATTGCCTCCGCCGTCGGCCATGGTCGCGTCCGTCAGGCTGGTGAACACGCACATAATCATGGGATATACGACGAAAACGATAAAGAACAACAGGCTGGGCAGCAGGAACAGGTATCCCGAAATGGTCTCCCGCCGGGCCAGCTCACGGCTCATGCTTTGCTGCTTCACTTTGGCCAAGGTCAGTATCCTCCTCTCAGTTGCTTCGGGAGCGGAAAGAACGCGCCCTCCCTGCGCTTATCACGCAGGGAGGGCGCGCATAACCCTAAAATTGATTGGGATTCAGCCGTGGAGGGCTCAGCCCGCCTCAGCGGCCTCAGCCGCGGCGTTGGCTTCCGCCACGAAGGCGTCCAGCTCGGTCTGCACGTCGCCGCCGGCGCCGATGCGCTGCAGCGCGTTCCACCAAGCGGTACGGGCCTCGGGCCAGCCCAGGGTAATCTGATAGTAGTCGCCCATGAAGGGAACCAGCTTGCCGTACTCGGTCATAATCTCGTTGCCCTCGTACATACCGGCAACCTCGCGCACGGGCCAGTAGCCGGTGGCCTCGACGATCTTGGCGTACTGAGCCTCGTCCTCGGTCATGAACTTCACGAAAGCCTTGGCGGCCTCAATCTTGTTGGCGTCGCCGTTGTCGAAGATGCCGAAGCCCCAGATGCCGCCCTGGAGGACGGGATCGCCGGACTCAGTGGGGAAGGCCATGGGGAAGATTTCGAAATTGGCGGTCAGGCCCTGGGTCTCGCTCTGCGCGGCGCCCACGTTCCAGCAGGTGGCCATGGCCAGAGTGCCGTTGCAGAACAGGTTAATCTCGTCGCCGCCCACGATGCCGGGGTCGAACTCGATGCCGTTCACGTCAACCAGAGCCTGGAGGGCCTTGACGTTCTCGGCGCAGTTGCCGGTGTAGCGGGTGTGCTCGGGGTTGGTGTAGGTGCCGCCGTACATATTGGTGACGAGGGCGCGGTTGCCCTGGTCGCCGCCCTGGCCGCCGCAGAAGACCACGCCCACCTGGGGATGGATGGCGGCAACGGCCTCAACGGCCTTCAGGAAATCCTCGGTGGACTTCCAGGTGTGGGTGTCCTCATTGATGTACTGCATCGCGCCGGCCTCGGTGAACAGGTCCTTGTTGATGCCCATGCAGTGAGCGGTCTGGCACACGGGCAGCTCGTACATGGCGCCCTCGGCGTTGGTGCAGGAGCCGGCGGTCACGTCATAGGTGCCGGCGGGGAGCAGGTCCTTCAGGTCAACCAGCAGGCCCTTGGCGCCCCAGTTGGCCACCAGGCGCTCGGGACCCTCGAAAATCAGGTCGGGGGCGCTGTTGCCCTCAATCATGCTGTTGACGGTCTGGTCGCCGTTGGTGTAGTCCAGATAAATCAGATCAATCTTCACGTTGGGATACACCGCGTTGAAGTCGGCAATCAGGCCCTTGACCACGGTCTCGTCGGTCATCTTGCCCACGGGATAGGTGGCCAGGGTCAGGTTAGCGGTCAGGTCGTTGGTGCCGGGCTCATCCTCAGCGGGCTGGCTCTCCGGCGCGGCGGGCTGGCTGTTCTCCGCGGGGGGATTGCTGGCGGGGGTATCGGCCTTGTTGCCGCACGCGGCAAGGGCCAGAACCATGCACAGCGCCAGAACCAGCGCCAGAGCCTTGCGAATGTTCTTCATTCTTTACTTCCTCCTCAATATCAATAATTCTTCACCCGCATAAACCGCGGGCTCTTGTTCAGATTGTATAATCTTTCACAGAGTTTGTCAATATGTTTCGAAAAAAATTTCAAGAATTTTTCAGCCGCGAAAAAAATTTCTAACCCAGCCGCGTCACAGGTGCTTGTCGGCCAGCGCGTCCGCCACCTGCTTGCGCCGGTTCCGGCAGCCCTCCATATCCCGGCGGCACACCTCGTTGAACAGCACGTCGATGAGGTAGAGCTGCCCCATGCGGGCGGCCACCGAGCCCATTTGCAGCGGCCCCTCCCGCGCCCCGCACTCCAGCACCACGTCGGCGCAGGACGCGCCGGGGGACTTGGGAAAGCGGGTAATCAGGATGGACCCGGCCCCCCGCTCCTGGGCGATTTTCATCACGTCCACCACATCCTTGGTGGAGCCGGAGTAGGAGAAGTACACCACCACATCCCGCGGCGTGAGCAGGGCGCAGCGGATGGCCTGAAAATGGGAATCCTCCACGGAGTAGAAATTGGGCAGGGCGGTGGAAAACAGGTGCGCGGCCTCCCGCGCCAGGATGGACGACCCGCCCAGGCCCATGCACAGCACCCGGTCCGCCTTCAAAATCAGCTCCGCCGCCGCGGTCACCGCCGCGGGGCTGATGAGAGCCAGCGTCTGGGTGATGGCGTCCACGTCGGCGGCGTAGATTTTCTGGCACATATCGCCCAGGCTGTCCTCTGACTGAATCTCGCCGTACAGCGGGCTCATGGGCCGCTGGCCGCTGGAGGAGCCCGCCACCGCCAGCTTGAAGGCGCTGTACCCCTTGTACCCCAGCCGGCGGCAGAAGCGGGAGACGGTGGCCTCCGCCACGTCCGCCACCTCCGCCATTTCCGAGATGGACATATACTGGCACTCCTGCCGCTGCAAGAGCATATAGTCCGCAATCTTCTTTTCCGCGCTGGTGAGCTGGTAATATTCCCGGTTGATTCTGGTGAATACGTCGCCGTAAGGCATACCGGCCCCCTTACTGCCCGTTCAAGAGCTCATCCATCATCCGCTCGCACATGCTGAGCATCCGGGGCAGATGGAAGGGACCCTTGAACGTGCTCCCCTTGCACGGGGGCTGGGTGGGCTTGCCGTCCCGGCGGAGATAGCCGTACCACTCGCCGTACTCCCGGTCGGAGAAATACTGTTTGCAGTAGTCCAGCGTCTTCTCAAACCAATCCAGATATTTTTCCTCCCCGGTGTCCCGGTAGAGCATCAGGCTGGCAATAAGAATCTCGTTGTGGGGCCACCACAGCTTCATGTCGTGCTCATAGGCCTCGGGAGGCCGGCCCAGGCAGTCCACGAAGTACAGCAGCCCGCCGTACTCGTCGTCCCAGCCCCGGTCGATGGCCCAGTCGAAAATCTGGGCGGCTTTCTTCACCAGCTCCTTGTCGCCGGTGCGCTGGGCGTGCTCCAGCAGGAACCACACGCCCTCGATGTCGTGGCCGGGGTTGACCACGCGCCCCTCGGTGTAGTTCAGCCTCGCCTCGCCGTCCGGGCCCACGTTCTCCAGCAAGCACTTCAGCTCAGGCTTCACGTGGTACTTGAAAATCTCGTCCACGCACTGCTGGGCGCGCTGCTCGTAGAGCTCCTTCCGCGCCGGGTCCACCCGCAGCATCACCCCGGTGACGTTGAGGATAATCATGGGGGTGCCGAAGGCCCGGCCGGTGCGGGTCTCGGGGATGGTCTTGGGCCCCAGGCCGGTGGGGTCGGCCATGCCGTGGTTCAAATCCCAGTACAGGTCGTAGGCCCGGCGGGCCCGCTCCAGGTGCTCCTCCCCGCCGGCCACGCCGTAGTACTCCCCGTTGGCCAGAGCGTAAAACGCCTCGGAGAAGCAGTAGCGGCGCTGGCGCAGGGGCCTGCCGTCCTCGGTGACGGTGAAGTACAGCCGCCCCCCCGCCTCATGGTTGATACAGTGCTCCTCCAAAAAGTCCAGGCAGCTTTTGCTGGCCGCCAGCCACTCGTCCTTCTTGCCGTAGAGACGGCACAGGTGGGCAAAAATCCACCCGCAGCGCCCCTGCATCCACACGCTTTTGTCGGTGGAGAACACCTTCCCCTCCCGGTCCAGGCAGGTGTAGACGCCGCCGTGCACCGGGTCCATGCCGTTTTTCAGCCAGAAGTCCACGCAGCGCTCCAGCTCCTCCTTGAGCCACCTCTGATGGTCCTTCATGCGAATCATGTCCATAAAAACCTTCCACCTTTCATCACGAAATTCAGCCGGTTTGGCAGTTTCCCTCTTGCCGCTGTCTTCATCATACCCTGTCCGGCGGGGCCGCGTCAAGGGCAGGAACGAAAATTATTTTCATTTTTCCCAAAAAATGCTTGACTTTCTGCAAAAAACTGATAGGCTAATAGCATGGGCATTGGGCCTTTTTTGGCTACTATCACAAAAAACAGCGTGTTTTTTTGCCCCTGTCCGATTTTTTGTTCCATCCGTTGCTTTTTGCTTGGATTTTGAAATGGAGGATGAATGTCATGAATCATCTCGGCATCAGCGTATCCGTCAAAAATGTCCCCGAGCTGGACCCCGGCTTTATCCCTCTGGCCCAGTTTAACCGCGCCTTCCTGGCCGGCGCGGACAAGCCCCTGGACGTGGCCGTGGAGCGCTCCAACGGCCAGGTGGCCGTGTGGCACGTGAAAATTCACGGCACGCCGGACATGGCCGCCGCCGACGAGTATTATGTGGAGCGGGTCATCAAGACCATGCTGTGGATGTACGGCGGCTTCCGGGTGTACATCGCGGGCAGCGACGAGCTGGCCGCCAAGATGAACGTCCACTACTCCGCCACCGGCCGCCAGTTCTTTGACTGGGACTACATGGCCAACGTGTTCGAGCATCCCTTTGAGATCATCGCCTGCGAGAAGGTGCCCCAGGAGAGCGGCGACCCCAAGGCCATCGGCCGCCACCTGGACGGCTGCCGCATCGGCTTTGACGCGGGCGGGTCCGACCGGAAGGTGTCCGCCGTGATTAACGGCGAGCCGGTGTTCTCCGAGGAAGTGGTGTGGTTCCCCAAGATTAACTCCGACCCCGACTACCACTACGACGGCATCGTGGCCGCCCTGAAGTCCGCCGCGGAGCATATGCCGAGAGTGGACGCGGTGGGCGTGTCCTCCGCCGGCGTGTACATCGACAACCGCACCATGAACGCCTCCCTGTTCCTCCAGGTGCCTAAGGATCTCTTTGACGCCAAGGTGAAGGACATCTACATCCGCGCCATCACCGACACCTTCGGCGACGTGCCCTACATCGTGGCCAACGACGGCGACGTGTCCGCCCTGGCCGGCGCCATGAATTTAGGCGAGAACAACGTGCTGGGCATCGCCATGGGCACCAGCGAGGCCGTAGGCTATGTGGACGCCCAGGGCCGGGTCACCGGCTGGCTCAACGAGCTGGCCTTTGTGCCCGTGGACGCCTCCCCCGACGCCATGCGGGACGAGTGGAGCGGCGACATCGGCTGCGGCGTGAAGTATTTCTCCCAGGACGCGGTGATTAAGCTGGCCCCCGCCGCCGGCATTGAGCTGGACGAGGCCCTCTCCCCCGCTGAGAAGCTCAAGGCGGTGCAGAAGCTGCTGGCCGACGGCAGCCCCGCCGCGGAGAAAATCTACCAGTCCATCGGCGTGTACCTGGGCCACTCCCTGGCCCTGTACTACGGCTACTACGGCTTTGCCCAGGTGCAGCTCCAGGGCCGGGTGATGTCCGGCCGGGGCGGCGACATCATCCTGGACACCGCCAAAGCCGTGCTGGCCGACGAGTACCCCGAGATTGCCAGCAAGTTCTGCGCCTCCCTGCCCGACGAGAAAGCCCGCCGGGTGGGCCAGTCCGTGGCCGCCGCCTCCCTGCCCGAGCCGAAGAAATAAAACGGACGTTTCACGTGAAACATCCGGCAAAGGACTGATTTCATGAAAAAGCACATTCTCTGCCTGGGCGACTCCAACACCCACGGCTACTGTGCCGACCCCGCCGACTGTGCCGACGGCGGAATCCGCTTCAATGAAGACGAGCGGTGGACCTGCCGCCTTCAGGCCGCCCTGGGGCCGGACTACCTGGTGACGGAGGAGGGCCTGTCCGGCCGCACCACCGTGTTCCAGGATCCCCTCCACGAGACCATGGACGCGCTGACGGTGCTCTACTCCCTGCTGAAAAGCCATGAGGTGGTGGACCTGCTTATCATTATGCTGGGCACCAACGACGCCAAGGAGCGCCTGGGCATGAACGCCGCCTGCATCTCCATCGGCATGGAGCGGCTGGTGCGCAAGGCCCAGAGCGTGGACTGCTGGGGAACCCACGCCCCCAACATCCTTATCGTCTGCCCGCCCCCCATCCACCCGGAGATGAGTGACCCGGCCATGGGCCGCGGCTGCGACGTGAAGACCCGGGAGCTGCCCGCCTATTACGAGGCCACCGCCAAGCTGGTGGGGGCCCACTTCCTGGACGCGGCGCAGTGCGAGTTCAATCAAATCGACCATATGCACCTGACGAGGAAGGGCCACGCCCAGTTGGCGGAAAAGCTGGCGGCGCTGGTGCCGGACCTGGTGCCCTGAGCGATAGCGCGCAAAACAGGAGCGGTACGGCCATTGGCCGTACCGCTCCTTGGTTATAGAAGCTCAATGAAGTCAACTATTTCATACCCATCTTCATAAACACGGGAAAATTCAATTTTATCTACTTGCGCGGCAAATGGCTCAAATACCCCCTGCATTGCCTCGGCAACCGAGTTAAAATCGGCTTGAGGATTTACCACAAGGGTGGTATGGGGCTGCCATACATCCCCCTGTGTCCACTTGTCCAAGTCTGCCGCCCAGCCCCTGGAAATCTCCCTTTGAATGGCGGCAATCTCACCTTCTTTTTGCGGCACAGCCACAATAATCGTTGAAGGGCTCCATACTTCAATTTTGTCATAGCAGACAGAAAACTTCCCATAGCCGGACAAAACCGTTTTGCAGGATGAAATAAACCGCTCCTCATCATCGCCGGTATAGGTCGCAAGCGTAATGTGTCCGTGCACGTTTCGGGGCGGAATACCAAAGCCCTCTGTCAGCTTCGCCAATGTTACAAGCCGCTCGCTTGACGCCGGGTCAATTTTCGCAATGGCACACAGCATGATTCTTTATCCTCCCTGCTCCTCTATGAAGGGCTTGAACACCCGCTCCAGCAGCAGGCTGGCCACCCGCGCCCACACGTAGGGCAGCACCAGCCAGGGCAGCCAGTACCACCACAGCACGCACACCAAAATGCCCCCCCCGGTGAGCAGGCCCAGCAGCAGGGTGGTCAGCGGATGGGCCAGGGCCAGCTTTACGCTGGTAACCAGCAGCCCCCCCACCCCGAAGGTGAACCGGGACAGCACCGGGAACAGATAGGCCGCCACGCCGCACACCAGCACAAAGAAAATCCAGTAGGCCACGTACAGCATGAACGCGGTCCTGTCCCCCGCCATGGCCCCGGCGTACAGCGCCCCGTGGAGCTTCACCATGCCCCATCCCGCGGCGGCCACAACCAGCCCCGTAGGGCAGGCCACTTTGAAATTGGACTTCAGCGACTCCCAGAAGCGCACATAGCCCCCGGGCTGTCCCTTTCTCAGGTGGCGGGCCATGGCGTCGTACAGGGCCGTGGTTCCCGGCCCCAGCCCCACCACCGTCGCCGCGCACACCAGCCACAGAATGCTGAAGGCAAACACATCGGTCAGGACGCTGATGAACTTGAAAAAGCCGTTCTCCGGGTTGAAGATTTTATTCAGCATGGTCCTCCTCCATTCCCCGGCGGCGCAGCCGCCGCCCTCCGTTCACCGGCCCCCACTCGGGCAGGGGCAGGCGCTGCATGGCGCCAAACACGTAGTCCTTCAGCTTGGGGTAGTCCTTCGAAAGCCTTGCCACCAGCTCCTTCACCTCCTGCCGCCGGGTGTTCCCGTCGGCGGGGCAGGGGTTGTGCACCACCGGCAGCCCATAGCGCCGGGCCGCTCCCCGCACCATCCCCTCCCCGCAGTAGAGCAGGGGGCGGATTTGGGTGATGTCCGTGCGGTCCAGATAGGTCACCGGCTGGAAGCAGGACAGCCGCCCCTCGTAGAACAGTGAGAGGAAGAAGGTCTCCACCGCGTCGTCCCGGTGGTGGCCCAGGGCTACCTTGTGGATGCCCAGCTCCTGCAGCGCGTTGTGCATGGCCCCCCGGCGCATTTTCGCGCACATGGAGCAGGGGTTCTTCTCCTGCCTCAAATCGAAGATAATATGAAAAATCTCTGTCTCAATCAGGTGATAGGGCACATTCAGCTCCCGGCACAGCGCCGCCACCGGCTCAAAGTCCATGCCCGGCGCGCCGGGGTGGACGGTGACGGCGTGCAGCTCGAAGGGCTCCGGATAAAATTCCCGCAGCTTGGCCATGGCGTAGAGCAGCACCAGCGAGTCCTTTCCCCCCGACACCCCCACCGCAATGCGGTCGCCGGGGCGAATCATATCGTAATCCTCCACGCACCGGCGCAGGTAGGACAGAATCATCTGCACGGCGTTCCCTCCCCTCAAAAGAGAAATATCAAAATGAGTATACGAGAGCTTTCAGCATAATAACGGCGATTACAGAAGTATTTCAAAAATATTTTAAAAACTTCCCGTATTTTGGTTGACAGCGCCGCTTTTCCGCATTATAATACATCATGCTCCCTGTTGTAAAGGGAGCGTTCCCATGTTTCAAACAAATTTGAGATAAATGGAGGAAACCAGAATGTCTACCTTTATGGCAAACAAGGGTAACATCGTGCGCAAGTGGTATGTGCTCGATGCCGCCGGCAAGCCTCTGGGCAAGACTGCCGCCGCCGCCGCCGTGTTGCTGCGCGGCAAGCACAAGCCCGAGTATACTCCCCACGCCGACTGCGGCGACTTTGTCATCGTAATCAACGCGGAGAAGGCCGTGCTCACCGGCAAGAAGCTGGAGCAGAAGTATTACCGCCGCCACTCCGGCTGGGTGGGCGGTCTCAAGGAGACCAAGTACCGCCTGCTGATGCAGGACAAGCCCGAGCTGGCCATGCGCCTTGCGGTGCGCGGCATGATGCCCCGCAACATCGTCACCAAGGATTCTCTCACCCGGCTGAAGATCTACCGCGGCGACAGCCACCCCCACGCCGCCCAGAAACCCGAGACCTGGACCGTGGAATAAGGAGGTAACGGAATATGTACAAGAGCAAGAAGCCTTATCATTACGGCACCGGCCGCCGGAAGTCCTCCGTGGCCCGCGTCCACCTGTTTCCCGGCGGCACCGGCTCCATCACCATCAACGGCCGCGACATTGACGAGTACTTCGGTCTGGAGACCCTGAAAATGGTGGTCCGCCAGCCCCTGAACACCACCGGCACCCTGGGCCGCGTGGATATCACCGCCACCGTCACCGGCGGCGGCGTGTCCGGCCAGGCCGGCGCTCTGCGCCACGGCATTTCCCGCGCCCTGCTGGAAATGGACCCCGAGTTCCGCCCCGCCCTGAAGGCCGCCGGCTTCCTCACCCGCGACCCTCGCATGAAGGAGCGCAAGAAGTACGGTTTGAAAGCCGCCCGCCGCGCCCCCCAGTTCAGCAAGCGCTGAGCTTACTGCTCCGTTTTCAAAATGCCGCCCATTCGGGCGGCATTTTTCTTGCGCTCCTTTGGGGTCCCTATCGAAGATGGGGCGCGCGCAAAAACGGCCCCGCGGCAATCTGCCGCGGGGCCGCCGTCTAATAAAGCTCTACCCGATAGGCCACGCTGTCTGTCTGATACAGCTCAGTCAGCGTCAGCTCCGGGTCCGTGGCGTACAGCACCCGGTCCTCACTGTAGACACAGTACACACCCTCGTCCACCAGGCCCTTCACGGCCTGGGCGTCCAGGGCCTCCGCCACATAGACGCCGGCGGCCCGCAGCGCCGTCTCAGCGCAGCCCGCCGTCTGGGAATAGCACAGCAGGTCCTGGGCCGCGCTCTTGCACAGCCCGTCCGCCGGGTCCAGGTACATGGTGCGGATTTCGCCGCTGTTCAGCCGGTAAAACCGCTCCCCGTCCTGCTCGCTGATGGGGTAGCTGCGCAGACTGACAATACTCATCGGCCCGGCGTATTCCATCACCGCAGCGGGATAAATCACCCCGTCCACCCGGTCGTAAATATTCTGGGCGTAGGTCATGCCCCGGCCGTCCAGACAGCGGCTGAAGCCGTCATAGCTGGAAATGGAACCGCTGGTATACCCGTTTTCCGCCAGCACGTCCGCCAGATAGTCGGCGATAAAGGCGTTTTTCAGCCACCCAAAATCCAGGAATGTGTCGATTCCCTCACGGCCGGCATAGGCCAGGTACTCCTCCGACACATACAGACACACCTGACCATTTCCCAGCAGGCGCATATCAACGGCCTGGGGGTCGCGGGCAAAGGCGGCGTCGGCGGCGTAGCTCTCCCGCACCTCATTGCTGAGATACGGGTCAAAGTCCAGCAGCTGGCTCTCGTCCGTGCAGTGAAACAAATCGCCATAGCGGGCATAGACCGGCCCCAGGTAAACGGTGCGGTCGCCGCTTCGCTGCACCGTCTCAAAGGCGCGGTAGAGCGCTTCATCCACCGTCAGCGTCTCGTTGGGGTGCAAATTGATATCCCGCAGGTTGGTGACGCCCTCAAAGCTCTCCACGGTGTGAAACAGCTGGAAGGCCTTCCGGCAGGCCTGGGAATACAAATCCGTTACCTCCCGGCTCTCCGCCCGCAGCACAGCGCCGCTGCTGCCCAGGTCGTACAGGAAGACGAACTCGTCCCCGCAGGTGGGTCCCGCCGAGGCGTTGACCTGGATGGTCTGCCACCCCGTCTGGGGCGTGAACAGTTCGTTGACCCCGGCGGCAAACGCCACGCCCGCCGCCGCAATCAGCACCAGCACCACAATCAGCCGCAGCCCCGCGCCGCGCTCAGACAGCTCAATCTTCTCTACCGGCCTGGGATGGGGCAGGTCCCGGTTGTCCTTGGCCGTCCGCCTCAACTCAAATCACCGCCAGTACCAGCAGCAGCAGGAATAATACCACAATCACCCCAAGGACAATCAGCCCCGCGATGGCGCCGCGGAAGCAGGCCTTCTGATTGCGGGTATGGTTAAAGTGCTTGAATACAGCGGCGGCAATCAGCCCCAGAATGGGCAGCAGGAAGGAGAGTATCTTATACCAAATGCTGCCCGTGTCGTGGGTGGGATGAATCAGGAAGTTCTCCGCGTCCACGTCCGCCTCGTCCTGCTGCCGGCCGCGCTGGGCCTCCGGGTCGTTGGGGTCGGCAATCTTCACCGGCTTCACCGGAATATTGCTGTCCCGGATGGCCTTGTACCGCTCAATCTCCTTCTTGTTGCCGTAGACATAGTGGTCGTGGCCGACGCACACAAACTCCGGCTTATCCTCCGAATAGTCGTGGACGGAGGGGTCATAGGTGAACAGAATCTTGTTCTTTTCCAGCTCCGGGTCCGGAATCGGGATGGCGGAAATCAGCGAGTGGGTGTAGGGATGCAGGGGATAGTTAAACAGCTCCTCCGCCTCCGCTACCTCCACAATGCGCCCCTTGTAAATGACGCCGATGCGGTCGGAGATGAAGCGCACCACGGACAGGTCGTGGGCGATGAACAGGTAGGTGATGCCCTTCTCCTCCTGGAACTTCTTCATCAGGTTGAGCACCTGGGCGCGGATGGACACGTCCAGCGCGGAGATGGGCTCGTCCGCCACCACCAGCTCCGGCTCCATGACCATGGCCCGGGCGATGCCGATGCGCTGGCGCTGGCCGCCGGAGAACTCGTGGGGATAGCGGGTGAGGTGCTCGGGGAGCAGGCCCACCTCCTCAATCATGGTCTCTACCTTGTGCACCCGGTCCGCTTCGTTCTTAAACAGGTGGAAATTATACAAACCCTCCGAGATGATATAGTCCACCGTGGCGCGCTCGTTCAGCGACGCCGCCGGGTCCTGAAATACCATCTGGATGTTGCGGATAACCTCCCGGTCCAGGGCGCGGGGAATCTTCCCCGAAATGCGCACGCCCTTATAGAGAATCTCGCCGCCGGCCAGCGGGTTCACCCGGATGACCGCCCGGCCCACCGTGGTCTTGCCCGAGCCGGACTCGCCCACCAGGGAGAAGGTCTCCCCCTTGTAGATGTCAAAGGTGGCGTCCTGCACGGCGCGCACGGCGGCGTCGCCCTTGCCGAAGGTAATATCAACGTTCTTCAGTGACAGCAGGATTTCCCTGCCGTTCTCATCCAGAGGCCCGTGCTCCGGGAGCTTGGCGGCGCGGACCTCATTGGCTTTCTCTTGACTCACGATCCGACCCTCCCTATATGTTGAATGCTGCCATCAGCTTCTCATGGATATTCTCAATGCTCTCCGGCTTATCGACCTTGGGCGCGCGGGGGTCCAGCAGCCAGGTTTTGGCGAAATGGGTCTCGCTGACCTGGAACATGGGCGGCTCCACCATGGTGTCGATTTGCAGGCAGTAGGGATTGCGCGGCGCGAAGGCGTCGCCGACGATGGCGTTATACAGAGAGGGAGGCGTACCCGTGATGGAGTACAGCTTGGTATTCTTCTGCGCCAGCTGGGGCAGGGAGGACAGCAGCGCCCAGGTGTACGGATGGCGGGGGTCATAGAAGACCTCCCGCACGCTGCCCAGCTCAATGACCTGGCCGGCGTAGAGCACCGCGACCCGGTCGGCCACGTTGGCCACCACGCCCAGGTCATGGGTGATGAAGACGATGGTATAGTTGAACTCCTTTTGCAGGTCCTTGATGAGCTGCAAAATCTGGGCCTGAATGGTGACGTCCAAGGCGGTGGTGGGCTCGTCACAAATCAGGATTTTGGGTTGACAGGACAGGGCGATGGCAATGACGATGCGCTGGCGCATACCGCCGGAGTACTGGAAGGGGTAGTCGTCGAAGCGGGCGGCGGCATTGGGAATGCCCACCTTCCGCATCAAATCCAGCGCACGGCGCCGGGCCTCCGCCTCCGTGCAGTCCTGATGCTTGAGGATGATGGAGGTAATCTGCTTGCCGATGGTGATAATGGGGTTCAGGGAGGTCATGGGGTCCTGGAACACCGTGGCAATGCGGCGGCCCCGGATTTTGCTCCAGTCCTTGGAATACTTCACGTTGGCCAGGTTGAGCACGCAGATGCCATGCAGCTGCTCCGGCGTCTCGTCCAGGTAGCGCACCCGGAAGGCCACGTTGTCAAACACGGCGTTGCGCTGGGCATCGTCGTCAATGTCCACACCCAGCTGCATCGCCTTTTTCAGCGCCTTCAGCAGAGCGTTGGACAGCTGGATTCTCTTTTTCAGCCCGTAGCGCCCCACGGACAGATAAATCTCCTTGGCCAGGATCTCGTTGCGGGCCAGGGCCTCCTGGGATACCTCTCCCTTGATCTCCTGGTCGTACTGGGCCTGGAGCTTGGCCATGCGCTCAGCGTAGCGCTTATTGTACGCCTCGTCGTGCTCCGCCTCGCGCTTCTTCTCCCGGGCCAGCTGCTCGCTGTGCGCCTTGAGCTGCTTAATCTTGGCGTCGTACTCCTTGATGGCCCGGGCCGTCTCCTGAATTTTGGCCTTATCCTTCACGGGGTCATAGGTCTGCTTCAGGTTAAAAAGGTCGGTGCGCTCGTGCTGCAAATCCCGCAGCTGCGCTTCCGCCTCCTCCACCTCCTGGCCGCTCAGGCCGCCGCGGGCCTTTTTCTCCTGCTCCAGCTCCAGAATCTGGCGGTAGGTGGCCGAACCCAGCTCCAGGTGGGAGTACTCGTCCAGCTTCGCCTTGGCCCTGCTCATCATGCGCCTGGCCTGGGAATCCACCTTGACCACCGTGTCGGCCAGCTCATCGTCATTGAAGATGATGGAGCCGTTGCTGATGAAGCCGTTGGAATCCAGCATTCCCGCAAAGGTCTTGGTAAACACGGACTTGCCCGAGCCGGACTCGCCCACGATGGCGATGGACTCGTTCTCATAGATATCCAGCGAGATGCCGCGGATGGCGGTCAGCGTTCTGCCGCGGACGTTGAATTTTACGTCCAGGTCCTTAATGGACAGCAATACTTTCTTTTCTTCCATAGCCGCCACCCCTTACATATGCGTTCTCGGGTCGGAAGCGTCGCCCAGATTCTGCCCCACCACATACAGCACCACGGAGATAATCGCCGAGATGGCCACGGGGCTCCAGAACTCAAACTCCCAGCCGGGGGTGACCATGGCGCTCTCCGCCTCGTAAATCAGCCGGCCCAAAGACATCTCGCTCATACCCAGGCCGATGTAGGCCAGGAACACCTCGGAGGAGATGTAGGACGGAATCTCGGTGGCCAGCAGCGTCACGATTACGGAGGTCATGAAGGGCAGAATGTTCTTGATGGCAATCTTTACCGTGGAGGTGCCCAGGCACCGGGAGGCCAGGTTATACTCCCGGTCCCGGATGATGACCACCTGGGTGCGGATAAAAGCAGCGATGAACAGCCAGCCTGTGATGGTCAAGGCCAGCACCAGCGTCCAGAAGGTGGCGGTGAACAGCATCACCATCACGGCGGTAAACAAAATGGAGGGCACGTTGCCGATGATGTTGTAGATTTCCATCATGACCATGTCCACTTTTTTGGAGAAGCCCCAGATGGCGCCCACCACCACGCCAATGGTCATATTGATTGCGGCGCAGATAAAGGCCAGCGAGATGGAAATCTGCGCGCCGGTCCAGATGGCGTCAAAGGTGGAGTTGCCCGCCGCGCCGGTGCCCAGAATCCACTTGATGGAAAAGCCGAACTGCTGGATGGCCGCAGAGGGGCGCAGATGCTTGGCGTTGGGATTGAGCAGCTGCCCAAACCGGTCGTAGTCGGAGAAGGTGGGGTACAGGTAGGCAAACAGAATCAGCACCGCCAGAACCCCCAAAATAACGATATTGATTTTCTTTCGGAAAAACACGCGGAACACAGACTGCCAATAGGAGTAGCGGGGCGCGGTAATCTTTTCCGACTCCAGCTCGCTGTGGTCGTGGAAGGAGAACAGCTCCTTCTCCGTCATGCCCAATTTACTCAGATCATGCTCCATAGCTCTCACCTATCCTTCGTCGAGAACGAAATTCGCGGGTCCACCGTGGCCATGAGAATATCGCCCAAAATGATGGACACCACCGACAGCAGCGCGTAGAACAAAGCCACGCCCACAATCACACCGTTGTCATACTTGTTGATGGCCTCGGTGAGCAGGTTGCCGGCGCCGGGAACCACGTACACGCGCTCCGTGATGATAGCGCCGGTCATAGCGCCCAAAATAGTGCCCGGTATGCCGTGAATAATGGGTATCGCCGCGTTTTTCAGAATGTGCTTGGTGAAAATCTCCCCCTCCGACAGGCCGCCGGACCGGGCAAATTTCACGTAGTCCGAGTTCATTTGGTCAATCATATACCGGCGCAGCCACTTCATCAGGTTGGCCACAGAGGGCAGCGCCAGCGACACGACAGGCAGAATGAACATCAGCTTGTTGGCCGCCGACATATCGAAGGTGGTGGGCAGGCCGAACAGGGAACCGCCGATGGCCTTAAAGATGAAGATATAGGCCAGCGAGGGCACCGCGATCAGGAAAATAATATACATCGTGCCCAGCTTATCAATGAGCTTATCCTTCTTCCGCGCCATAAGCACGCCCAAAGGCAGCCCCAAGAAATAGGCCAGCACTGAGGCAATGATGCCGATGACGAAGGAGAAGCCCACCTTGGACATGGCCCCCTTCACCGTCTGCACATTGGTGTAATCGTCGGTAAATCGCTCCGCGTTGACGGCGTTTGCCGCCTGGGAGCCGGGCAGATAGGTGGCGGTATGCAAATCGTCCGCGCTCTGCTCCACCAGGCCCGTGGGGAAGGTGACGGTGGAGAGCACATACGGACCCTGGCTGGCCCCCATGGTGGTAAACACGTCTACCCCGCGGTTTACCGTATAGGAGGTTCCCAGGTTAATGGTGGCAAAATTCTGATGGATATAGGGGAAGGTGCCGTCCACATAGAGCAGATACTTGTGGAAGGTACCGTTGCCGATGATGGCCGGGGCAAACTTATCTCCGCCGTACAGCGGGTCAAACCAAGTGAAGGAGAGGCCCCGGTCCTGTATATCCTCCTCCACATAATGGATGTTGTCAAAGGTAACCAAGCCGGTGAAATACTCCACCACCCGGTTGAACAGCGGACGGTCCCGGTAAGCAAACAGCTGCTGCTGGCCGCCCTTAATGAGGCGGTTGCCTTGGAGCTTGGCCTCCAGGCGCACCACCGTGTAGCCCTGCTCCTCATAGAACTGCGTGAACTTCTGCACATATTCCTGGGTAAGCTCAGAGTCCTTGTCCGCAGTTCTGCCGATGCCCACCGCTTTGGCGCGGGTGTCCTCGTCCAGTTCGCCGTCGGCCACCAGGTCCAGCAGATACTCGGCATAGGTTACATAGTCCAGATAGCCGTATTCCTCCCACTTGGAGTAGCGGTACGCCTCCTTCTCATTGCTGCCCAGCTTCACATAGGCGGCGTCGCCGGCAAAGACTCTGTCACGCCCCATCAGCGTGTAGATTAACACCATGACGATAATCACCACGGCGATAACGGACAGCAGACCGCGGAGGATACGTTTAACCAGGTATTTTCCCATGATTCGTTCACGCCCCAATATGCGTGCAGGAGAATGGCACGCACCATTCTCCTGCACGCGCAGTATTTATAAAGTCTCTTTCGCTCTCAAGCGGGGATTAGTTGTGCCACAGGCCCAGGCTGGTGGTCATATAACCGTCGCCGTAGGGCAGGAAGCAGTCCAGCCAGGTGGCAGGGTCACCGTAGTCGGGGCCCCAGCCGGTCTGGTGAGACAGGTCGTAGTTCATCTCGTAGCCGTTGTTGGGCTGATAGGCGGCGTAGGACACGTCGTCGGAGGAACCGCCCACCAGGTTCACCTGGACCTTGCCCTCAAAGGCGGCGTCCATGCACTGCTTCACCACGTTGGCCTGGTTGTTGAACACGTCGATGTCGGAGGCAAAGGCGTAGTCCACCTCGATGGGGTGCTCAGCGTCGATCACCACACCCTGGGCGGCCAGCTCCTCAATGGCGGCCTCCATATAGCTCTTGGCCTGGTTCACGTCATACCAGCCGTCGAAGCCCTGGCTGCTGCCCAGCTCCTCGTCCCACACCTTGGCGTTGATGCCGAAAATTTCCAGGGCGGCCTGCATGACCTCGCCGTAAGAGGTGGCGGCGGGGAAGGTCTTGGAGGTGCCGTCGATGTCGATGGTCACTTCCTCCTCCAGGTACACGAAGTTGCCGGGAACGATGGTGTTGAGCAGGTTGACGTACTTCAGCTCCTCGCCGTACTGCACGGCGTTATAGGCGCCGCGGTCCAGGGCGAAGGTCAGAGCCAGACGGAAGTTCTGGTTGTTCATGGCCGCGTGAGTGCGGGCGGCGGTATCCTCAATGTCGGTGGTGTACTCGCCGGTCTCGTTCTCCATCGCCTCGCGGACAGCGTCGGCGGAGCCGTGCTCCTGGGGAGAGACCATGCGGGAGTCATCGTTGAAGTTGCTGAAGCCCAGACGCGCCAGGTTGTAGAAGCCCATGAAGGTGGTGGCGTCGGTGGCGCTGTTGTAGTGATAGGCGTCGAAGTAGCTCAGGGGGTTGCCGTCCTCACCGATGATGTCGGTGGTCTCGGTGCGGGCCAGCTCCAGGATGTTGGCGGTCAGGCCGCAGCCGTTGGTGACGCCGGCCTTGGCGTCCTCATAGGCCTTGGTGGCCTGGGAACCGTCGTTGTAGTACCACACCAGGTTCTTGCAGGTCACATTGTCGGGATTCCAGTAGCTGTCGTTGGCCTTGTAGATGATGCTGTTGTGGTCGGTGTAGCTGGTCATCAGGTAGGGACCATTGTAGGCAATGTTCTCGGGAGCCTTGCCGTAGTTGTAGGAGGGGTCGGCAGCGTTGTAGTCCTGGCCGAACTTGCCGCCCTGGGACTCATAGAAGTCGCGGCTCAGGGGGGCGAACAGGGAGTAGCCCAGCATGGTGGGGAAGTAGGCGCAGGGCGCGGCCAGGGTGTACTCCAGGGTGTACTCGTCCAGAGCCTTCACGCCCACCTGCTCAAAGTCGGTGGTCTCGCCGTTGGCGTACTCATAGGCGTTCTCGATGATGCCGAACAGCAGGGACTGCAGGCCGCCCTTGGCGTCAAACAGGTGCTGCATACCGGCGACCCAGTCGTCGGCCTTCACGTCGGCGACCTTACGGCCCTGGTTGTCCACCCAAATCTGACCCTCGCGAATCTTGAAGGTGTACTTCAGGCCGTCGTCGCTCATGGTCATCTCGGTGGCCAGGGCGGGCTGAAGCACGTTCTCGCAGTCATACTCCATCAGGCCGTCGTAGGTCTGCACCACGGGCTCGGTGTCGGTCTGCTGGGAGGTGGCGAAAATGTCAAAGGTGGTGGGGTCGGTGGCGTAGGTGTAGCCATAGGTGTCGCGGAAGGTGTAGCCCTGCTCGGTCAGGTAGTCCTTAGCGGCCTGGAGGAAGGTGCCGGTGCCGTGCAGCTCGTTCCACATGGAGCGCAGCTCGGCCTGGTCCTCGGAGCGGATGAACTCGTTGCACACCACGGCCTGGTGGCTGCGGTCAGAGTCGTTGCCGTACAGCACGCCGGTGACGGTGCGGCCGGCCACGCGGGAGATGGCGTAGTTGCCGCCGCGGGAGTGGGTCAGAGACACCGCGCCGGTAGACATCAGCTTGGCCTCGGCCACGGCCATCATGGCCCAGCGCTCAGAGACGCTGCCGGCCTCCTTGGCCTTCATATACAGAGTGTAGAACTCACCCAGGTTCTCGTTGTACAGGGTCTCGTAGTCATAGGTGACCGGGGTGAAGCCAGCAGGCTCGCCGCCGTTCTCGCTGGGCGCGCTGCTGTTGTCGGCGGGCGGGTTGCTGTTGGCCGCCGGGCTGCCGCCGCAGGCGGCCAGACTGAAGACCATAGCAAGCGCCAGCACTAAGCTGAGAAACTTCTTCATTATTTATCCTCCTCAATTTTTATATATTTAACCGAACAAAACGGATGGCTGCCGCCCTCCTGCTCAGGTTAAACCGGGATGATTCCCCCGCCGCACGGCGGGGGCCTTCCGTTTTCCCTTTGGGAAAACGGCGAACGGGGGCGCGCCCCCGTTCAGCGCTGTATAGCGCTAAACCGCCTGACCGTAATAAAAACGCCTTGGGCCTCGCGCCCGCCGCGTTCCCGGACAGACCCATTTTTACAATTTGCAAGAGCCCTGCCGGTTTCATTCACACCATTTGCCGGCAGTTTAAATTCATACCGATATTATACAGACCTTCCCTGCCGCTGTCAATATCAAATTGCATTTTCCTCCCTCTTTCTTGCAATGTGCCCTGAAAACGAGGAAAAGGACCGGCCTAAGCCGGTCCTTTTCCCTATCCGTATGCCGCCCTGCTCCCGCCGATATATTTGGGCCGGGTCCGGGCGCACAGCAGCCCGGCCTGTCCGATGCGGGAAAGGCTCAGCCGCACGGGCACCGCCACCTCCCGCAGGTGCATCCCAATCAGGGTGCCGCCGATGTCCAGCCCCGCGTGGGCCCGGATATGCTCCACCGCCGCGGGACGCCGGAACGCCGCCCAAGCCGCCGCGGCAAAGGAGCCGCCCGCGTGGGGCTGGGGCACCACGCACACCGGGTCATAGCCGTACTTCTCCGCGCAGCCGGCCTCCATGACCAGCGCCCGGTTCAGGTGCTCGCAGCACTGGGCGGCCAGAAAGATATCCCGCTCCCGCAGCAGGGGGTAAATCCCCTCCAGCACCGCCTGGGCCGCCTCCCGGCTGGACGCCTTGCCGATGCGTCCGCCCAGCACCTCGGAGGAGGAGCAGCCCACCACGAAAATGTCCCCCGGCTTCAGCCCGGCGGCGTCCAGCAGCTCCGCCGCCGCGGCGCGGGCCTGGGCGGTAATCTGTTCCAGATTTGCTTCCATGGCCCGCCTCACAGTTCGTAGAGGGCGGCGTACTTCTTCTCCAGATACTCCGCGAACACCGCGGGGTCAAAGCCGCCGCAGGCGTTTTTCACCACGTCGGCAGGCTCCAGCAGGCCGCCGAACTGGTGGACCTTCTCCCCCAGCCATGCGGACACGCCGGACAAGTCCCCCTTGGAGACGGGGCCCCATACGTCTATCTCCGCCTCCATATTGCGCAGCATCTGGGCGCCGTAGGCGCTGCCCAGGGCGTAGGAGGGGAAATAGCCGAAGGCCCCGCCCGACCAGTGGCTGTCCTGAAGGCAGCCGCGCCTGTCGTCGGGCACATCCACCCCCAGATACTCCTTGTACAGCCGGTTCCAGGTCTCGGGCACGTCCTTCACCGGCAGCGTGCCGCCGATCAGCTGCTTTTCAATCTCATAGCGCACCATGACGTGCAGGCAGTAGGTCAGCTCGTCCGCCTCGGTGCGGATGAGGGAGGGCTGGACCCTGTTCACCGCCCGGTAGAACTGCTCGGCGGTCACGTCTGAGAGCTGTTCCGGGAAGAACTCCTGCATCTTCGGGAAAACAGCCTGGATGAAGGGCAGGGAGCGGCCAATCAGATTCTCATAGAACCGGGACTGGCTCTCGTGCACCCCCATGGACACACCCCCGGCCAGGCAGGTGTACTGCACCTCGTCCCGGATGCCCAGCTCATACTTGGCGTGGCCCCCCTCGTGAATCACGGAGTACATGGAATTGCCCACGTCGTTTTCAAAGTAGTGGGTGGTAATCCGCACGTCCTTGTTGTTGAACTCCAGGGTGTAGGGGTGCTCCGTCTCCCCGATGGTGCAGTGGGCCCGGTCCAGCCCCAGCACCTCCATGAGATAGTCGGAGAACTTCCGCTGCTGCTCCGCGGGGTAGTGCCGGTGCAGGAAGCTGTCGTCGGGCTGCTCCTTCTCCATGACCGCGCGGAGCAGGGGGACGATGCGCTCCCGAAGGGTGGCGAAGAATTTGTCCAAATAGGCCGTGTCCACCCCCCGCTCGTACTCGTTGAGCAGGGCGTCGTAGGGGGCCTTGGTGCTGTCGTAGTACCCGGCGAACTTGATGTTGAAGGCCACCAGCTTTTCCAGCACCGGGCGGAACAGCTCAAAATCGTTTTGCTCCTTGGCCTTATGCCACACGTCGCTGGCCTGGTTGGTGAGCATGGCATACTCCATATACTCCTCCGCCGGGATGCGCTTGAGCTGGGCGTAGGACCGGCGCAGCTCCTCCACTTGACGGCGGTGGAGCTGGTCCAGCTCGTCTTTGCGCTCCCACAAAAAGTCCAGCAGCTCCCCAACCTCGGGGGCGGAGAACAGCTTGTGCCGCTCCCCGGCCAAAATGCCCAGGGCCACCCCCCGGCCCTCGGCGGTGTCCTTGGGGGCCACGGTGGTACCGTCCAGGTACAGCGCGGAGTCCGCCGCCTGGTAGGCGTACAGCTTTTTTTGCAGCTCGGCCAGCTTGGCCAGGGCTTCCTTCACTTCCATGTCGCATTCCTCATTTCTTTTGCGTTTGATAGAACTAACGTTTCACGTGAAACATCCGGCCGGTCACACGCGGTCCGGCGCGTCCCCGGTGAACACAACGCCGGTCTCCTCCGCCAGGGCCCGGGCCAGCGCCGCGCCCTCCTCGGTCAGCCCCGCGTCCTCAATGACCACCGCGCCCCGCCACAGCCCGGTGCGCAGCAGCCACATCGCCGCCTTCACGGCCTGCTCCAGGCCCTCGCCGTCTCCCTGGGCGTCAATCACGATGCGCCCGGCGCCGCCCCCCGGCAGCACCAGCGCCCCCAGCGCCAGCCAGAGCACGCTCACCATGCCAAAGGCCGCCAGCAAAACCGCGATAAATTGAACCATCTGCGTCATTTCGCCACCTCCTGGGCCATTCTATGGCCGAAGGCGCGTTTTTGTCACCGATTGAAGCACACAAGCTCCGCCCCGTCCTCATCCACCCGGACGGCGGAGTAGGTCCCATGCTTGAAAAACCAGCCGTGCTGAAGCAGGTTCTTCTCCTCAATCAGACCCAGATGGTACAGCACCAGGGACAGCGAGCCGTTGTGGGCCGCCAGCAGGGTGTCCTCTCCCCGGGCGATGATCTCGTCCACACAGCTTCCCACCCGCTGAAGCATCCGGGCCGGGCTCTCTCCGGCGGGCGGCGTGGTGTGGAACCAGTCGGCCAGCAGATGGCCCACCAAGGCGCCGCACAGCTTCTCCGCCTGCGCCCACGTCAAATCCTCCAATGCGCCCATATCCTGCTCCCGCAGGGCGGGGCAGGGCTCCACCGCCACCCCCCTGCCCTCGGTGCAGATGAGGGCGGTGTCCCAGGCGCGGCTGAGGTCGCTGGCCGCGCAGCGGGTAAATTCCACCTCCCGCAGCTTGTCCGCCGCCTGCCGGGCCTGTTCCCGGCCCAGGGCGGTGAGCGGGTAATCCCGCACCCCGAAAAAGAGCTGCTTTTCATTGCCCACCGACTGGCCGTGGCGAACCAAATAGAGATACATGGGGATTCCTTCTTTCCTTGTCACGCTGCGAAGCGGCCACAACGCTCGGTCGCTTTCCCTCCGTCTCGGACAAAACCCGGCCCAACTTCGTTGGCCCTGGGCTTTTCTCCTCGCTCCGGTCCAAGCTCCCTCGCTGTCCGCTTCTCCGCGCTTCTAAAACAGATTGACGACCCCGTAGGTCAAAATGCTGATGGCCGCGCCCGCCGTCAGCACCCCCGCCACCACCGAGGGGATGGCCTTGCGCAGCGGCATATCCAAAAAGGCCGCCGCCAGCGAGCCCGTCCACGCCCCGGTGCCCGGCAGGGGGATGGCCACGAAAACGGCCAGGCCCAGGTACTTGTATTTGTTCACCCGCCGCCCTTTCAGGTGGGCTTTTCGCTCCAGGCGATCCACCAGGCGGTTCAGCTTGGGCAGGCGCCGGCGCATCCACTGGAAAATCCGGCGGATATAGACGATGATAAACGGCACGGGAATCAGGTTGCCGATGACGGCCGCCAAAAACGCCGCCCACACCGGCAGCCCCACCCCAACGCCGAAGGGGATACCGCCCCGCAGCTCCACCACCGGAATCATAGATACCAGCATCGTGAGCAGGAACTCCCCCGAAAAGGTCTGCGTCAGCCACTGTAGATTCAATTCCATTGGGTCCTCAGCTCGTTTCCAAAACGTTTTTCAGGTATTTCCCCGTGTAGCTCCCGGGGTGCTCCGCCACTTCCTCGGGCGTCCCCGTACAGACGACGCTGCCGCCGCCGGAGCCGCCCTCGGGCCCCAGGTCGATGATATAGTCCGCGGTCTTGATGACATCGAGATTATGCTCTATCACCACCACCGTATTCCCCTTGTCCACAAACCGCTGGAGCACCTCCACCAGCTGGTGGACGTCGGCGGTGTGCAGGCCCGTGGTGGGCTCGTCCAGGATATAGATGGTGCGGCCCGTGGCGTGCTTGGCCAGTTCGGTGGCCAGCTTCAGCCGCTGGGCCTCGCCGCCGGACAGGGTGGTGGAGGGCTGGCCCAGCTTCACATACCCCAGGCCCACGTCCTTCAGGGTCTGGATCTTCTTGTTCAGCCTGGGCAGGTTCTCGAAGAAGGGCAGGGCCTCCTCCACCGTCATCTCCAGCACCTCGTGGATGTTCTTGCCCTTGTAGCGCACCTCCAGGGTCTCCCGGTTGTAGCGCTTGCCCTTGCACACCTCGCAGGGAACGTAGATATCCGGCAGGAAGTGCATCTCAATCTTCAAAAGCCCGTCCCCGGAGCAGGCCTCGCACCGGCCGCCCCGGACGTTGAAGGAGAACCGGCCGGGGCCGTAGCCCCGGGTTTTCGCGTCCTGGGTGGAGGCGAACAGCTCCCGGATGTCGTTGAACAGCCCCGTGTAGGTGGCGGGGTTGGAGCGGGGGGTGCGGCCGATGGGGGACTGGTCGATGGCGATGACCTTGTCCAGAAATTCGATGCCCTCCATGCCGTCGTGCTTGCCGGGGCGGGCCTTGGTGCGGTTGAGCTCCGCGCCCAGGCGCTTATAGAGGATTTCGTTCACCAGGGAGGACTTGCCCGACCCGGACACGCCGGTGACGGCGATGAACGTCCCCAGGGGGAAGCTCACGTCGATGTGGCGCAGGTTGTTCTCCGCCGCCCCCCGCACGGTGAGCAGGTGGCCGTTCCCCTTCCGGCGCTGGGCGGGGACGGGCACCTTCTTCCGCCCCGCCAGATAGTCGCCGGTGACGGAGCCGGGGGTGTCCATCACCTCCTGGGCGGTGCCGCAGGCCACCACCTGTCCGCCGTTCACCCCCGCGCCGGGGCCGATGTCCACGATGTAGTCGGCCGCGCGCATGGTGTCCTCGTCGTGCTCCACCACAATGAGGGTGTTGCCCAAATCCCGCAGATGCTTCAGGGTGCCCAGCAGCAAATCGTTGTCCCGCTGATGCAGGCCGATGGACGGCTCGTCCAGGATATACAGCACCCCCATGAGGGAGGAGCCAATCTGGGTGGCCAGCCGGATGCGCTGGCTCTCCCCGCCGGACAGGGTGCCCGCCTGACGGGTCAGCGTCAGGTACTGCAAGCCCACCGACTTCAAAAAGCCCAGCCGGGAGCGAATCTCCTTCAAAATTTGGTCGGCAATCATGGTCTGGGTGTCGGTGAGGGTGACGGTGTCCAAAAAGGCCAGGGCCTCGTCCACCGGCTTCTCGCAGAACTCGTGGATGGAGCTGCCCCCCACGGTGACGGCCAGGGCCTCCCGCTTGAGCCGCCGCCCCCGGCACTCGGGGCAGGGGCACTCGCTCATGCACTCCTCAATCTCCCGCTTC
>CAQCFX010000018.1:3768-29574 GCA_948766235.1 uncultured Oscillospiraceae bacterium | reverse complement strand
CCAGATAGTCCCGGTACAGCCCCTTGTCCCAGGACTTGAACACCCGGCACAGCACCGTCTCCACGTCCCGCACCCGCAGGTACTCGGAGAAGAAGCAGTCGTCCAGCACAATGCCGATGTCCTCCTTGGCCCGGTCCGGGTTGGTGCCCAGCAGCTTCACCGCCCCGGCGGTGGGCCGGGTGATGCCCAGCATGGACTTGATCAGGGTGGTCTTGCCCGCCCCGTTCTCCCCGATGAGGCCCAGGATGGACCCGCCGGGGACCTTGAGGTCGATAGGCCCCAGGGTAAAGGTCTTGTATTCTTTGACAAGGCCCTTGATTTCAATACAATTTGTCATAAGTCATTCCTCATTATACAATGTGTTGAGCATTTCGGTGAGCTCGTCCAGGCCCACGGCCCCGGCTTTCGCCGCGTCCACCGCCTGGGACAGATGCTCCTCGACCTGGCACAGCACGGCCTCCCGCCGGGTCTCCCGGTTCTGGGCCGCCACGAAGCAGCCCTTGCCGGGGACGGTGGTGAGAAAGCCCTCCCGCTCCAGCTCCTCATAGGCCCGTTTGGTGGTGATGACGGAGATGCGCAGGTCCCGGGCCAAAAGCCGCATGGAGGGCAGGGCCTCGCCCTCGGGCAGCGCGCCGGAAAGGATGAGCCCTTTCAGCTGGCGCACAATCTGCTCATAGATTGGCACGCCGGAAGAATTGCTGATGATGATGTCCATGGTACACCTCGTTTCGGTTCCGCTCGTCAGCGGCCCCGATATTTTGTATATATACGATATACACAGTATAGACAATCTGTGCTCATTTGTCAATAGGGGACCCGCAAAAAATTTTGGCAGCAAAAAAGCGCCGCTCCCCGTGGCGGGAAGCGGCGCTGGACTGACACGTTTGAAAATGGCTGGCTGGAGGCCTCTCTACAGGCCGGCCCCTCTCCCCCTTGCGGGGAACGTTATCTGTGCTTGCCGGTGAAGAACAGCGCCACGCAGCCCGGCCCGGTGTGGGCGCCAATCACGGGGCCAATGGAGTTGATGATAATCTCCTTGGTGCCGTAGCGTTTCTTAATCTCATCGGCCACGTACTGGGCGTCCTCCAGGCAATCGCTGTTGCTGATAAACATGGTCTGGGACGCGGGGTCCTCCCCCAGCTCGCCCACCTTGTCCACCAGGGCGTTCAGGGACGCTTTGCGGCCCCGGGCGGTGTCCACCTTAATCAGATGGCCCTCGTTGTCCACGTGCATCACCGGCTTAATCTGAAGCATGGTGCCCACCACGGCGGTGGCGGCGGACACCCGGCCGCCCTTCTTCAGGAAGAACAGGTCATTGACGGTGAACCAGTGGCACTGTCTGAGCTTGTTCTGCTCCGCCCAGTCCCGAACCTCCTCAATGCTCTTGCCCTGCTGGCGCAGCTTGGCCGCCTGGTACACCAGCATCCCCTGGCCCAGGGATGCGCACAGGGTATCCACGGCGTACACCTTGCGCTCGGGGTACTTCTCCGCCAGCTCCTCCGCGGCGATTTTAAAGGAGTTGTAGGTGGTGGACAGGCCCGAGGAGAAGCCCAGCACCAGCACGTCCTTCCCCTGCTTGAGCACCGCCTCAATGGCGTCGCTGGCTTCGCCCACGTTGACGGCGTTGGTGGTGGCCATAATGCCCTCTTTTTCCTTGTTGTAAAACTCCTCAGGGGCCATCTCCCGGTTATCCGGATAATTCCGATAGGTCTTGCCGTCCATGATGAAGGACAGAGGGAGCACTTCCAGCTCCAGCTCCTTGACCAGGCTGTCGGGCAGGTCGCAGGACGAATCGGTAATAATAATGTAGTCACTCATGGTTTCGTACCTCCAAAAACAGATTTCAGGCTTTTATTGTCACGCGGATGATTCCGCGCTTCTTACTTGTCACGCTCGCGTTGGCCGCGCTGTTCGCCCCGGCTTCCCTCCGTCTCGGGGCAAATCCGGCGGGCTCCCCCGCCTGGGTTTTGCCCCTCGCTCCGGTCCATCCGGGGCGGCGCGCCTACGCTCGCGCTTCTCACTTCTTTTTCTTCAGCAAATCCTCATGCCCGGTGCGCTGGGCCAAGATGGCCAGCGCCTGGTGGCAGGCCAGCATATTGGCATAGCTGCGCATGGCCAGCTCCAGCACCAGCTTGGGCAGGTCGTGGTCGGTGGTGTTTTCGTCCAGACGGTGGGCGGTGTCCGACATGGCCTGGTCCAGGTATTTGCAGAAGTAATCGTACTGCTTTTCCGGCTCCCGCATCTCCCGGCCCACGGTGGTGAGCACCTTCATCTCCCGCACGCTCATCACCTGCTTGAGCGCACAGATGGCGGTGAGATAGGCCAAATGCTCCTGACCGTACTTTTTGCCGTTGGCCCGCTCCAGCAGACCGTCCTTGATATAGTTGTTAATCATGGCGGAGGTGAGCCCGTCCCCTTCGCCAAAGCAGGCCATCTGCCGGGACAGGTAGGACACCACCTGGTCCATATAAAGCGGAATGTCGGGCAGGTCGTCCCAACCGTCGGGCCGCGCCTGCATGAGCTGCCGTTTCAGCTCGGCCAGTTCTTCCACACTGTTCCCTCCAATCTAATCTATAGAATTATATCATATCATTTCAGAGACGTAAAGAGGGAAAACGCAAAAAAGCCGTCCGATATGCAGACGGCTTTTTGCGTGGTTTAGTTGACGGTTCGGCGGCGCTTCTAAACGTAGGCGCGGTAGAGGAAGCAGGCAATCTGCCCACGGGTGCAGACCTGGCTGGGGCGGAAGCTGAAGGTTCCATCGCCGTTGGCAAAGCCGTTGGTGACCTCGTGCTCCACCGCCCAGGCCACAGCCCCGGCGCAGTCCGCGTCGGCGGACATATCGGTGAAGCTGCTGACAGCTTCCGCTTTGCGGCTGCCCAAGGCCTGCCAGATGTACGTCACCGCGTCGGCCCGGGTGCAGGGGGCTTGGGGGTCAAAAGAATGGTCAATCATGCCCTCCTCATAGGCCCAGTTGACCGCGCCGGCGTAGTCGGCGGCAACGGTGACGGGGGCCTTGGCGGTGGCGGCGGGCTCGCCCTCCGCCCGCCACAGGAAGGTCAGTATCTGCTGATGGGTGCAGTCCGTGCCGGGGCTGAATTTACCGTCCCCGGTACCCTTGGCGATACCGTTGTCCGCCGCCCACTGGGCCTCCTCGCCGCACCAGTCGGGCAGGTCGGTGAATTGGGGAGCGGGGGTAGGCGGGTTGGTGCTGGGCGTATAGGGCGTGGAGCTTATAGGCAGGAAGCCGTCGGTGAACATACCCTCCTGATCCTCAAGATAGGTGTATGTATACTGCCGGCTGCCGGCAGAAACAACGTATCGCTCCTCATTTCCGAACGCATTGACCATGAACACGCTGTCTTTCCCGATCTGGCTGTTGTCACTGTAGGTAATGTCCGCCAAGTAAAACTTGCCGTCCTCCATGCGGACTACGTTCCACATATGCCTTTCGTCACCCCCATAGCCCTCGGCTATGTAGCAGGTCACGTCCCCATCAAAATCCGACAGGTCGCACAGGTATTTAAACGCTTTAGCGTAGCCCTCACACAGCGCGTTGGTGCTGGGGTCGTCGTCAAAGATGTAGATCAGCTGCCAGGGGTCGCCATATGCGTACTCGTCCTTCAGCAAGGCGTTGTTCGCATCGTTGTTGTAGGTGTTCCGCGCACAGATCTCGTCCCGGTAGGCCGCCAGCTTTTCGTAGTTGGACTTGCCCGCGTTGGCGGCGACGATGGATTCCGCCGTTTTCACAACTGACTTGGCCTGGGCGATTTTTGCCGGGTCTACCGTGGTACTGCTGCCGCCCTGATAGGTCTTGATTACGTCAATCGAGCAGGTGAGGCTTGTAAGCCAGACCTCGCTGTCGGTGTGCTTCTGCCACCACGACCAGTTGTAGTTGTTACTGACCCAAAACATCTCGAAGGGGTGGTTCGCCTTCAGACAGCGAAAAACCTTATCCATGCTTTTGCCAATTACATTGTTCAATGGGTCCTCAACATTGTCATTGTCAATTTTGGAAAGGCCCAGCTCCTGCGCGGTCCAGGTGGCGTCCTGGCGCATGATGGGGATGTCGACCTCGGTGCTGGTCTCGTTTCCCGCCGTAACCGCCAGGATGGCATCCTCCAGCGCCTTGTAGATTTTTTGTTCTATCCGGGTCAAGTTTTGCCCCGCTGTGTCTGAGACTGCGGCCGCCTGAACCGGGACGGCCAGCCCGATACACAGGGCCAGCGCAAGAATCATTGCCGGAAATCTTTTCCTCATGTGTGCTCTCTCCTTTTTTGAAGTTGGTTCTCAATGGGATAATTCCATTTTACTCCGCCTGTGTGGAAAATGCAAAGCGCGTCCGCAAAAAAGGCCGCCCCCGCAAAGTGGGCGGGGGCGGCGTACCGTTCGGGTTCAATTAGGGGTCAGGCGGGCGGAGGGGACGTAGGCCCGGTGGAGGAAGGTGACGATCTCGCCGCGGGTGCATACCTTGTCGGGACGGAAGCTGAAAGTTCCATCAGCGTTGGCGTAACCGTTGGTGATGCCGTTTTCCACCGCCCAGGCAATTTCAGACGGGTTGTTGAGGGAACCGAGGTCGGTGAACGGCAGGTTACTACTTTCGTAATAACAGCTGTCCACCACCTGCCAGATGTACTTCACGGCGTCATCACGGGTGCAGTAGGCGTTGGGGGCGAAATCCTTGCCAATGATGCCCCTGGTGAATGCCCAGTTTGCGGCCTCCGTATAGTATTGCTCCTCACTGAAGGTCCGATATTCGGGGGTAGGCTCCCCGGCGGCGCGCCACAGGAAGGTGAGGATCATGGCATGGGTGCAGGTATGATCGGGAGAGAAGGTGGTGGGTGTGGTTCCGGTGGTGACCCCCTCGTAAACCGCCCAGGACACCGCGTCGCGGCACCAGTCGGGCAGATCAGTGAATTTGTTGGTGGTCGGGATTTCCTCCGGATAGCGCGTCAGGAGGTAATCAGCGGACTGGACTGTGGCGGCAGACAGTGTCCTTCCCCAGTGTACCGACCTGTTGTAGTTCCCTTCGGCGATTATAACATGATCGTCATAAACTTCCAGGACGATTACGCTGTGGGTGTTGTTGTTGATCCGCAGGATATCGCCCACCCGTACATCGGAAAAGGCAAACGAAGTCAGCTTCCGGGCAGGAAGTTTGTCAAAAGCTGCGTCGCTGAGCATAAATGCAAATCCTGCGCAGCCGTACCCGCCGGAATAAATACCGCCGTGCCAGCCGTACCAATTATCATTTGTCCAAGTTGTACCCTCCGGGTATTGATTTTTTAAGGATATCATTGCCTGATAGATCTTCTGGAGATCCATCCCGGCCACGGTGCCGCTGGGCGTACCCCCGGGATTTGTGGCGCCGGGGGTAGTGGGGGCGGGCTCAGGAGTAGCGGCGGGAGTGGGCTCAGGCGTGGCAGTGGGCTCAGGCGTGGCGACAGGCCCCAGGGAAGCGGTAGGGACAGACTCGGGATCGGCGGTCACAGGCTCAGGAGGCTGGACATTGGCGAAGCCCACGTTAACCGAGGGGTCAAATTCCTCCTTGGGTACTACGGTGACATAGGCAATGGCCTTGAGGTGCGGAGCCTGACCGTAATCGCTGTAGACCATATACTCCAGGGTGGCGGTCCCGGCTTTGATACCGCGTAAGTACTGTGCGCGGAAACTGACCACGCTGGTGTCGCTGCTGGCCTGGGTGACATAAAAATGGCCAGTGACCAGTGGGTATTCATAGGTGGTCTCACCGGCCGGGACCGTGATCTCAAATTCAAACACGCCGTCATCCCGCATACCCAAATAGGTGCCGAAATCAGGGCTGGGTTGGTAGTCGTAGTTGTCCTGGGCGGCGGCAAGCCCGACGAGGGTCAGGGACAGGGCCATCACCAGGGCCAGCAGGATGGATAAGAACCGCTTTTTCATGATATGTGCCTCCTCGCAAAACTCGGTGCTCCTATTTTAACCCATCACAGTGGAAAGCGCAAGAAATTTCTGCATACGAAGAAAGCGGCCCCACAGGCCGCTTTTCTCTACTCACAAGGCAGTTTCCCCAGCAGCAGCGCCGCCCCCGCCTGGGCCAGCAGCAGGTCGGGGGAGGAGCCGTCCCGGGGCAGGATCAGCTCCTGCCGTTCCACCGGCCGGCCGTCCAGGGCGGCGAACTCCCGCTGCACCGCCACCGAGGCCCGGGCCTCGTCCAGGCTGGACAGGGTGAGGGTATTGCGCCCCGAAGCGCCGTAGCTGACCACCGTCCCCGCGGGCAGGGCCCGGGTGAGGGCGGGCAGGCCGCCGGGGAGCAGGGCGGTGCGGCAGCTCAGCGTCCCCGCCCCGGCCCATCCCGAGGCCAGCGGGGACACCACCAGCAGGTCCAGCTCCAGCCCCGCCAGCAGCGCCGGGTGGCGGCAGGCCCGCACCAGCGCGCAGCAGCCCTGCGCCAGCCGGCTCACTCCCTCGGCCAGCCCTTCGTCCCGCTCCCAGACCCCAATTTGCCACATGGCGTCCGCCCCCTTCCCAAGTATGGAATAGTGTGCCGGCTGGGGCGGATTTTATGCGGCGTTACCGCCGCGCTTTCTTCTCCTTGCGCCGCGTATAGATTACGTAATTGACCACGTTGCCCAGAATCAGCACGTTGCCGCACAGGTACAGCCACACCAGCAGAATAATCACCGACGCCAGCGAGCCGTAGATGAGGGAATACCGGGTGGAGTTGCTCATAAGCATGGAGAAAATCATGGACGCCGCCGCCAGCGCCACCGACGCCGCCAGCGCCCCGGGCACCACCGGCGGGCGGGGCTTGTCCAGGGGCGCCGCAAAACGGTAGAGCAGCAGAATGAACACAAACACCATGCCCAGCAGCAGCAGGTACTTCATCCACTGCCAGGTGCCGAAGCGCTCCACCAGGCCGTCCAGCTTCAGCACCTGGCCCAGCAGGTGGAAAAACCAGTTGCCCGTGACCACCACCGCCAGGGACAGGTAGATGGTGACCACCAGCAGCGCGGCAAACAGCACGCTGGCCACCAGCTGGCCCACCCCGCGGAAGGTGGCCCGGCCATAGATTTCGTGCATGATGTTCATCAGCCCCCGCACGGCGGCGGAGGCGAACAGCACCGTGAGAAACGCGCCGGACAGCAGCATGGCGGTGGACTGGTTGGTGTCGATATAGGTGAGGTATTCCCGGAAAATGGCCACCACCCCCTCCGGGAGAAAGGCGGCGGCGTCCTCCAGGATGGAGGTCAGGTTCAGGTGCAGCTCATTGACAAAGGCGGATACGCAGATGATGATGGGAAAAAAGGTGAGAATCAGAAAGTAGGCCAGCTCCGCCGCCGCCCGGCCCACCCGCTTGGAGAAATAGACATCCACCACGTCCGCCACAAACCGGGCCGGCGCGCGGCGCAGCAGCTTGTCCACTTTTTGCTTCATGGGCGTGTCCCTCCCTGCCGATTGTTTGGAATAGTATAGCAGAAAAGGGCATGAGAAACAATAAGAAATATTGTCGAAGGGACGGCGGCGCGCCTACGCTCGCGCTTCCCTGTCACGCTCGTGTTGGGCGCGCTGTTCGCCCCGGCTTCCCTCCGTCTCGGGCCAAATCCGGCGGGCTGCGCCCGCCTGGGGTTTGCCCCTCGCTCCGGTCCATCCGGGGCGGCGCGCCTACGCTCGCGCTTCTTATTCCAACAACATTGTGAGGTCCTCCACGCTCAGCGACGGGTTGAGCGCCATGCTGATGGCGTAGCCCAGCACCTTGGACAGGTCGGCCACCCGCACATCCACCTCCCGGGGGGTGACGAAAAAGTCCTCGCCCCCCGGCAACTCCTCCCGCTCCGTCCCCGTCCGGCCCGCCCGCTCCAGCAGGTCCAGGGCCAGGGTGGCCCCGTCCACCACCGTGGGCGCTCCCACGGTGAGCACCGGCACCCCCAGGGTCTCCCGGTTCAGCGGCGCGCGGTGGTTGCCCACCCCCGAGCCGGGCACTACCCCGGTGTCGGACAGCTGCACTGTGCGGCACAGCCGGTCCAGCGACCGGGAAGCCAGCGCGTCCACCGCGATGACGCAGGCAGGGCGCAGCTCCCCGGCCAGGGCCTGGGCCACCAGGCTGCTCTCCATGCCGGTGGAGGCCAACACACCGGGGGCCGCGGCGGCCACCGGGCGCAGATGGCCGAAGTGCTCGGGCACCTGCTCCACCAAATGCCGCGTGACCAGCAGATGGTCCACCGTCAGCGGGCCGATGAGGTCGGGAGTCACCGCCCGGCTACCCAGGCCAATTACCAGGGCCGGGCCCTTCTCCGGCAGCAGCGGGCGCAACGCCTGGGCCACCGCCTGCGCCGCCCGCTGAAAGGCCCCCTCCTCCCGGCGCAGCAGGCCGTCCAGCTCTACGGTGACGTATACCCCCTGGGGCTTGCCCAGGGCCCGGGCCGCCTCCGGGGTGGAGACGGTGACGGTGTTCACCAAAAATCCGCTCTGCTCGCTCTCCTCTGAGCGGACCCCCGGCAGGGCGGCCTCTCCCGCCCCCTCCTGCCAGAGCTGATGGGCCTCGACGGCCAGGTCTGTGCGGCGCTGCGCCATGGCAAACTCCCCCTTTGATACAAGATGTTGCGGGCCGCTCCCCGCTTTGCGCCTATTTTTTGCCGGGAGAAAGTTTCTATGCGAAAAAAAGAAAAAAGGTGTTGCAATTTTCTTCTTTTAATGTTAGAATACATATCTGCGGCGGGAAACCGCAAGAGAATTCATGAAAAAATCGGAGGAGGTGTTTGGTTTGCCCAATATCAAGTCTGCCAAAAAGCGCGTCCTGGTCAACTCCACTAAGGCGGCGCAGAACAAGGCGCAGAAGTCCGCCCTCAAGACCAACCTGAAGAAGTTTGAGGCCGCGGTGGCCGGCGGCAACCGCAGCGAGGCCGATGCCGCATATAAGGTGGCTGTCAAGGCTGTGGACCAGGCCGCTGCCAAGGGGCTGCTGCACAGCAACAACGCGGCCAACAAAAAGAGCGCCATGACCCTGAAGCTGAACAAGCTGGCCTGAGCGGAAACAAAAAGAGCCGTCTGCCCTTTGGCAGGCGGTTTTTTATTCGCCCCGCTGACAAAAGCGCCCCCGCCGCCGGCGGGGGCGCAATGCGGCCTCGAGGCAATCACTCCGCCAAAGCGGCGGTGATAATGGCCATGGAGCAGGCCCCACGGGCAAAGCCCGCGGGGCCCCCGATGAGTTGCATATGCTCGGCGGAAATGAATTCCGCCTGCGCTGCCCGCTTTCGCGGGCGGTCGGTCTACTCCATGGCTGTCGGGACTTATTCCGCCAAAGCGGCGGTGATAATGGCCATGGAGTAGACCTCCAGGGCGTTGCAGCCCCGGGACAGGTCGTTGATGGGGGCATTCAAGCCCAGCAGAATGGGGCCGTAGGCGTCGAAATTGCCCAGGCGCTGGGCAATCTTGTAGCCGATATTGCCCGAGGTAATCTCGGGGAAAATAAAGGTGTTGGCATAGCCCGCCACCTCGGAGCCGGGGAACTTCAGCTGGCCCACGGAGGGCGACACGGCGGCGTCGAACTGGATTTCGCCGTCCACGGGGAAGTCCAGCATCATGTCCTTCAGCCGTTCGCAGGCGGCGCGCATCTTGTCCACGTTGGCGCCCTTGCCGGAGCCGTTGGTGGAGTAGCTCAGCAGCGCCACCTTGGGGTCCACGCCGAAAATGCGGGCGCACTTGGCGCACTCCTGGGTAATCTCCACCAGCTCGTCCACCGTGGGGTCGATGTTGATGGCGCAGTCGCCCATGGCCAGCACCATGTTGTCGCCGGTGGCGGCGGGGCGCACCAGGATGAAGCAGGAGGACACAATCTTGTTGCCCGGCTTGGTCTTCACCAGTTGGAGGGCGGGGCGCACGGTGTCGGCGGTGGAGTAGGTGGCGCCGCCCAGCAGGCAGTCCGCCTTGCCCATGGCCACCAGCATGGTGCCGAAGTAGTTGGCCTTCTGCAGGGCCTCCCGGCACTCCTCGGCGCTCATCTTGCCCTTTCGCAGCTCCACCATTTTCTCCACCATCTCGTCCATGCCCTCATAGGTGGCGGGGTCCAGCACCTGCACGTTCTGCACGTTGAGGCATTCCCGGTCCGCCGCGGCCAGAACCTCCTCCCGGTTGCCCACCAGGATGGGGGTGAGGAAGGTGCCGGACAGCAGGCGGGCGGACGCCTCCAGAATGCGCGGGTCGGTGCCCTCGGTAAAGACAATGGTTTTGGGGTTGTGCTTCAGCTTTTGAATTAATTTTCGGAACATAGTGTAGATTCCTCCCAAATCAGGTTTTCCCGGCGGCGGCCAGGGCCGCTTTGATTATAATGTACCACCGCGCCGCGCCTTTTTCAAGAGCAATCGGGAAAAAACCACAAACCAGGCCGGCAAACCGGGGGATTTTTCCCCAAGAGGCTCTTTACAAATCGTTTTGCCCTGATTATACTATACTTGCTGTGTTGAGACGCCGTCCGACGCAAAGAACGGACCCTATGAGGAATCGCCGGAACCTGCCCCATGTGCACGGATTTGTCCTGCCCTTCCTCGATGAGATTTACAAGAGGGGGAAATAAAGACATGACAAACCCGGATTTCGCACGCACCCTGTCTCTGCTGCGGCAGGAGAAGGGAATCTCTCAGCGGCAGGCCGCAAAGGCGCTTGGCATTTCACAGGCGCTGCTCTCCCACTATGAAAACGGGGCGCGGGAGCCCGGCCTGGTCTTCGTGGGCAAAGCCTGTGATTTTTATAATGTGTCCGCCGATTTTCTGCTGGGGCGCACCCTCAGCCGGGACGGCACCACCATTCTGGACGCGGACACCCTGTACGACGTATCCGATGAGCGGGACAACGTGCTGCGCGGCTCGGTGCTGGCCACCCTGTCCAAAAAGCTAATCGTCAACTCGGTGGGGCTGCTGTTCGACCTGCTCAGCCAGCTGGGCAATAAAAAGGCCATCCGGGCGGCCGCCAACTGCCTGTCCACCACCATATACATCCTGTTCCGGCACCTCCACCGCGCCAGCCCCAACGGCGGGGACGACATCTTCTCCGTGCCGGAGGAGTGGTTCCTGGCCGGCCTGCCCCGGGCCGATATGATGATGAGCGAGTCGGAGTATGCCCAGGCCCTGAATAGCCCCGGCAAGGACGCCCGCTTCCCCGCCATGGACCATGGCTCCATGAAGTCGGCCTATCCCGGCACCTACCAATCCCTGCTGCAAATTGTCCACACCTGCGGCGAGCGGCTCAACGGCGAGATGGCCCACCATATAGACAGCACCAAATGAGGAAAAAATCCCCCGAAACCGAGGTGGAGAGATGAACGTACAAAGTCATCTGTTTGTGCTGGCCTATCTGCCCGCCGCCCTTATCCTGTGGCGGGCGCTGAACCGCTGGGCGGGAAACCCCGCCGCCCGGGCCGCCCTGCTGTGCGCGGGGGTGCTGTTCTGCGGCTGGGGCTCCCCCTGGTCGCTGCTGGTGCTGGCGGGGGAGGGCGCGCTTAGCTTTCTGCTGGGCCGGCGCATTGCCCGTGACCCCAAACGGGGCCGCCCCCTGCTGTGGGCGGGCAGCCTGGCGCTGCTGGCGGTGCTGGCCTTTTTTAAGTACACCGGCTTTGCCCTCTCCCTCACCCCGCTGGAGGGGCTGTTCACGCCCCCGGCCTTCTTAGCTCCCCTGGGGCTGTCCTTTGTCACCTTCCAGCAGATTTTCTGGCTGCGGGACTGCTATGACGGCGCGGTGGGGCCGGATGTCTCTCCGCTGGACTTCGCCTGCTGCCTCACCTTTTTCGCCACCGCCACCTGCGGCCCCATCACCCGGGTGGGGGAGCTGGCGCCCCAGCTGCGCGCTCCCGCCCCCTTCTCCTGGGAGGATTTGGCGGCGGGGCTGTACTGCTTCTCCCTGGGGCTGGCCAAGAAGGTGCTGGTGGCCACCGTGTTCGCCAACGGCGCCAACTACGGCTTTGCCAACGCCTGGACCCTGGCCCCCATGGACTGCGCCCTCACCATTTTGTGCTATACCCTGCAAATCTACTTCGACTTCTCCGGCTACTGCGACATGGCCGCCGGCATGGCCCGGATGATGGGCCTGTCCCTGCCGGTCAACTTCAACAGCCCCTATCAGGCCCTGTCGGTCAAAGACTTCTGGGCCCGGTGGCACATCACCCTGTCCCGGTTCTTCCGCCAGTGCGTGTATATTCCCCTGGGGGGCAACCGAAAGGGAACCGCCGTCACCTGCCGGAACATCATGCTCATTTTCCTGCTGTCTGGGCTGTGGCACGGGGCGGGCTGGGGCTTCCTCATCTGGGGGGCGCTCCACGGGGCCGCCCAGGTGGCCGAGCGGCTGCTGAAGGGGAAGGTGTCCCTGCCCAAGCCCGCGGCCTGGCTGCTCACCTTTGTCTTTGTGAACGTGGCCTGGGTGTTTTTCCGGGCGGACAGCCTGGACCAGGCCCTGGCACTGCTGGGCGGACTGCTGCGCTCCGGCTGGGGGGAACCCAGCCCCGGCTTTGCCGCGGCGCTGCCTATGGACGCGCTGTCCCACGCGCTGTCCTTTGCCCAGGGTCTTTTGAAGGAGGGAGGCCGCGCCCTCACCTACTGGGCCCCGCTGATGGCCATTCCCGCGGGGCTGGGCCTGCTGGCCTGCCCCAACCCCATCGTCCAGGCGGAGCGCTTCCAGCCCCGCGTGTGGAAGGCGGTGCTGGCGGTGCTGTGCGTCGTGGTGTCCGTTTTGTTCTTCTCCGGCGTGGACACTTTCATCTATGCTAATTTCTAAGAGAAGCGCGGAGAAGCGGACAGCAAGGAAGCTTGGAGCGGAGCGAAGGCAAAAGCCCAGCCGCCGCGCAGCGGGGGCGGGTTTTGCCCGAGTCGCAGCGAAAGCGACCGAGCGCCCTGGCCGCTTCGCAGCGTGACAACATGGGAGGTGAACCTGTGAACGCAAAACGCTTTTTTATCGGAACCATCGGCGGCATTTTGGCCTGCTTTGGGGCGCTGACCCTTCTGCTGTCCACACAGGACCCCTTTTTCGTGCTCAGCGGCATCGGCCCCGAGGACACCGCCGTGTTTGACAACCAGCGCTATCAGATGGCGGGCCTCATCCGCCACCAGGACTACTCCGCCGTGGTGATGGGCACCTCCCTGGTGGCCAACTACCGCGCCAGCTGGTTCACCCAGGGCACCGGGGAGCAGACGCTGAAAATCACCTTTCCCGACGGGTGGATTTCCGAATTTGACACGGCGCTACGCCTGGCCTTCCGCACCCACCCCAGGCTGAACCAGGTTTACTTCGGTTTGGACCCCAACATACTCGTCCGGCCGGACAGCGAGCGAACGGTAGAGCTGCCCCAATACCTCTACAATCAAAACCCCCTGGACGACGTGGAATACCTGCTCAACGCCGACACCTATGAGACTGCTCTGCGCACCTTTCTGCGCCGGCGCTCCCAGGAGGCGGTGACGCTGGACGAGGCCTATGTGTGGGACGGCGTCCATGATTTCAGCTGGGACGACGCGCTGCGGGGCTATGCCCGGCCGGAAATAAACCCAAATCCCCTTCCCGCCGACGCCTACCTTCCCGCGGCCCAGGAAAATCTGGACGTGGTGTGCGCATGGCTGGAGGAGCACCCGGACACCCAGTTTATCATTTGGTTCCCCCCCTACAGCATTTTGTACTGGGACAAGATGACCCGTGAAGGAACGGCGGACGCCATTCTCGCCGCCCTGGACTACGCCGCCCAGCGGCTGCTGGAGTACGATAACGTATCGCTGCACAGCCTGCTGTACTGTATGCCCATCACCAATTTGAACTACTACACCGACCACGTCCACTGTTCCGGCGACGTCACCGCCTGGGCCGCCCAGGCTCTGATGAACGGGGAGTTCCGCTGGACGCAAGAAGACTGCCTGGAGCGGGTGGATGAGCTGCGGCAGTTTGTGAAGGCGTACGATTACGAAATATTATTCAACCGCCCCGCACAGGAGGGTAAAAGTTCATGACTGACCAATCTAACATTCGAAACTTTTCCATCATTGCGCACATCGACCACGGCAAATCCACATTGTCCGACCGGATGATTGAAATTTGCGGCGCGGTGGAGCAGCGGCAGATGGAGTCCCAGCTGCTGGACAATATGGACCTGGAGCGGGAGCGGGGCATCACCATCAAGGCCCGGGCCGTGCGCATGGACTACAAGGCCGCCGACGGGGAGACCTACTGCCTCAACCTCATCGACACCCCGGGCCACGTGGACTTCAACTACGAGGTGAGCCGCTCCCTGGCCGCCTGCGAGGGGGCGGTGCTGGTGGTGGACGCCGCCCAGGGGGTGGAGGCCCAGACCCTGGCCAACACCTACCTGGCCCTGGACCACGACCTGGAAATCCGGCCGGTGCTCAATAAAATCGACCTGCCCGCCGCCGACCCGGAGCGGGTGAAGCACGAGATTGAGGACATCATCGGCCTGCCCGCCCTGGACGCGCCGGAAATCTCCGCCAAGCAGGGCATCAACATCCCGGCGGTGCTGGAGGACATTGTGAACAATATCCCCGCCCCCTCCGGCGACCCGGACGCGCCCCTGAAAGCCCTTATCTTTGACAGCCAGTACGACCCCTACCTGGGGGTCATCGTCTATTTCCGCGTCATGGAGGGGACCATACGCCCAGGAATGCAGGTAAAACTGATGGCCTCCGGCGCCCAGTACACCGTGCTGGACTGCGGCTGGCTGCGCCCCCTGGGGATGGACAGCGCCCCTCAGCTGTCCGCCGGCGAGGTGGGCTGGTTCACCGCCTCCATCAAAAACGTGAAGGACACCCGGGTGGGCGACACCATCACCGAGGCCCAGCGCCCCACCGCCGAAGCCCTGCCCGGCTACCGCCCGGCCCAGCCCATGGTGTACTGCGGCGTGTATACCGAGGACGGCTCCAAATACCCCGACCTGCGGGACGCGCTGGAAAAGCTCCAGCTCAATGACGCCTCCCTGTCCTTTGAGCCGGAGTCCTCCATCGCCCTGGGCTTTGGATTTCGCTGCGGCTTTTTGGGCATGCTTCACATGGAGATTATCCAGGAGCGGCTGGAGCGGGAGTTCGACCTGGACCTGATTACCACATTACCCTCGGTTATTTACGAGGTGACGAAAACGGACGGTACTCTTGTGCGGGTGGACAATCCCCACAACTACCCCGACCCCGGCTCCATCAAGCAGGCCATGGAGCCCTATGCCGCCGTGTCCATCATCTCACCCCCGGACTACGTGGGCAGCATCATGCCCCTGTGCCAGGACCGCCGGGGGGAATACAAAAATATGCAGTACCTGGACACCAACCTGGTGGAAATCAAGTATCTGATGCCGCTGAACGAGATTATCTACGACTTTTTCGACACGCTGAAGGCCAAAACCCGGGGGTATGCCTCCCTGGACTACGAGCTGGACGAGTACCGTCCCTCCGATTTGGTGAAGGTGGACCTGCTCTTAAACGGCGACCAGGTGGACGCGCTGTCCTTCATCGCCCACCGGGAGAAGGCCTACAAGCGGGCCAGGCGCATCTGCGAAAAGCTGAAGGAGAACATTCCCCGCCAGATGTTTGAGGTGCCCATTCAGGCCGCCATCGGCGGCAAGGTCATCGCCCGGGAGACGCTGAAGGCCCTGCGCAAGGACGTGCTGGCCAAGTGCTATGGCGGCGACATCACCCGGAAGAAGAAGCTGCTGGAAAAGCAGAAAGAGGGCAAAAAGAAGATGCGCAGCCTTGGCACGGTGCAGATGCCCACGGAAGCATTCATGGCCGTTCTCAAGATTGACGACGAGGGGTAAAATCAGCCCCGGAAAGGATACCCATACTATGGCAAATATTGAGGCGGTACAATGCTACGCGGCGGCCCTGAAGCAGGGCCAGCGGGAATATAAAAACTGCGTCCACCGGGGACTATACCCCTATATTCAATCTCTCCAGCAGCTCCGGCAGTCCGCCCCCCTGTCCCAAATTGTCCTGGGGGCCATGGAAATTCCCATCTATCTCATTGTGGGCTCCACTCAGGACGCACGGTGCAATTCCTTCTCCCCCGGCTTCTACCCCCTGCTGGGGACGGAGACGGAGTTCGCCCTGAAATGGACCAACCTGTGCGCCGCCCAGCTCAGCGAGGGCATTCACGACCCCATCAAGTGCTTTGAATACCTGGGCCGGTTCTACGTGGAGGAGGGCAACAAGCGGGTAAGCGTGCTCAAGTCCCTGGGCTCCGCCACCATCCGCGCGGAGGTCATCCGGCTCATGCCTGTTCAGACGGATGACATCACGGTCAAAATCTATATGGAGTTTCTGGAATTCTACCGCTGCTCCAAGTGCTGGGGCGTCCACTTCAGCGATTTGGGCGGTTACGCCGCCCTTCAGGCCGCCCTGGGCTTTGCCAAGGACCAGCAGTGGCCGGAGGAATTCCAGAAAAAGTTTAACTCCCACTTTTTCGCCTTTCGCAACAGCTTTTACCGCCTGGGCGGCGCCGGACTGGGCCTGACCGCGGGGGACGCGCTGCTGCGCTGGCTGCGCTTCCACACCGCGGCGGAATTCATGTCCATGGACGAGGACGGCTACCGCCAGACCCTGTCCGCCGTGTGGCGGGAGCTGTGCGTCTATACCGAGACGGAGCCCATCGCCGTCAGCCTGGCTCCCATGGGGGCGGAAAAAAAGACCGCAGGCACGGCTCTGCTCTCCTTCGGCAAGAAAAAGCTGCGCTGTGCTTTCCTGTTCCAGAAAAACCCGGACACCAGCGCCTGGACCGCCTCCCACGACCGGGGCCGGGAATACCTGGAGGAGACGCTGGGGGACAGCGTAAACGTACAGTGCTATTACGATGTGGACCCGGAGCGGGGCGAGGACGTAATTGAGCAGGCGGTGGACGACGGCGCGGAGCTCATCTTCACCACCGCCGTCAGCCTCATTGACGCGGCGCTACGCGTGGCGGTAAAGTACCCCAAGGTGCGCTTCATGAACTGCTCCATCGACCAGCCCTATGTGAACGTAAAGGCGTACTACTGCCGGGTTTACGAGGGCAAATTCATCACAGGCGCCATCGCGGGAGCCATGTGCAAAACCGGGCGCATCGGCTATGTGGGCAGCTACCCCATCCTGGGCGTGCCCGCCAGCATCAACGCCTTTGCCCTGGGCGCGGCGCTCACCAACCCGGACGCCCGCATTGATTTGCGCTGGCACTGCCTGCCCGGGGACTATATGGACGAGTTCCGCCGCCAGGGCATCCAGCTGGTGAGCGACCGGGACCACATCTCCGAGCAGCCCGAGGGCGCCCAGGGTCTGGCCCGGCTGGGCCCGGACGGCAGCTTGAAGCTGCTGGCCTCCCCCAGCTGGCTGTGGGGGGAGTTCTACGTGCGCATTGTCCGGGAGCTGCTCCAGGACCCCCGGCGCATCCCCCTGGCGGAGGACAGCGACAAGGCCATCAACTACTGGTGGGGAATGAATAGCGGCGTGGTGGACCTGCGCCTCAGCCCCGACCTGCCCGAGGGGATGCTGGCCCTGGCCCACATTCTCCAAAACGGCATTCGCACCGGGGCCATTCAGCCCTTCCAGCGCACCATCGTCACCCAGGATGGCCGTATCATTAACGACGGCAGCCGCACGCTGTCCATGGAGGAAATCCTGAAAATGGACTGGCTGTGCGACCGGGTGGACGGCTGCCTGCCCAGCTATGAGGAGCTGCTCCCGGTGGCCCGGCCCACCGTCCGCCGCCTGGGGGTGAACCGCCGGCTCATCCCGCCGGAGGAGGCGGGAGTGTGAAGCTGCTTGTCATTTCTGACGCCGCCGACCCCGGCCTCTGGGAGTATTTCACCAAAGATAAGCTGGACGGGGTGAACGCCATTTTGTCCTGCGGGGACCTGCCGGCCAGCTATCTCAGCTTCCTGGTCACCATGGGCAATATTCCCGTGTTCTACGTCCACGGCAATCACGACACCGGCTATCAAAAAAGCCCGCCCGAAGGGTGCGACTGCATCGACGGGGCGGTGGTGGAGTTCCGGGGCTACAAAATTCTGGGACTGGGGGGCAGCATGGAGTATAACCATGGCCCCCACCAGTACACAGAGTGGGGAATGCGCCGGCGCATCGCCCGGGTGCGGAGCAAGCTGCGGCGGGGCGGGGTGGACATCCTGATGACCCACGCCCCCGCCCGGGGCCTGGGGGATTTGGACGACCTGTGCCACCGGGGCTTTGAGTGCTTTCGGGAGCTGCTGGACCGCTATCAGCCCCTGTACCACTGTTATGGCCACGTCCATCTGCAATATGTGCCCACCCAGCCCCGGCTGCGGCAGTACGGCCCCACCACGCTGGTCAACGTCACGGGGAAATATCTGCTGGAGCTGCCCGACCGACCGGAACAGCCCAAAAAATGGTGGAGACGGAGCTGAATCCGCCCCAAAAAAAACCATACCGCCCGGAGGGCGCCGTTTGCGCGGCGCTCTCCGGGCGGCGTTTTTTGCGGCTGTCCGCCGCGGCGGGCGGGGCGTCCCTCCGCGCCGGTCAAAGCTGTTCGTAGGACACCAAACGCTCTATGGGAATGCGGGTCTGGCTGTGGCGGTCCGAACTGGCCAGGGCGCTTTTGGGGTAGCCCAGGGCCAGAATGTTCACCGCCTCCATGTGCTCGGGCAGGCAGAACTCCTCCCGCACCACCACGGGGTCAAAGGCTCCAATCCACACTGAGCCCAGGCCCAGCTCGGTGGCCTGGAGCATCATGTGGTCGGTGAGGATAGACGCGTCGATATCGCAGGTCTGCTTGCCGTCCTGGGGCCGGGTCCACGCCTCGTTTCGGTCGGCGCAGGCCAAAATGGCCATGGGCGCGCCGTACAGCTTTGTGGCTTTCCCCAGCTTGGCCAGCCCCTCCGGGCTCTGGACCACAACCAGGTGAACCGGCTGCCGGTTGCCCGCGGTGGGGGCCACATGGGCGGCCTCCAAAATCAGCGCCAGCTTTTCCGGCTCCACCGCCTGGTCTGTGAAGCCCCGGGTGGAGCAGCGCCGCTTGGCAATGTCAATAAAATCCATGTCGTTCAATCCTTTCTCAATTCCAGCAGGCAGTCCACCGCCTGGGCAAAGCCCTGGCCGGAGGGCCGCTGGGTGACATAGGCGGGCAGATGGCGCAAATCATCCACAAAGGGCCGGATGTTGGCCACCGCCGCCGACAGGGGGAAGAAGGCAAACATGGGCTCGTCGTTGGGGGAGTCCCCGAAAAAGAGGACGCCGCGCTTCATGGCCTGCTCATCCTCCCCCAGCACCTGGGCAAAAAACAGCTTTGTCATGTCCACCTTGTTGTAATCGCCGAACCAGGCGTTGACGTGGATGGAGCTGATTTTGGCCGTGGCGCCCTGCTCCTGGCAGATGGCCTGGATGCGCCGGGCGGCCTCCAGCCCCAGATAGGGCGGGTCTTCGTTAAAGTCGATGGCCACATCGTAAATGCGGGCAAACTGGTCCCGGGACACCCGGCACCCCGGCACCCCGGCCAGGCAGGCGTCCCGCACCGCGGCCAGCCGGCCCTGAATATCGCCGGAGGCCACCGAGGGGTGGGTAAAGGTGTGCAGGTGGCCATCCTGGGCGTAGTAAACGAACGCGCCGTTCTCCCCCACCACAGCCCGCACCGGCCACTGGCGCACAATCATGTCGCACCAGCCAGCCGGCCGGCCGGTGACCGGGATGACCTGTATCCCGGCCTCGTGCAGCCGCCACAGCGCGGTATAGGCCGCGGCGGTGAGCTTGCCTCCGGTGGTGATGGTGTCGTCGATATCGCACAGTACATAGCGAATCTGCCGCGCCTGGTCCCGGGGCAGCTGGACAAACGGTATCATGGCGTCTCCTCCCCTTTCTCCGCCGGGGCCTGGTCCGGTTCCAGCTCCAGCTGCGTCTGTACGCCGAACTGAGCGCCGTGCCGCCGCCGGCTGACCACATAGAGCGCTGCGCCCAGGGCAATCCAGCCCCCGGTGATGACCCACTCCTCCGGGCACAGGGTGCAGTTGGAGAAGGACAGGGGCACCAAATAGCACAGCGCCATCAGTCCGCTGGTGAGCACCGCCAGCGCCCCAATCACCCGGCCCCGCCGGACCCGGTAGGGCCGGCGCATCTCGGGGGCCTTGCGCCGCAGCACCAGGAAGGAGATGGAGACGATGAAGTAGGCGGCGGTGGTGGCAAAGCTGCCCGCATCCACCAGCCAGATGAGCATTCTGCGCCCGAAGAAGGGGGCCAGAACGGACAGCGCGGACACCAGGAGAATGGCGTTGACGGGCGTTTTGCGCTTGCTGTTCAGCTTGGCAAACGCGGGGGGCAGCATATGGGCCTGGGCCATGGCGTACAGCACACGGCTGCCGCCCACCATAAAGGAGTTCCAGCTGGTGATGATTCCCGCCAGGCCGCCGATGAGCACCACCTTGCCCACCGCCTCGCTGTGGAATAGGTACCCCACCACGTCCGCCACCACAAGGCCGTTTTGGGAGCGAAGGGAGGCGTCAATCACCTCATAAGGAGCGGCATATACCGTGGCCAGAATCACCATAATATAAAAGGCGGCCCCCATGAGAATGGACAGCACCATCAGGCCGCCGATTTTTTTATAGGGAATATTAATCTCCTCCGCCACCTGGGGCACCACGTCGAACCCCACAAAGAGGAACGGCGTCATGGCCGCCACGGTGAGGATGCTGCCAAAGGTGGACGTATCGCCCCCCTCCCCGCCGGCGAAGGCGTGGGCGGCCAGGTTTTCCGGCGAGCCCTTGACGGCGGAGACCGCCACCAGGGCAATGCCCGTGGCGGCGATGAGGGCGAAGAACACAGTCTGAAGCCGGGCGGACGCCCGTGTGCCCAGCAAATTGATGGCCATAATCAAAACAGCGCCCGCCACGCCGGCGGCCACCCAGGTTGCGTACACGTCAAACCCCGCAATGGTGTAAAGATAGCCCTTTAAAAAGCCGGGAAAGATATAGGAGATTACTGTGGGCAGGGCGCAGGCCTCGAAGGCCACCACGCCGATATAGGCCAGCAGCAGCATCCACGTGCAGATATACGACCCGTTTTTGCCCAGCGCCCGGTAGCTGAACACCAGCTCGCCGCCGCACTGGGGCATGGCCGCGGTGAGCTCCGCGTAGGTCAGCCCCACGAACAGCACCATCACCGCCCCAATCACAAAGGCCAGCGCCGCGCCCACCGCGCCCGCGCTGCTCACCCATTCGCCGGTGTTGACCACCCAGCTCCAGCCGATCATGGCCCCAAAGGCCATAATCAGCACGTCTTTTCCTGCCAATACCTTGTCAAATACGGACTTTGCCACAATCACACCTCCAATCCGTATCAAATGGTTTGCGCCGGCGCCGGGGTCCTCTAAAGGGCCCCGGCGCCGGAAAAAAGAGGGGGAGTTTTCTTATTTGGCGGGCTCGGCCTCCGGGTCAATCAGGTTGAGCTCCTCGTCATACTCCGCCGTGGGCATATTGATATTCAGGAAGGAGAACACAATGTTGGCCACCGCGGGAATCCACCCGGCAAAGCAGAAGGGCAGCCAGGCCCAGGTCCAGGCCCCCGCCAGCAGCGTGGAGGTGACCAGGATGCCGCCGCCGCTCCAGGGCACGTAGCAGCTGGTGTGGGCCACGCCCTCCACCAGGGTGCGCCCCAGCACCTCGGGCGCCAGCTTCTTCTGCCGGAACGCGGACTTGTAGATTTCGGCGTTGAGGATAGCGGAGACAAACACGGAGGTACTGACAAACACGCCGGCCAGGGACGTCAGGGTGCAGGCCAGCACCAGGGTGCCCGCGTTCTTCAACTTGGACACCACGCCGCTGAGCAGCACGCGCAGAATGCCCAGCTGATTGAGGCAGCCGGCGAAGACAAAGGCCACAAACAGCAGCATAATCAGCCCTACATTGCCCATCAGGCCGCCCAGGGTGAGCAGGCTGTCGATGTCGGCGTCGCCGGTGTTGGCCACATAGCCGTTCCACAGCATGGCGCTGCCCTCCCAGAAATTGAGGCCCTGGAAAATGCAGCCTTCCACCACGCCCAGCACGGCGCTGGCAAAGAATGCGGGCACCGGGTCCACCTTCAGCAGCACCAGTACAATGACCAGCACCAGGGGAGCCAGCAGCAGGATATTGAAGTTGTAGGAGCCCTCCAGGGTGGCGATGATGTGCTGGATATTGCTCAGGTCGGCGTTGGCGTCCACGTGGACGGTGAAGCCCAGCACCAGATACAGCACGCAGGAGAGCACGAAGCCCACAGCAGTGGTGGGAATCATGCTGGACCACTGCTTGGTGACCTTGCTGCCGGACAGCGCGGAGCACAGGTTGAAGGTGTCCACCATGGGAGACCAGCGGTCACCGGTCATGCAGCCGCCCACGATAGCGCCCACGGAATAGGCCACGGGAACGCCCAGAGCGTTGCCCACGCTCACCAGGGCCAGGCCCAGGGTGGCAATCATCGCCCAGCCGTTGCCCGTGATGACGCCGCCGGCAAAGCAGACGATGAAGGTGACCAGCAGGAAGACCTCGGGCCGAATCAGCTTCAGGCCCAGGAAGATGACATAGGGCACCGTGCCGCTCATCAGCCAGCCGGCCTGCAAAATGCCGCACATGAACAGGATATACATGACCGGCATACAGTTCCCGCATACCTTCAGCGCGGCGTCAAACAGGCTTTTCCAGCTGTGCCCCAGCACGAAGATGCCGTACAGCAGGGCAGCCACCGCCGCGTACAGCAGCCCCATGGCCGTGCCCATGCCCCAGAATTGGGCGTTGCACACCAGGATGGCCACAAAGGCGACCAGCAGAATCAGCGCTTCGATGAACGTAATTTCTCTGGGTTCTCTCTTGACCTTCTCTTTTTTGGGTTCGCTCATGACATTCACCTCTCCTAATTTGTTCTGATGTAATGGTTGTTCCGCCTTGGGGGCGCACCGAACGGCTGGCTCCGCGCTTCTCTCCCGCGCCCGCACCGCCTCACCTCCCGCCTCATAGGCCGGGGCGCGGCGCCGTGTCCGGCAGGTGCGCCGCCCCGCTGTCCGCCGCGGCGCTATTTCTGTTCGCTCAGCGGCGTCCAGGTGGGGTCAATGGTTTTGTAGTATTCATAGGTGCGCGTCCGGCTGGCCTCGTTTTTCTGCTCCAGCTCCTCACGGGTGAGCAGGCCGCGCCGGATGAGGTAGTCCTCCACGATGGCGGAGGCCGGCCGGTAGGGCGGGCAGCCGATGGCCAGCGCGCCCTCCCCCTCCAGCAGGATGCGGTTGCGCAAATCCTTCAGGTTCCCCGTGGTGGAGCAGGCGCAGTCGCCGATAAAGACCACGTTTTTCACCGGCACCTGGTCGCTGCCGGGAAACTTGGGGTCCGCCCCCACCACCAGGTACCATTTCTCATCGGTATATTTCGCCAGGGTCTTTCCGATATTGGCCGCCATGTTCCAGCACATCCGGCACGCCCCGCCGATGTGGACCTCCACATTGCGGAACACGCCGATGGCGCCCCGGTCAATCTCCTTTTTGAACTTGTCGGGATACTCGAACTTCTCCCGCACCGCCTGGATGGCGCTGCCCACCACCTCAATCTGGTTCAGGTCGCCGCAGCCGATGCCGTCAAAGTCCGCCAAGCGGGTGGCCGTCACGTCCATGGGGTCGTCAATGCCCATACAGGCGCTGGTCACCGCGTCCACCGCCACCATGTCCCGCCCGGCGATGAGCAGGTTCATGGACCGGGGCTTGCCGTGCTCGCCGGAGCCGTTGCCCTCCATGGCGGTGATGCCGTCCATGAGGGTAAAATCCGGCCTGCGGATTTTAAACACGTCCACCAGCTTCTGCTCCAAATCGTCCCGATGTGCGTAGTATTTCTGCTCGTCGGTGAGCACACCCTGGAAATTTTTCACGCCCAGCGTCACCAGGCAGAAGCCGTGAGTCTTCATGCAGGGCAGGTTGATGAGCACGTCGCAGTCCAGCAGAGTTTTGGGGTACTTTACCGTGCCGATAGAGATGGCTCCGGGCACCTTGACCTCCACGCGCTCGTCGTCCTCCAGGCACAAAACCTCGCCCCCCGCCTCCTGGGCGGCCTGGGTTACCCCCAGCTCGTCCATAATCCAGCTGGTGCTGGAGCCCCGGCCCAGCTTGGTGCCGATGCTCACCGCCTCGGTGAGGATAACCCTGGACGCCCCCGCCGCCCGGCACTCCCGAATGAGCGCCGCCGCCACCCGGCGGTCCACCGAGATGGGGGGCGGATAGGGGGCGAAGAAATTGCCCTTGATGGCCACCACGTCTCCCTGCTTAATCATGCCGCTCAGCCCGCCGGCCAGCTCCAACGCCTCATGGACCATTTCGCTGATGCGCGTCTCGTCCGGGGTGGCGCCGTTTTTGACGATTGCTACCTTTGCCTTCATCCCGGTTCAGCTCCTTTCAATGGTGCGCGCCGCCACAATGTCCACCCCGGTGCCGCAGATATCGGCGGCAATCACGTCGCCGCACCGCACCGGCGCCTGGGCGGTGACGGCATACAGCTGCTTCAAGCACTCCCCCAGCCGCTCCCGAGGCACCTCCTGACTGCTAATCACCGGCAGGCGGCGGATGTCCGCCCCCTGAAGCTTCACGGTGGTAGTCACCACCCGCATAGGGTGGGTGCATTCGCTGACGGCGTGCCGCTCCCCCCTGGGGCAGCGGTTGCCCGTGACGGACAAGCTCCCGTTATTCTCCTGCACGGTGAGGCGGCAGCCCACCGGGCACACCGTACAGACCAGCTCTTTGGTATTCATCTGCTCACCGCTCCTTCACGCGAATTTCCACGGCGGCGCGGCCGTCTGTCTCCGCCGGCGCCGTGCACACAATCATCTCCGGGGGCGCGGCCACCCGCAGCGGCTTGCGCGCGAGCACGCGCTCCCCCTGGGCCACCTCCAGCACCGCGTTTTCCATGCGCTTTTTCACCCGCAGATACAGACGGGTCTCCTCCCCGGCGGCCACCCGCTGGGGCACGCAGAAATTCACGTTTTCCCCCGCCTTCACGTCCACAAAGGTCTCCGGCAGGCCGCCGGCCAGATAGCGCACCGCTCCCCGGGCCGCCTGCTCCCCGGAGTCGGACACGTAGTCCACCAGGTCGAACACCACCGACACGTTGCCGCAGGAGAACACGCCGGGGATGCTGGTCATAAAGCTGCCGTCCACGATGGCGCCCTTGGTGCGGCCGTCCAGCTCCACGCCCGCGGTGCGGGACAGCTCGTTTTCCGGGATGAGGCCCACCGCCAGCACCAGCAGGTCGCACTCCACCTCCCGCTCGGTGCCGGGGATGGGGTTGAGCTTGTCGTCCACCTGGACGGTGGTGACGCTGCTCACCCGCTCCTTACCGTGGACGGACAGCACCGTGGTGGACAGGTGCAGCGGAATCTGGAACTCCTCCAGGCACTGCACAATGTTTCGGGTGAGGCCGCCGGGCTGGGCCATGGCCTCATACACCCCCTCCACCTCAATGCCTTCCAGGGTCATGCGCCGGGCCATGATGAGCCCGATGTCGCCGCTGCCCAGGATGACTGCCTTTTTTCCGGGCAGGTAGCCCGACAGATTGATGTAGCGCTGCACCGCCCCGGCGGTGAGCACCCCCGATGGGCGCGAGCCGGTGATGAGCACTTGGCTGGCCGTCCGCTCCCGGCAGCCCATGGCCAGAATCACCGCGCCGCACTTGATTTCGCACAGGCCGTGCTCCCGGCTGCACGCCCACACGGTTTTGTCCGCCGTAAGCTCCAGGGCCATGGCGTCCAGCATCACATCTGCGCCGCAGGCGTTGAACTCGTCAATGAAGCGCTGGGCGTACTGCCCGCCGGACAGGCGCACGCCCCGCTCGCCCACATAGGTGTGGAACCC
>CAQCFX010000018.1:0-3758 GCA_948766235.1 uncultured Oscillospiraceae bacterium | reverse complement strand
GGCGCACCCCAAAGCGCTCCAGCCCGAAGCCGTCGTGGATGCACTGCTGCAAAATGCCGCCCAGGGAGGTGTCCCGCTCCAAAAGCAGCACCCGCTCCACGCCCTGCCGCCGGGCCTCAATGGCCGCCGCCAGCCCCGCCGGGCCGCCGCCAATCACCAAAATATCCACTGAAATCTGTTTCATGCCGCCCTACCCCCTGTTATCCTGCAAAAGGATTGCGCTGCCCCGGCAGTTCAGGTCAATCTCCGTCCAGGGACGGTCCAGTTCCTGGGCCAGCAGTTCCAGCACCCGAATCTGGCAGAAGCCGCCCTGGCACCGGCCCATACCCGCCCGGGTGCGGCGCTTGATGGCGTCCACGCTGGCCGGGACGATAGGCGAGCGCAGCACATCCAGAATTTCGCCCTCGGTAATCTGCTCGCACCGGCACACAATCCGCCCGTAAGCAGGATTTTCCCGGATGGCCGCGTCCTGCTCCTCCCGGCTCATCTCGCTGAATTTCTTCACGCCCTTACGGATTGGGTTGAAGTCCGGCCGGGGGGTGAGCTGTCCGCCGTCCCGCTCCACCGCGTCCCGCACGATGCCCACCACCAGCTCGGCGATGGCCGGAGCCGCAGACAGGCCGGGGGACTGGATGCCCGCCACGTTGATCAGACCCCGGACCTTGGGGGAGCCCTCAATGAAAAAGTCCTCGGTAAAGGTGGCTGCCCGGGTACCGGCAAAGATACGGATGATATTGCCGTATCCGATGTCGCTTTTGCAGTTGCGGGACATGGCGTAGGCCAGCTCCGCCCGGGAGGTCTCCAAGTCCTCCTTGTCGGGCACTTCGGTGGCGGAGGGACCCAGCAGGGCGTTGCCTCCGATGGTGGTGCCCATGCCGCCGCCCTTGGACGACACCTTTTTGTTCACCTGATGGCTGTCGTCGATGATGCGGAACAAGTGGGCATAGGGGGGCACGGCCTTGTCAAAAATGGCGATGGTGCCCTTGCGGGGATGGATGGTGAAGCAGCGGTCTCCCGCCATTTCGGAGATGTCGTCGGAATACAGCCCCGCGCAGTTGATGAGGTAGCGGGTGCGGATGACGCCCTGCTCCGTCACCACGGCCCGTATGCCGTTTTCGTCCGTCTCCACATCGGCCACGCCGCAGTTCAGCCGGAACTGCACGCCGTTGGCCGCCGCGTTTTCCGCCAGCGCCACCGTCACCTCCCAAGGGGCCACGATGGCCATGGAGGGCACATACAGCGCCGCCACCGGCTCCACGCCGCACTCCCGCATGGTAGGCTCCAGCTCCAGCGCCCGCTCCCGGTCCACAATCTCGGCGTACACGCCGTTCTCCTGGGATTGGGCCAGCGCCGCCTCCAGGTCGGGGCGGAACTTTTCGTCCTCAATCACCACCATATTGCCGCAGCGGTTGAGGGAAAAGTCCAGCTCCTGCGCCCAGGCGTCATACATGGGGTTGCCCTTTACGTTGAGAGCCACCTTTTGGTAGCCGGGCTTTTCCAGGTAGCCGGGATGAATGTCGCCGTTGTTGGCCTTGGTGCTGCCGGTGGCCACGTCCTCCCCTTTTTCACACACGACAATTTTCAAATTGTACCGGGACAGCTCACGGGCCGCCGCGCAGCCCGTAACCCCCGCCCCCACAATCACCACATCGGCCTGGTCAATCTCTCCGATTTCCCGTCCTCGGGCCGCCATGGCGCGGTAGTCCCGCCGGGGCACCTCCAAACCGGGGACGTGCATATCGCTTACAACGCTCCTCACGCCCTCGCATTTGCCCACATAATGGCCTACGTCCACCAAGGTGTCCCAGGTGTCGCAGGCGCCGGACACGGTGGCAATCCCTCGCGCCTCGTCTACGCTCACCTGGAGCGCCAGGCCGGGAAATTCCTCCTTCAGCTTTGTCAGGTCATTCAACTCCACACACCTCCGCGATAAGCTTCCCAGCGGCGCGCTTGACAAACAGCCGACCGCTTTCGTTAAATATAACATAGCCATTTTCAAATTTCAATACGCACATTTTTATCTTAAATATTTATTTTATGATTGTTTAATCCATATTTTTATTTCTTCAATTTTCCGATATTGTATTTAAATTATCAGAATTTTGTGAAATTATTGTCATTTATTTTCGTTTTATTTCCGGCTTCCAACAAATTCCCTGCGGACGAAAACGCGAATATATTTTGTTATATATCGATTTTTTACAGTCATATTGGTCATAATAAAAAATCATCTAACTTTTAATTTCAGCAGCTTTACCAATTTTCCTCGTCTTTTATTGTGGTTTATGCCGATTTTTTTATTTCCTATTGTGCTTTCTATGTGGAATATGATATAGTAAACGCACAGCCGCCGAGCGTAAATCTCGCGCATAAGCCCGTTTTAGAAGCGAATATACGAGTATGCGATTATATATTTCCGTTTATCGCTCAAATGCGTCATATGTCGGCGGCACACACACAGTTCAGCTTCCGGAGCATAAAAAATCGCCGCGGATCACGCGGATCCGCGGCACAGGCCCTTTTCGGAATTCAGGCCAATATCACTTCCATCTTGGCGGACTCTCGTCCCAGTTCGTCCAGCTGATGCTGGCTGACCTCCCGGTTGGTAATCAGGCAGTCCACATCTTCAAAGGCGGCGATGCGGTCGGTATAGGTGTCCAGGCCAATCTTGGAGTGGTCGGCCAGAATGAACACCTGCTTGGCGCAGGAGATGATGGCCCGCTGGGAGAAGGAGACAAAGGCGTTCAGGTCGGCGATGCCAAACCCCAATGTCACACTGTCCGGGCTGATGAACGCCTTATCCACCAGCATATTTTTGAAGAAATCTCCGGTTTGTGGGCCCACAATGGCCCCATTGCGCACCCGGACGATGCCGCCGCAGATTCTGGTCTCGATTCCCGGGTTCTTCAGCGTCTCACTGGCTACATGAAGGGAGTTGGTCACCACGGTCAGGTTGGCGGCGCTGCGCAGCATGGTGGCCAACAGCGTGGTAGTGCTGCCCGCGCCGATGGCGATAATATCCCCATCGTGAATATAGGTCCGGGCCATTTGAGCGATGCGGGTTTTCTCCTCCAGGTGAACAATGCTCCCCCCTTCAGAGGAAGTCCAGCCCGCCTCGGCCCCCCCATAGGTGCGGGTGATGAGGCCCTTTTTGTGCATGGCGTTGAGCTGCTTGCGCACGGTGGAGGGGGATATGCCAAAGCGCTGGGCAATCTCATCCACGCCCACCGTCTGACTGCCGTTAATCATTTGGAGAATTTGGTTTTCCCGTTCTTCTAAGTACGCTTTTGACCGTCTCATTCATGCTCACTCTTTCTCATTATGACATATATAGTCCTGTGATATCGGCGAATATCGCTTAAAATATACCATGATAGCAGAGATATTGCAAGTAAAATCTGAAGGAGGCACAAAAAATGAAGCATTTTATCGGCATTGACCTGGGCACCCAGAGCATGAAAGGCATCCTGCTCGACCCAGAGGGCCGGATGCTGAGCACCAAAACCGCCAGCTATTATCCCGACTTCCCCCGGGCCAACTGGTGCGAGCACGACGCCGGCGCCTGGGAGGCCGCCCTGCAAGAGATTGTCCCCGCCATGGTGGCCGAGGCAGGCATCGCTCCCGACGACGTGGGCGCGCTGGGCTTTGCCAGCCAGTGCGGCGGGCTGGTGCCGGTAGGGCGGGACGGAAACCCCGTACGCAAGGCCATTCTCTGGCTGGACCGGCGGGCGGAGCCTCAGTGCGACGCCATCCGCAGC
>CAQCFX010000017.1:12821-29895 GCA_948766235.1 uncultured Oscillospiraceae bacterium | reverse complement strand
GCGCATGATCTCCATGGCCGCCTTGTCGGAGACGTCAAACTTGCCATCGGTGTGGGCGTCCTGGCCCCGGTTCACGGTGGCCCGGCACAGGGAGTAGTTGGGGTCCTCCTTGTTCAGCCAGTAGTACTCGTCCAGCACGCTCACGCTCTCGGTCTCAATGGAGGGGATGGAGTGGAACAGGTCCCACATGACCTCGAAGTGGTTGTCCATCTCCCGGCCGCCCCGCATGACGTAGCCCACGTTCTCGAACTTCCAGCCGTCGCAGGCGCCGCCGGGGGTGGGGTCCTTCTCAAAGATGTGGATGTGGTCGCCCTTCATCTGGCCGTCGCGCACCAGGTAGCAGGCGGCGGTGAGGGCGGCAAGGCCGGTGCCGATGATATAGGCGGACTTGTGATCCACGCCCTCGGGCTTGCGGGGGCGGGCAAAGGCTTCATAGTTACCACTGGAATAATACATATATAGCATCCTTTCTGGAACCTTTTAGGTTCTCTGTTTGATGGGCTTATCATAGAGCATTTTTTGCTTTTTATCCATAAACAAACAGCCCGCCGTGATAAAAGCTTTATCACGGCGGGCTGTTTGATGGATTTTTAATCATTTGGGCCGGAATGTAAGGGCTTGTCCATGCGGAAGGCGTTCAACGCCCGGACTACATTTCCGTGAATCAGTTTGCTGGTGTGCTCTACAATCACGGCGGGGTCGCCCTTCATATTTTCTCCAATCCAGTCCAGTACAATGCCGATGAAGGCGTACTCATAAAAGCAGGCGATAAAATTTTTGTCCGCCTCGCTAACCGTCATTCCCGCCGATTTTTCCTCTATTACCCCGAGCACCAAATTGCGTATGAGCGGATTGAGGTATTGCTCGATGTGTTCCCGGCTCACCGTGCGGTAGACGTTCATAATGAAGGGCTTATTTTCCTGCACCGCGTGAAAGATATTGAGGAAGCCCTCCTGCCAGGTGTCATAGGTCTTTTTGCCCGCCAGGGCCCGGGCGGCGTCCTCCACGCAGGCCCACTCCACCAGGTCGTAGATATCTTTAAAGTGATAGTAAAAGGTCATGCGGCTGATGCCGCAGTCCTCGGCGATGTCGCTGATGGTGATTTTATTCAGCGGCTTTTGGAGCAGCAGTTTTTTCAGCGACGCCTCCAGTGCCCGTTTTGTCATCTGTGACATAAAAAACCTCCAGCTGTCTCAGATATATGAATATGCACCCGTTCTCTCCGTCTAAATTTCCATGCCTGTTACCCGCAGTATACTTGAAACAGGAACCTATTTCAAGTAAAACTTGCCCTTGACTTTTCGCTTTCCAGATTGTAGCCTTAGAGCAGACCAACTTGCCGGAGGTGCACCATGGCGAATTTTACGCGGCGGGCCATCAAGGAGACCTTTTTAAAGCAGCTCAACCAGCGGCCCTTGAATCAGATTACGGTGAAGGACATTGTAGAGGACTGCGGCATCAACCGCAACTCCTTTTACTACCACTTTGACGATTTGCCCGCCTTGGTGGATGAGATTGTCAAGGAACAGGTCCAGGCCCTCATCCAAAACCACCCCACTATCTCATCGGTGGAGGAATGCTTTGACGCGGTAATCGAGCTGGTGATGGAAAACAAGCGGGCGGTCTACCACATTTACAATTCCCTGAGCCGGGATGTATTTGAACAGTATCTCATGGAGGCCTGCCAATACATCGTCTCCACCTACTTAAAGACGGAGTTTGAGGGGAAGTCCATTTCCCCCCAGAACCTGGACGCGCTGATTCGGCTGCACAAGTGCGCCTGCTTCGGCTCGGTGATTGACTGGCTCAACGGCGGCATGAAGGACGACATTGCCGGCTATTTCCGCCGGGTGTGCGCCCTGCAAAAGGGCTGGCTGGAGAGTTTGGGCCGCTGAATGAAATATGGGGTTCAACATGGGACGGGCCTGTGCCGAAATTTTAGGCATGGGCCTGTCCCGTGTCTGAATTTCAGACAACTTTTTCCCCATGCCTGATTTTTAGGCATGGGGACTTTTTCTGCCCATGGTAACGGCTTTGACCCTCTGCTATACTCACAATCACACAAGGGAAACACAAAAACGACAGGAGGCGCGAACCATGAAAAACCGTTGTACGGCCCCCATGTGGGTGGCCAAGGCCGGATACATTGTCATGTCCCTGGTGTTCTGCGGAGCGGGGGCGCTGTTCATTGCCAAGCCGGAGCTGTCCAGCCTGGTCATCAGCCGGGTGCTGGGCGCGGCCATGGTGGTGTTCGGCGTCATCAAGCTGGTGGGGTATTTCTCCAAGGACCTGTTCCGGCTGGCCTTTCAGTACGATTTGGGCTTTGGGCTGCTGCTCATCGCCCTGGGGGTGCTGGTGCTGGCCCGGCCCGCCGGGGTGCTGGACTTCATCTTCATCGCCCTGGGCATCGCCATCCTCGCCGACGGCCTGTTTAAGGTGCAGATTGCCATGGACTCCAAACGATTCGGCATCTCCACCTGGTGGCTGACGTTGCTGCTGGCCATCGTCGCCGGCATGGTAGGGCTGGCCCTGGTGTTTCGTCCCTGGAACAGCGCCCGGCTGCTGACGGTGCTGCTGGGGGCGGCGCTGCTGGCGGAGGGGGTTTTGAACCTGTGCGTGGCAGTCAGCACGGTGAAAATCGTAGACCACCAGCGGCCCGAGGTCATCGAGGTTACGTCTTTTGTGGTGGACGATTTGTAAATGTGAAGAAAGGTTGGATGATAAAAATGCGTTTTTCCAAAGCCGTGGTCAAGTACCGCGTACCCATTCTAATTTGCGCCCTGCTGCTCATGATTCCTTCGGTGCTGGGCATGGCGGGCACCCGGGTCAACTACGATATGCTCAACTACCTCCCCGAGGACATGGACACCGTGATTGGCCAGAACGAGCTGCTGGAGGACTTCAATAAGGGCGCGTTTTCCTTCCTCATCCTGGAGGATATGCCCGCCAAGGACGCCGCTGAGCTGAAGGCGCGGGTGGAGCAGGTGGACCATGTGGACACCGTGCTGTGGTACGACTCTGTGATGGATATCTCCGTCCCCATGGAGCTGCTGCCCGACACCATCTATGAGGCGTTCAACTCCGAGCACGCCACCATGATGGCCGTGTTCTTCGACACCTCCACCTCCTCCGATTTGACCATGGACGCCATTCGGGAAATCCGAAGCGCTGCCGGCGAGCAGTGCTTCGTCTCCGGCATGTCCGCCCTGGTCACAGACCTGAAGGACCTGTGCGAGGTGGAGGAGCCCATCTACGTGGGCATCGCCGTGGCGCTGGCCTGCGGGGCCATGCTGCTGTTGCTGGACAGCTGGCTGGTGCCCTTTGTGTTCCTGGCCAGCATCGGCATGATGATTCTCATGAACATGGGCACCAATTACTTCCTGGGGGAAATCTCCTACATCACCAAGGCCCTGTCGGCGGTGCTCCAGCTGGCGGTCACCATGGACTATTCCATCTTCCTGTGGAACAGCTACAACGAACAGCGGCGGCTGTGCGAGGACAAAAACGAGGCTATGGCCTCCGCCGTCCAGGCCACGCTGACCTCTGTGCTGGGCTCCTCCATCACCACTGTGGCCGGATTCATCGCCCTGTGCTTCATGTCCTTTGCCATGGGCCGGGATTTGGGCATCGTGATGGCCAAGGGCGTGCTGCTGGGTGTGCTGGGGTGCGTCACTGTGCTGCCCGCGCTGATTCTGGTGTTTGACAGGCCCCTGCAAAAGACCCGCCACCGCTCCCTCATCCCCAACATGGGGAAGCTGGCCGGCGGCGTGGTGAAGGCCTTCCCCGTGTTTATCATCATCTTCGCCCTGGTCCTGCCTCCCGCCCTGTACGGCTACAACCGGGCCAACGGCGAGGTGTACTACGACATGGGCCGGTGTCTGCCGGAGGACATGGAGTACGTCATCGCCGAGGGCAAGCTGCGGGACGAGTTCAACGTGGCGTCCACCCATATGCTGCTGGTCAGCGCGGACGTGCCCGCCAAAGACGTACGGGCCATGGCCCGGGAGATGGAGCAGGTGGACGGCGTGAAGTACGTGCTGGGCATGGAGTCCGTTGTGGGCTCCCGCGTTCCGGAGGAGTTCCTGCCCGAGTCCGTCACATCCATGCTGAAAAGCGACAACTGGCGGCTGCTGCTGATTAACTCCGAGTACAAGGTGGCCAGCGACGCGGTGAACGCCCAGATCGGCCGGCTCAACGACATCCTGAAAAGGTACGACCAGGGCGGTATGCTCATTGGCGAGGCCCCCTGCATGAAGGATATGATTCAGACCACCGACCACGACTTCAAGATGGTCAACGCCGTGTCCATCATCGCCATCTTCCTCATCATCGCCCTGGTGGAAAAGAGCTTCACCCTGCCTTTTATCCTCATCGCGGTAATCGAGGCGGCCATCTTCGTCAACCTGGGCCTGCCCCACTACCTGGGCCAGAGCCTGCCCTTTATTGCCCCCATCTGCATCAGCACCATTCAGCTGGGAGCGACAGTGGACTACGCTATTCTAATGACGACTCGTTATAAAACGGAGCGCATCAACGGAGCGGATAAGAAAATGGCGGTACACACCGCCCTGTCCACCTCCATCCCGTCCATCATTGTGTCCGGCATGGGGCTGTTCGCCGCCACCTTCGGCGTGGCCGTCTATTCCGAGATTGACATCATCAGCTCCATGTGTATGCTCATGGCCCGCGGCGCGGTCATCAGCATGGTATCCGTCATCTTTACCCTGCCCGCCCTGCTGCTGCTGTGCGACAAGCTCATCTGCGCCACTACCGCGGGCATGAAGCAGCCCAAGCACCCCAAAATTTCCAATGTGGAGGTTTATGCAAAATGAAAAAGCCTGTTGTAAAGATATTGTCCATTACCCTGTGCGTCCTGCTGGCGCTGGGCGGCGTTGGCGGCGTGGCCTACGCTGTAAACAATCCGGCTGAAACCGGGCCCGCCCCTGCGGCCCCTGCCCCGGTGGACAGCGGAGCAAAAGCGGTTCCCACTTCCTCCTATGACCCCGATGCCGGGAAGAACGTGAAGGACGAGACGGTGTACGTTCTGGCCCACGCCGACGGCGCCGTGCAGAAGATTATTGTCAGCAGCTGGATTCAAAACGCCCTGGGCCAGGATTCCATCGACGATGTGACCCAGCTCACCGGCATTGAGAACGTGAAGGGGAACGAGACCTTTACCCTGGGCGGGGACCACTCCTGTGTCTGGGACGCTCAGGGGAACGATATCTACTATCAGGGTGAGATTGACAAGGAACTGCCCGTAGACGTGGCGGTGAGCTACACCCTGGACGGCCGGCCCATCGCCCCTGCGGAACTGGCGGGACAGAGCGGCAAAGTGGTCATCCGCTTCGACTACACCAACAACCAGTATGAGCTGGTCAGTATCAACGGCAGACAGGAAAAAATCTACGTCCCCTTCGCCATGCTCACCGGGCTGCTGCTGGACAACGGCGTATTTTCCAACGTGTCCGTCACCAACGGCAAGATTATGAACGACGGCGAGCGCACTATCGTGGCGGGCCTGGCCTTCCCCGGCCTCCAGGACAGCCTGGGGCTGGACCGGGACACCCTGGACCTGCCCGACTACGTGGAAATCACCGCAGACGTGACGAATTTTGAATTGGAGACCACGGTCACCGTGGCCGCCAACGAGCTGTTCAACGACGCGGCCGGTAAGGCGCAGAGCCATGACGGCCTGGACGATATCGGGGAGCTGGACGGCAAGCTGGACGAGCTCACCGATGCCATGGAGCAGCTGATTGACGGCTCCTCCCGGCTCTACGACGGGCTGTGCACTCTGCTGACCAGTTCGGAGGAGCTGGTTCAGGGCATCGACCGGCTGGCGGCGGGGGCCGCTCAGCTCAAGCAGGGCGCGGACGGCTTGAGCGCCGGCGCAGCCCAGCTCCAGGAGGGGGCCGCCGCTTTGAGCCAGGGGCTGAGCGCCCTGGCGGAGAACAACGCCACCCTGAACGCCGGGGCGGCCCAGGTGTTCCAGACCCTGCTGGCTGCGGCGAACAGCCAGCTTGCCGCCGCCGGAGTGCAGGCGCCCGAACTCACAATGGAGAATTATGACCAGGTGCTGGAGGGCGTGATTGCCGCCGCCGGGGAGTCCCCCGCCGGTCAGCAGATTGCGGCGCTGAAAGCCTCCCTGGACAGCTACAACGGCTTCTACCAGGGGCTTCAGGGCTACACCGCCGGGGTGGAGCAGTCCGCCGCCGGAGCCGGGGAGCTGAACAGCGGCATGGGTACGCTGAAAAACGGGGCCGACAGTTTAAGCGCTGGGGCCGGTCAGCTCTATGACGGCATCCTGACCATGAAGGACAGCGCCCCCGCCCTGATTGACGGCGTGACCCAGCTGCGGGACGGAGCTATGGAGCTGAACGGCGGCCTGAAGCAGTTCAACGAGCAGGGCGTGCAGAAGCTGGTGGACGCCTTCGGCGGCGATCTGAGCGGTTTGATGGACCGCGTGGAAGCCCTGCGGGACGTGTCGGAGCGCTACAACACCTTCTCCGGGATTAGCGGGGATATGGACGGCCAGGTTAAGTTCGTGTGGCGCACCGAGGCGGTAACGGCCCAGAACTGACACCGGAAACTCTAAACCTTTCAAATGAGCACTATCGTTCCAAGCATGGGTGTGGCCAGCACAGGCCGCTTTGATTTGGTGCGTTTTTGACCCAGCGCTGGGGTATGCGTTGCTTCTTATCCGATGGAATACCGCGCAGTGTTGGATACGCTGATCAGGATGATGACCACCATCAGGCCCATGAACAGCTTATCCACAGCGGCGTTAGCCATTTGTTTGTTTACCGCCCGGCCCGCCATGCCGCCGCCAATGCCGCAAATGGCGCCCGCCACAGAGGCCAGGAAACTGACGGTCAGGTAAAGCAGGGACTGGAGCATTTCCATCCTCCTCATCAAAAGGGGCGCGAGGGCAGGGGCCCTATGCCGCGTTTCTCTCGCTGCCTATAGTTGGCTGTAGGCCTCGTCATCCACCGGCTCCAGCCATTCGTTGGAAGCGCCGTCTGCCGGAATTTCTACCGCCAGGTGGGAAAACCAGCTGTCTGCAGATGCGCCGTGCCAGTGCTTTACCTCCGCCGGGATGCTCACCACATCGCCAGGGCGCAGCTCCTGGGCGGGCTCTCCCCAAGCCTGATACCAGCCCTTTCCGCCGGTGACCAGCAGGATTTGCCCACCCTTGTGGTGAATATGCCAGTTGTTGCGGCAGCCCGGCGAGAAGGTCACGTTGGCAATGGGGCCGCCCTGCTGCGTCAGCGGATTTAAATATGCCTGGCCGATGAAATATTTGCTGAATATCTCAGGCAGGGGCTCTCCCACAGGGAACACGCCGGGGTTTTTCACACGCTCGCTCATGATTAAGTTCCTCCTATTCTTGCTGAGCCTGGGGCTTCAGCGGGCCGTAGTAATAACCGGAAGTCGCGCCGCCGTCAATTAGGAAGGTGGAGCCGGTGATGAAAGCGCCCTTGCCGCTCATCAGCAGCTCAGCCACATTTGCCACCTCGTCCGCCGTGCCGGGCCGTCCGGCGGGGCATTTTGCAAACATATTTTTATAGAAATCCCCGCGGGGACCGTTAAACTCGTCCAGGGCCAGCGGCGTGACGATAATGCCGGGGGCGATGGCATTGAGCCGCGCGCCCCGCGCGCCCCACTTCACCGCCTCGGCCATGACCCGCTTTTCATTGCATCGTTTAGCCAACTGGTAGGCGTGGAGGGTGTCCCGGATATGTTCGGGCCGGAGAATGTCCAGCGCCAGCAGCTCCTCGGTGGGCGTGACGGCCAGCAGTTCGTCCTCCGCCGCCGTCAGGGCCGGCATACGCCAGCCGGACTGGCTGGAAATGGTCACACCCACGCCGCCGGGGGCAATCACTCTGCCCGCCTCCTCCAGAAGAACGGCAGTGCCGTAGAGGTCAACCTTTAAAATGGCCTCAACGGGCGCCTGACTGGGGGACACGCCGGCGGCGTTCACCAGCATGGTGATGGGGCCGTATTTCCGGCCCTCGGCAATCAGGGTCAGGATAGAGTCCCGGCTGGACAGGTCCATTTCCATGGGGAGTGTGTCAAAGCCGGAGTCGGCCATCGTCTTGGCCACGGCCTGTGCGTTTTCCAGCTTTTTATCTCCAATTACAACCTTCATTCCCGCGCCCATCCGGCGGGCAATGGCCATGCCGATTTGTCCCGCCCCCGTCAGGAGCATTACATTTTTCATGGAAACATCCTCCTGCTATTTCTCAAATTCCTTTGCCACGTCCACCAGTAAATCTCGGATGTGAAGGTGCTGGGGACAAGCCCGTTCGCATTTACCGCACTTGATGCAGGCGCTGGCTTTGCTGCCCTGTTTGGTGTGGACCTCGTTATAGTAATAGTCGGCGTTCCAGTCGTGGTAAATCATCTTCGTGTTCATCACCGCGAACAGGTCGGGAATGGATATGTTCTGTGGGCAGCCCTCATCCACACAGTACCGGCAGGCGGTGCAGGGAATCAGGTTCATGGAGCGGAGAATTTCCTGCACTTTCCGAACCGCCGCCATCTCCCGCTGATTCAGCGGCTGAAAGTCTTTCATATAGCTGAGGTTGTCCTCCAGCTGCTCCATGCTGCTCATGCCGGAGAGCACCATCATGATGCCCTCAAAGCCGGCGGCGAAGCGGATGGCGTAGCTGGCGGGGCTGGCGCCGCCCAGCGGACGGAGCGCCTCCATGGCCGTGTCCGGCAGCTTGGCCAGATTGCCGCCCTTGACCGGCTCCATGACGATGACCGGCTTGCCAAATTTCCGGCAGGTTTCATAGCACTTTCGGCCCTCCACGGCGGGGTCGTCATAGTCTGCGTAATTGAATTGAATCTGGACGACTTCGATTTGGGGGTATTCTGTCAAAATCTGCTCCAAGACCTCCGCCCGGTCATGGAAGGAGATGCCGAAGTGCCGGATTTTCCCCTCCGCCTTCAGTTCCAGCGCCGTCTCATAGGCGCGGCACTTTTTAAAGAACGCGAAGTTCTCCACGCCCTGGGCGTGCATTAGGTAAAAGTCAAAGTAGTCCACGCCGCAGGCGTCCAGCTGCGACTGGAACAGGGGGCGGATGTCCGCCTGCGTTTTGAACAGGTAGCCGGACAGTTTGGTGGTCAGGACATAGCGGTCCCGGGGATAGCGGCTGGTCAGGCACTCCCGCAGGGCCGGTTCGCTTTTTCCGTTCAGATAGCCGTGGGCGGTGTCGAAATAGTTAAAGCCCGCCTCCAGGAACGCGTCTACCATCCGGCAGGTTTGGGGCAGGTCCACCTCGCCATCCTTCATGGGCAGGCGCATGGCGCCGAAGCCGAAATTCTTTTTGATGCGGTCCAATTAGTTCTCCTCCTTTTTCCAGTTCAAAACCCCTGTGTTTAAAGCGCTTTCGTACACGGAGATTTTTTGCTCCAGCCGGCCGATGGCCGCCGAGGTCTGGCGCTGCTGTGCCAGCAGCACCTCCCGCTGCGCCGTCAGAAGGGCCAGCCGTTCCCTGATGGTGGCGTCCCCCTGGCGGGAAAGCTGTACGTATTGGGAGATGACCTCCACCGGCAGCCCGGCGCTGCGAAGGCACAGCGCCAGCTCTACCCAGCGCAGGTCTTCGTCCCGATAGTTCCGAATGCCCCCGGCTGTGCGGGGCACGGCTGGAATCATGCCCTCCCGTTCGTAATACCGCAGGGTATCCTGGGATATGCCGAACTGTTCGCTGACCTCTCTGATTGTCACGGCGCTCACCGCCCTTGCATATGGATGTGAGTATTATAATATTTGGAGTGCACTCCAGGTCAAGTGCTATTTATAAGATTTTTTGCGAAAAAGGAATTTTACTGGAAGCTGTATACGGCGGCGGGATATTTGTACAGAGGCTTCGGGCCGTCAATTTTGGCATGATGCGGGAGATAAACGCAGAAAGACCTTTGTACGACCGCTGTCAACTTCTCACTTTCCGGATAAGGGCTTTCGCCTCGTCCTTGCCCAGCACCCTGCCATAGGAAACCACTTGGCCATCCACCACCAAAGCCGGGGTGGACATGACGCCATAGGCGGCAATCTGGCCGAAGTCGGTCACATGGTCGATGGCGGCGTCCATCTCCAGCTCCTCCAGCGCGGAGCGGACGGCCTCCTCCAATGCGCCGCATTTTGCGCAGCCTGCCCCCAGCACCTTGATTCCGGCGGCCACTTTTGCCGTTTCCGCCTTGACCATGCTCTCCGGGGTGCAGCTTCCGCCACAGCAGCAGGCTTTTGCTCCATCTTTTTTCTTTCCGAACAGTCCCATGATAAGTACCTCCCAAGTTAGATTAGTACAGGCTGAATGACATTGAACAGGTAGCCGACCAGGATGATGCCGATGATACATATCCCGATGAACAGGCCCAGCAGCTTGGGCTTGACGGCTTTGCGAAGCATAATGAGCGACGGCAGGCTCAGGGTAGTGACCGCCATCATAAAGGCGAGGACGGTTCCCAACAGTGCTCCTTTGCCCAGCAGTGCTTCCGCCACCGGGATGGTGCCGAAGATGTCGGCGTACATCGGTACACCGATTACCGCGGCCAAAACAACGCCCAGGGGGTTGCCGCTTCCGAGGACGGCGGCAATCCAGCGTTCGGGAATCCAGTTGTGAATGAGCGCCCCAATCCCCACGCCAAGAAGGATATAGGGAAATACCTTTTTAAATGTGGAAGCAACCTGGTCCTTTGCGAAAATCAGCCGTTCTTTCTGCGTCAGCGCGGGGGAATCAATGTCCACGCTGCCGGCGCTGCGGATGAATTCCTCCACATAAGGCTCCATGCGCAGCCTTTCAATTAGCGCTCCGCCCACTACGGCAATGACAAGGCCCATCATAACATACACGATGGCTACCTTTGTTCCGAAAATGCTCATAAGCAGCACCAGACTTCCCAAATCCACCATGGGGGAGGAGATTAGAAACGAGAACGTCACGCCCAGCGGCAGGCCGGCGCTTGTGAAGCCGATGAACAGCGGTATGGACGAGCAGGAGCAAAAGGGCGTTACCGTTCCCAAGAGAGCGCCGATGATATTTGCTCCAACGCCATGGAAGCGCCCCAAAATCTTTTTGCTCCGCTCCGGGGGAAAATAGCTTTGCACATAGGAAATCGCAAAAATCAAAACGCACAGCAGCGCCGTGATTTTCAGCGTATCATAGAGGAAGAACTGAATGCTCCCGCCCCAGCGGGACGCCCTGTCCACCCCCAGCAGGGACAGGCCCCGGCCAATCACCTCATTGAGCCAGTTCATGCCCAGCACTTGATGTTGTATGAAGTCCCACATATCAGTAATGTCATCCTTCCAATTATTATATCAAAATGTTTTGATGTGTTGTCCAAGAGAAATGCCGCCGTTTCAGGTGGCCATTCTCCCGCCTTGGCAAGTACAGCCGCTGTCCTGCTGTTCTGCGTATGGCGTGGTGAGCCGCTTGAGCAATTCCATGGCTCTCTCCCGGCCCTCGCCGCTCAGGCGGTAGTGGGTCCACTTCCCATCCTGGCGGCTGGCCACAATGCCCGATTCACAAAGTATCTTCATATGGTAGGAAAGGCCGGATTGCGTCAGTTCCAGCTGCTCCAATAGGACACAGGCGCATTTTTCGCCGCTGCGCAGCAATTCCAGGATGGCCAGCCGGTTGGGGTCGCACAGAGCCTTGAATACCTTTGCGTTTTTTTGCAGTTCGTTATCCATTGCCAACCTCACATCAAAAAAATTTGATGTGATTAGTATATGCCGACGGCGGAGGTTTGTCAACAGGTGAAATCAAAAAACTCGATATAAATACCGTATCAGCAGCAGCAATGCCGCGCGCGCTCTGCGAAAAAGTCAATGCCCAATTTCCCCAAAACACGCCCGCTATTTCGACAGACCTGAGCCGGGGGAGCATTCAGCCGTCGGCCCTGAGCAGCGCCTGGTAGTTGGAGCCAAAGGCGGCCATGGCGTCCAGAATAGGCCCCATGGACTGCCCCAGCTCGCTCAGGGAGTATTCCACCCGGGGCGGCACCTCGGGGTAGACCGTGCGGACGACTACCCCATCCTCCTCCAGGGAGCGCAGGCTGTCGGTCAGGCTTTTTTGGCTGATGCCCGCCAAATCCCTCTTTAGCTCATTGAACCGCCAGGGGCGGCTGCGGAGGTTGCGGATGATGAGGAGCTTCCACTTGCTCCCGATGAGGGCCACGGTGGTGGCCACCGGGCAGACGGGCATTTCTTCTTTTGTCAGCATCAAAAAGCCTCCTAACAATTCAATTTGTATGTAACATACAAATCATAATCTGCCCCGCCCTGTCCGTCAAGGGGGCAGTCACAAAAAGGTGACTGAGTAAAAGAAAAGTGCGTACTTGCGGCTGGGACCGTTCTGAGATACAGTAATGGCAACAGGAGAAAACAACCTGCAAAAACCAAAAAACAGGAGGAAACAAACATGAACAAACGGGATTTTACCACCATCAAGCTGGACCAGGGCGAGATGCACATCTATGACTTCGGCGGCGTGAAGCTCCACGCCTATCAGACCGGCGACCCCCTCAGCGACGAGGTGTTCCTGGTGGAAAAGGCGGGGCAGTGGGTGGTGCTGGAGCCGCCCTGCTTCAAGGACAACATCGCCGCGCTGGCCAAGTACCTGGAGGGCAAAGCGGTGGCCGGGCTGCTGGTGGCCTATCACGGAGCGGGCGGCTCCCTGCTGCCCCAGGTCCCCAAGTACGCCACCGCCAACGCCGTGGACTACTCCCAGAACGGCGGGGGAAAGGCCCTCATCGACCAGTTCACCGCTGTTTTTGGCGGCGCCTTCGACAGCACGCTCCACACCGTCACCCATATCATCGGCGAGGGAGCGGTGTCCATCGGCGGGATTGACTTCGTCATCCATCAGACCGCAGAGGCCTTCGACGTGGAGATTCCCGAGATAAACGCGGTCTACACCCATATGCTGGGCCATGACTGCCACTCCATCGTGGCCGGGGCGGGCCATGCGGACGGAATCATCAGCCAGCTGAAGGGCTATATCCAGACGGGTTATGAGCTGATCCTCACTTCTCACTACACGCCGGAGGACTTGAAGGACGCCCAGACCAAGATTGACTATCTGGAGCAGCTGAAGGCCATCGCGGCGTCCTGCGCCGATGGGGAGGCGTTCAAAAAGGCGGTCAAGGTGCAGTATCCCGCCTACAGCGGGGAAAACTATCTGAACATGACCACCGGGTTTTTCTTTGGCTGAGCGGCGAAAAGCTCCCTGCGGGTAAACTCCGCAGGGAGCGGGAAAAGGAGGAGCTTTTATGGAACGCACGCGGCAGGTTCATGCCCTGAATGAGTTTCTTTTGCGCGAGATGCCGGAGCTTCGGCCCCAGAGCGAGGCCGTTTCCCGGGACGCGGCCGGCCAGCGCCGCCTGCTGCGCGCCCTGATGAATGTGCGCCCGCCCATGCCCCTCCGGGCGGATTTCCTGGAGCTCCAGGATGCGCTGCTGGGCGCGGAGCGGGAGGAGAGGGGGGTGGTGGAGGGGGACGCCCTGCCCGTCACCGCCGCGCACCCCAAAATCGCCCTCTGGCAGGGGGACATCACCCGCCTGCGCGCGGACGCCGTGGTCAACGCCGCCAACGCCGCCCTGCTGGGCTGCTTCCACCCCTGTCACGGCTGCATCGACAACGCCATCCACTCGGCGGCGGGACTTCAGCTCCGGGAGGAATGCGCCCGGCTCATGAAGGCCCAGGGGCATGAGGAGCCCACCGGGCGGGCCAAGCTGACTCGGGCCTACAACCTGCCCGCCCGGTATGTCCTGCATACGGTGGGGCCCATCGTCCATGGGCAGGTGACGGACCGGGACCGGGAGGCGCTGGCCTGCTGTTACCGTTCCTGCCTGGAGCTGGCCGCGGAGCACGGTTTGGAGAGCGTGGCCTTTTGCTGCATCTCCACCGGGGAGTTCCGCTTTCCCAACCGGGAGGCGGCCAAAATCGCGGTGCAAACCGTCGCAGAGCTGCTCCGGCATGAAACATCCGTCAAGAAGGTGATTTTCAATGTTTTCAAAGATATCGATGCCCAGCTCTACCGTGAACTGCTCGGGCCGGATCGACCGTCTGCGTGAGGCGCTGGAGCGGGCCGACGCGGTGGTGATTGGCGCGGGGGCGGGGCTGTCCGCCTCGGCGGGGCTGACCTATTCCGGGGAGCGGTTTGAGAAAAGCTTTGGGGACTTCAAAGAAAAATACGGCATCCGGGATATGTACTCCGGGGGCTTTTATCCCTTTGAGACGATGGAGGAATATTGGGCCTGGTGGAGCCGCCATATCTTTGTGAACCGCTATCAAAGAGCCCCCAAGCCAGTGTACGATGATTTGAAAACGCTAATAGTGGAAAAGGACTACTTCGTCCTTACCACCAACGTGGACCATCAGTTTCAGCTGGCGGGCTTTGAGAAAAAGCGGCTGTTTTACACCCAGGGGGATTACGGCCTGTTCCAGTGCTCACAGCCCTGCTGCCGGGAGACCTGGGACAATGAGGAGCAGGTACGTCAAATGCTGGAACGGCAGAGAGGAATGCGCGTGCCCACAGAACTGATTCCCCGCTGCCCCTGCTGCGGGAAGCCGCTGACCATAAACCTGCGCTCTGACGGCGGGTTTGTGGAGGACGAGGGGTGGCACGCCGCCGCCGGGCGGTACGCTGAATTTCTCCGCCGCCACCACGGAATGCGGGTGCTGTTTCTGGAACTGGGGGTAGGGTGGAACACCCCGTCCATTATCAAATACCCCTTCTGGCGGATGACAATGGAAAATCCCCAGGCCGTCTATGCCTGCGTCAACTACGGCCAGGCGGTCTGTCCCCGAGAAATTGAGGGGCAGTCCATCTGCATCGACGGCGACGTGGGCGAGGTGCTGGCCCGGCTGCTGTCCTGACCCAGGCGGGGAAATGCGAAGGGGAAAGCGTACCGGGCCGGAAGCTCCAGCTTCCGGCCCAGTGTTTCTGAGCGCCGAAGAAATTTTTGAAACAGCGGCCCGCCTGGTTCATTTCAATCTGCTGCAGGGAGGCGGTTTTGGTCGCCCCACTCGCACATGGCATCCAGGATGGGGATGAGCGACTTACCCCGCTGCGTCAGGCTGTATTCCACCTTAGGGGGAATCTGAGGGTACTCCTCCCGGTGAACCAGGCCGTCCGTCTCCAGCTCCTTCAACGTCACGCTGAGGGTTTTGTAGGAAATCTCCCCGATGTACTTCTTCATCTCGTTGAAGCGAACCACGCCGAACTCCATCAGCGTGTAGAGGATAGTCATCTTGTACTTCCCGTTAATGAGGGACAGGGTATAGCTGAACCCTGTGCCGCTGAGACACTCGTTGGCGATGCACCGCTGGCCCATTTGCACACTCTCCTTTAGGTAAGTATCACACTTTGATGTGCGTACTTGTCATTTTGCTGATTCATGTTAATATGATAATACAAGCCGGAAACAAAGTCAAGACGGCTGAAAAATGAACAGGGAGTGTACATCATCTATGAGCAAGAAAATCGTCATCCTAAACGGCAGTCCCCGAAAGAATGGCAACACCTCCGCGCTGGTCAAATCGTTTGCGGAGGGGGCGGAGAGCGCCGGCCATGCGGTGACGGAGTTTTTCCTGGGCGGAATGGACATCCACGGCTGCAAGGGCTGCTTCGGCGGGCACAGCGGGCGGGAATGTCCCTGCGTCCAGCGCGACGATATGGACAAAATCTATCCGGCAGTAAAAGACTGTGACGTAGTGGTGCTGGCTACCCCGCTGTACTACTGGAACATGAGCGGCCAGCTTCGCACAGCCATCGACCGCCTGTTTGCGCTGGAGGAGGGCGAGGGCAACCAGCTGCGGGGGAACGACAAAGCCTCCGCGCTGCTGATGGCGGCGGAGGGCCATGGCTTTGAGGACGTAGCCCTTTATTATGACCACCTGATGGAGCATCTGCGTTGGAAAAACCTTGGAAAAGTGCTGTGCGGCGGCGTGATGGACGCGGGCGATATCAAGGGGCGCAAGGAACTGGAGGACGCCCGCGAGCTGGGCAAATCGATCTAAATTTTTTGCCCCTTTGTGTGAATGAATCCAGGCGCCGGCGATTTCACGAATCGCAGCTTGAAACTGAAAATGGGCTGTGATACAATCAGAGCGGCAAATCAGAAGTTATGTAGGAGGGCTAATATGCTTGATACCATACCGAACGAGGAAGAAATGGCGGCTTTGGTTGGGAAATCTCTATATGATGTATGGAATAAGCTGTGTGCTTTGATTGACGAAAGATATGATATGGATTGTTTGTGGGATAGAGGCGGCAAAGCATGGAAATATGAATATAAGTATCGCCGGGGTGGTAAAACGCTGTGTGCATTATACGCAAGAGAAAACTCCGTGGGTTTTATGATTATATTGGGGAAAGACGAACGTTTAAAATTTGAAACAGATAGAGAAAGTTACGCAAAGGAAGTTCAAGAAGTATATGACAAAGCGCAGACTTACCATGATGGGAAATGGATCATGTTTGAGCCGGTGGACACTTCTTTGTTTGATGATTTCATTAGACTGTTGAGAATCAAAAGAAAGCCCAACAGAAAGTGAAGTCACTATCGGATTATGCGCTTGCCGGCTTATGGGGGGTGTGTTATGGAACCCCGTTGGTATAGCCATATTTGCTGACGCCCGGTTCGTCGGGCAGCTATATTTCTTATAATGCAGGACCGCCGGAACAAAATCCGGCGGTCCTGCTTGCTTTATGGCAAATCAGCGAAATTGATGGGGCATATTTCAAGCCATATGGATAGTGTGGAGGGGGTCCTCTCAAGGAGTGAGCGTAAAAGGAATTGATATCCTGGTGACGTAGTGGCTTGGGTTTACCTCCACGATTTCATCCGCTAAAGGCTCCTCATAGATATATTCGCCGATTTGAAAGCGATTGCGCCGGGCGTAATCGAGCAGTTTGGGGAAGACTTGATAGGTGGTGTGGTAATCGCCCCGATAGTAGTAAATCATATAATTCCCGGCCTGCTTGACAAAGCCCTCCTCCTTGGGAGACTCCGGAGCCAGCTCGGAATAGTACCAGCGGCAGTGAGTCCCCTGGGG
>CAQCFX010000017.1:5059-12809 GCA_948766235.1 uncultured Oscillospiraceae bacterium | reverse complement strand
CTCCAGCCAGGAGGAGGGGAGTATGCCGCCGATGCCGCGGCCCAGGGAGAGGTTGTGCTCCACCCGGTACTGGACGATGCTACCCATGGCGGAGGGCTCCCCCTTGCCCGGCTGAAGGGTGCACACGTCGGGGCTGAGCTTGAGATACTCCTGCGGACAGTAGTGGGTGTATATGATGGATTCCTCCGCGTTGATGGCCTCCTGCACCAGCGCCAGCTTGCGAAGCATCATCGTCCGCTCGTGCTCCAGCCGGGAGATTTGCTGCGTCAGGTTCTCCACGCCGCGCTCAAATACGGTTCGAAAATAGGCCTTGTCCCGAACCTGGATGTACTGTTTCAGCTCGGATAGAGGCATAATCTCCCGCAGGGCAAGGATGGTGTGAAAGGTATCCACCTGTTCCGGCGTGTAGTAACGGAACCCATTTTCGTCTTTGAAGCAGGGGGAAAACAGGCCGATTTTATCGTAATAGAGCAGCGTCTGCTTGTTGACGCCGCAAATGCCGGCAAACTGGCCGGAGACAATAAGCCCATTTTGGAGAGGTTGAGAAGAGTTCATACTGATTTACCTCATTCGCAAAAATTTAATATAGATGGTATAGTTACTATACCATAAAACGGCTGAAAAAACACCCCTGCGGAAAGAGTTTCTTTTTGCTCATTTGAAAATTTGCCATAAATTTTGGGAAAAAGGTTAGAACTACCGAAAAGAAATCTGAATTATATCTATAATGCACAAAATACGGCACTGTTCTTTGTGCAAAGCTGAAAACTTGAAAAAGCCCTTGAACATATAGCAACTATATAGATTAGAATCGTTATAGAAATAACAAGGAAAGGAGGTGTTCTCCATGGAGTTCTCTATGCGCACCAAACTTGTGACCGGCTGCGGGTGTCTGGAGGGAATCGGCCAGATTGTTCAAGGCTTCGGGGTCAGCAAGGTAATGCTGTGTACAGACTCCTTTTTGCAGAACACCCCGGCGGCAGCCACCATACAAAACAAACTGAAGAAGTGCGGGATTGAATGTGTGGTCTATACCCATCTTCAGCCGGAACCCACCGATGTGGATTGCGATAGGGGGGCGCTGTTCTGCAAGAAAGAGGGAGTGCAGCTGATTGTGGCTCTGGGCGGGGGCAGTGTAATGGACCAGTCCAAGGCGATGGCGGCCATTGTCACCAATGGGAAAAGCTGCCGGGAGTTGGACGATACGGTTATCCCCAAACGGATGCTGCCCCTGATTTGCGTTCCAACCACGGCGGGAACGGGCAGTGAGGTAACCTGTGTGGCGGTCATCACCCATACGGAGCAGAAGTATAAAATGACCATCATGGATTCAAACAGCCTCTCCCCCGATGTGGCCGTATGCGACCCGCTTCTGCTGACCACGCTGCCCAAGAAGCTCATTGCCTCCTGCGGGGTGGACGCGCTGACCCACGCCATCGAGGCCTATACGGCGGCCGACGGGGTGGCAAATCCGATTTCGGACGCCTTGGCGCTCCAAGCCATGGAAATGATTGGACAGAATTTAAAGCGCTGCTGGGAAAACCCGGCGGACCAGGGGGCGCAGAGCGCCATGATGCTGGCCAGCACCATGGCGGGGGCGGCGTTTATCAACGCGAACGTGGGCGCGGTCCACGCTGTCGCCGAGGTGGTGGGCGTTGCCTATCACATTCCCCACGGGGTATCCAACTCCCTGTTTTTGCCCTATGTGATGGAGTTCAACCGCCCGGGAAACGATAGCTGCTATGCCAAAATCGCCGGCCGGCTGGGCGCGGCGCGGACTGGGGCCAGGAACGAAGAAAACGGGAAGCGGGCCGTCTGCTTTGTGGAAAAGCTCATCGAGGAGCTGAAAATTCCGGCGTTCTGCGACTTTGACCAAGTGAATCCGGCGGATTTCCAAGACATAGCCCGGCGGGCGGCGGAGAACCCTTTGAGCCGGGACAACCGGAAGGAGATTCTGGCAAAGGATTATATGACCATTCTGCAAAACGCGTACCAAAGGAAGAAAATTTACCTGTGACGGAAAAGAAGGGAGAAGGAGAACATCATGTCCAAAATTAAAAACGAACCCATTTGCCGGGAGGCGTACGTTCAAAAGGTCCGCGGGGCCATGTAGCACAGGGCCCAGTGGCTTTACCTGCTGCTGGACGAGGCAAAGAAGCGGGGAGCCGACTGGGAGGAAGCCGCCAGAGCGGCCACCTCCCGCTGCGGCTGCTTTCAGGGCGCGGGGCTCAGCGAGGACTGGGTGGACCACAGCAGCCTGAAAAGCTTTGCCGAAGTCTTTGCCGACGAGGATTTTCAGAAGTATTTTGACATGGAGATTCTGGAAAGCACCGATGAATTGCTGCGCATCAAGTTCCATCACTGCCCCCTGGTGGCTGGCTGGCAGGCCGTCGGCTGCTCTGATGAGGAGGTGGCCAAGCTGTGCGACATCGCCATGGACGGAGACCGAAACATTGCAAAGGCGTGCGGTTTGGATTTTGCGCTGGGAGAGACCATTGCCGAGGGCGGCTCCTGCTGTGAGCTGACCTTCCGGCTGAAGACATGAGAGGAGAGAAAACATGGAAAAACGGACATTGACGGCAGCGCAGATTTTGAAGTTTCTGATTCCGTCCCTTTTAGGCGCGGGCCTGTTCCTGATTCCCATGAAGATTGGGGGGAAGTATGTCTTGGGCGTGTCCCTGCTGTGCGATGTCATCCAGCAGTGGATGAACCCGGTGGTGGACCAGCTGTCCCTTCTGTTTTTGGGTGTGGCGGCGGTGGTTCCAATCATCGTGAAAACCTGCAAGCCCAAATTGGTTTTGGATAACAAGACACTTCGCGGCCTGTTCGATATCAGCCCCGTCATCATGGGCGTGCGCATCATCGGCTTTATCTATGTGGTGTGCTATCTGTTCCAGGTGGGGCCGGAGTTCATCTGGAATTCGGCCACCGGCGGCGAAGCCTACTACATTGTCACCACCATTCTGACCCTGATGGTGGGCACCTGCTTCCTGATCAGCCTGCTGACCGATTTCGGCATCATGGACTATGTGGGCATCCTGGTGCGCAGCCTGATGCGGCCCCTGTTTACGCTGCCCGGCCGGGCGTCTCTGGACTGCGTTGCCTCCTGGGTGGGCAGCAGCCTGACCGGCGCCCTGCTCACCTCCGGCCAGTACAAGGACGGCTATTATACCAAGCGGGAAGCGTGCGTCATCATGACCTGCTTTTCCACGGCCGCGTTCAGCTTCATTTTCATTCTGGCCCGGACCTGCGGCCTGGAGGAGTATTTCCTGCCCTCCGTGCTGACCATCTATGCCGCGGTGATTCCCTGCGCCATCATTCTGCCCAGAGTGTATCCGCTGAACAAGGCAAAGGACGAGTATGCTAAGGAGAGCACCGAAATCAAGGAGGAGGTTCCCCAAAACATCGGCAAGGTCCGGTGGGCCCTGGAGTGCGCTGTGGACCGCGCCGCTGAGATGGACGTGAAGAAGTTTCTCATCAAGGGCGTTCAGAGCATTTGCAGCGTATGGTTCGACGTGCTGCCCATGGTTATGTTCGTGGCCTGCACCGGCATGATTGTCAATGAGTACACCCCCGTTTTCAAAATCCTGACCATGCCCTTTGTGCCCGTTTTGAATCTGATGGGCTTTGCCGAGGCGGAGGCGGCCGCCCCCATGCTGCTTACCGGCTTCCTGGACCAGTTCCTGCCCATCGCCATGGCGGGCAGCATCGCAAGCATCAGCACCCGTTTCTTCATCTTCTGCATGGCCATTGCCCAGATTATCTACCTGTCCGAAATAGGCGTCATGATGCTGCGCTCCAAGGTGGATTTTAACCTGGGCAAGATTTTCCTGGTGTTCCTGGAGCGGACCATCCTTTCCATGCCCATCATCTGGGCGCTGACCAGGCTGCTGATTCATTGAGGCGGTAAAAGGGATGATAGACGCGATGGGAAAAGCCCTGCAGGAAAAAATGACGGGCTACCAAGAAGAAATGCTGTTCCATTTTAAAGAGCTGCTCAAAATCGATTCGGTCAGGGGGGAGCGCCGTCCCGGCGCTCCCTTTGGCCCGGGGAACCGAAAAGCGCTCGACTATGTGCTGGACCTGTCCAGACGCTTTGGGCTGGAAACGGTGAACCTGGATTATTTCATCGGCTACAGCGAGTATGGCCAGGGGCGGGACTATATCTGCTCTGCGGCCCACCTGGACGTGGTGCCCCCCGGCGACGGCTGGAGCCATCCGCCCTTTGGGGCTCAGGAGCGGGACGGCGTCATTTATGCCAGAGGCGCGGGGGACGATAAGCCCGGCGTGATTGCCGGACTATACGCCCTGCGGTGCATGAAGGAGCTGGGCTATCAGCCGCGGCGGCGGATTCGGGTGATTTACGGCTGCGCGGAGGAGACTGGCATGGAGGATATGGATCACTATTTGGAGACCCAGCCTCTGCCAGTGTTTGGCTTTACCCCCGACAGCGATGGATATGACATTGTGAACGCGGAAAAAGGGCGGATGGAGGTGGCGCTGGAAGGCCCTCTCCCCGGCGGAGGCCCTGTGGTCAGCGTGACCGGTGGCCTTGCCTCCAACATGGTGCCCGCTGCCGCTGCCGCGGTCTTCGATACGGGCCGCATGACGGCGCAGGAGCGCCGCCGCCTGGAGGACGCGCTTGCCGCGCCCAGCCTGAGCTGGACGGCGGAGGGGGAAAACCTCACGGTCAACTTTGAGGGAATATCGGCCCATGCCGCCATGCCGGAGACCGGGCGAAACGCCATCTCCATGTATGCCCGCTTTGCCTGCCGGGTGCTGGGGGAGCGGGCGGACCCGCTGACCCGGTTCATTGACGGGCACATCGGCTTTGACTGGACCGTTCCCGGCCTGGGCATTGCCTGCCGGGACGAGCACATGGGCAGCCTTACTATGAATCTGGGCCTTGTTGAGACGGATGGCGGGCGGATTCGGGTGGTGGGGGACATCCGCTATCCCACCGTTACCAACGCCCAGGCCATCGAGGAGCGAATGAAGGAGAAGACAGACGCGGAGGGGCTGGGGTTTCAGGTGCTCTCGGCGGTAGACGGACACTGCTGCGCCAGCGAGGAGGAGTTCGCCATCCTTCGGGACGTCTGCCTGGACAAAGGAAAGCCGGAACCCGTATGCAGGGCCATCGCCGGGGGGACCTACGCCAAGAAGTTCCAGGGCCGTTTGGTGGCCTTTGGGGGCTGCGGCGGGGCGGTCCATGCCCCGGACGAATTTGTGGCCGTCTCTGATTTCTTCGATCATGCCCATATGGTGTGCTATGCCCTCTATCGCTTGGGGGGCGGGAAGGAAGTGGGGACAGCGTGAAGCAGGAGCGCTTGGACAAGCTCTCCCAGGCCGCGGCCGAGCGGGACGTGGACCAGGTGCTCATCGGCAGCTGCCTTTACGATACCGGCGTCTACAAGGAGACGGTAGAGCGCCTGCGGGTATTGCAGTAAGTGTGCACACGCGGAAACGGAGGAAGAATCATGGAACTGTGCAAGGACGATTGCTGTAAGTTTGATGGCATTTTAAAGGAGGAGCTTCTCACGGCGCTGGGCTGCACCGAGCCTATCGCCATTGCGTACGGCGCGGCGAAGGCCAGGGAGCTGCTGGGGGCTTTGCCCGAGCGCATGACGGTAGAGTGCAGCGGCAACCTGATTAAAAACGCCAGAGCGGTGGTGGTGCCCATGTCGGTGGACCTGCGGGGCATTGAGGCGGCGGCTGTTCTGGGCGCTGTGGGCGGAGACGCGTCCAGAGAGCTGGAAGTGCTGGCCACCGTAACGGAAGCGGATTTGGCTGTGGCCAAGAAGCTGTTGGCGGAAAAGATATGTGAAGTGCGGCTGCTGGATACCTCTGCCAAGCTGCACATCATCATTCGGTGCCGCCGGGGCGGGGACTGCTCTGTTGTGGAAATCATGCATGAGCACAACCACATTGTACATATGGAGAAAAACGGTCAGACCGTGTATGATGTGCCCCACGACCCGAACGCGGTGGAGGAAAGCGATGTAGACTGCTCCTGCCTGACCTTGGAAAAAATTGTGGCATATGGCAGAACGGCGGACCTTTCCGGGGTGATGGAGATACTGGATAAGCAAATCGCCTGCAACAGCGCCATCGCGCAGGAGGGCCTCACGGGCCGCTGGGGGGAGATGGTGGGCCAGACCCTGCTGGATGTATATGGAGACTCTGTGGGAGTGCGGGCCAGGGCCGCCGCCGCCGCGGGTTCCGACGCACGGATGAACGGCTGCGAGATGCCGGTGGTCATCAATTCGGGCAGCGGCAATCAGGGCATCACGGTCTGCGTACCCGTTGTTGAGTATGCCAAGGAATTGGGAAGCTCTCACGAGGAGCTGTGCCGGGCCCTGGCGGTATCCAATCTGGTGGCCATTATGCAGAAATATAAGGTGGGCCGCCTGTCCGCGTTCTGCGGAGCGGTCAGCGCCGGAACGGCTGCGGTCTGCGGCATTGCCTTTCTTCAGGGGGCGGACGCGGATATCCTGGGGGTGATTATTACCAACGCCTTGGGCAATATCGGCGGCGTGGTATGCGATGGAGCCAAATCCTCCTGCGCGGCCAAAATATCCTCCTCCATTGAGGCGGGACTTATGGGGTATGAGATGGCCAAGCGGGGCCGTGTGTTCCGCCCCGGCGAGGGTCTGGTGAAGGGTAGGTATGAGCAGACCATCGACAGCTTCTGCCTCATGGCAAAATACGGGATGGAATCCACCGACAAGGAAATTCTGCGAATCATGGTGGAGAGCTGATTCTGCTGTCCCTTGCCGGAGCGCAAAGGGATGGCGCATAGGGAAACCATAACTGCTTCAGAGGGTAAACAGAAAGGGAGCCGGATGTGTTTTTCAAAACACATCCGGCTCCCTGGCGCTGGGCGGGCGAAGCACGGAAGGAAAGATTGGTTTCCGGAAAGATGCTCCTTGACAGATAGGGCTCCGGCGCGTATACTCAAATGAGGTTAGTGGCGGCTAACTACTCTCCCTTCCGCGCCCATGGCACTCAGCCGGCGGCCGGCGCTGCCGTGATGACGGCGTTTTGCTATGTCCGCAGCGCGGGGAATCCCGGGGAATGATATCTGCGCAGGGGGGAAGAATCCTAATCAGACTATGTCCGAAAGGGGGCTTGCGGAATGCCGGTTGAAGTGGCGCAGGGTGTTTTGATTCCCTTTGTGGGAACAGTCCTGGGGTCTGCCTGTGCGCTGTTCATGGGGGGAGAATTGAATGTGGCCGTGCGGCGGGCCTTGACGGGCTTTGCGGCAGGGGTGATGGTGGCGGCCTCCATTTGGAGCCTGCTGGTTCCGGCGATAGAGCAGTCTGACGCTTTGGGAAGCTGGGCCTTTCTCCCGGCTGTGATTGGGTTTTGGCTGGGCGTTTTGTTTCTGCTGCTGCTGGACAGGGCGATCCCCCATCTCCACTTGGGCGGCACTGAGCCGGAAGGGCCCCACGTGGCGCTGAAAAGGAGCACGATGCTGGTGCTGGCGGTGACGCTCCACAACATCCCGGAGGGGATGGCGGTGGGCGTGGTGCTGGCGGGCTGGATGACGGGGAATGCCGCCATTTCCACGACCGGGGCCTTGGCCCTGGCCATCGGGATTGCCATCCAGAATTTCCCAGAAGGGGCTATCATCTCCATGCCCTTGCGTTCGGAGGGGGCAGGCAGAGGGCGGGCCTTCCTGTATGGCTCTCTCTCCGGCGCGGTGGAGCCGGTGGCGGCGCTGCTCACCGTATGCGCCGCCCGGTTTGTG
>CAQCFX010000017.1:0-5049 GCA_948766235.1 uncultured Oscillospiraceae bacterium | reverse complement strand
TTCCCGCCCTGCCATATCTTTTGAGCGCTGCCGCGGGGGCCATGATTTATGTGGTGGTGGAGGAATTGATTCCGGAAATGTCTGAGGGCAGGCATTCCAACCTGGGGACAGTTTTCTTTGCCCTGGGTTTTACGGTGATGCTGGCCCTGGACGTGGCCCTGGGGTAACGAGGGCGCGGCCCCATGCTGCTGTGCTTCGAAAAGCCCGGGAGCTGGAAGTCCCCAGGGAATACGCCGTTTACATCGGCGTGCCGCTGATGAATCCGGTCAACCGGCTGTTGGAGCAGTGGGGCAGGGAGCGTCTCGCATTCCAGGAGATATGCTGATTTATTTTGGCCGCTCCTCCAGTCTTTCCCTCACCTTTTCCTCAAAATACTGGTTGAGGGATACTTCCGGCAGCAAAGAACGTATCCGCCGTTTAATCTCCTCCAGCTTTTCTCCCTTGGATACGTTCAGCAGACACATCAGGAAATCAAGCTCATCCTCCTTGCCGCACATCTCCAGAACCGGCGGCAGGTGCTGCTCGATAAAGTCCGTGTCGCCCATTTCGGCGGCCGCGTGAATGAGCTGATACCAAATAGACAGATTTTTCTGGGAGGGTGGGAATACAATTTCCCGGACCGGGCCGTCTGCCTCCCCGGTGGACAGGACCGCCTCATAGTCCTGCCGATCGGACAGCATGGAAAGATAGCGCAGCAAAGAGAATTCGCTCGGATGCTCTGTCAAATCCTTTTTGCGCTGCGTCAGGGCTTCGCGGCTCCTGCCGATGCTGCCGCACAGCTGGTCCCGCTGTAATCTCATGCGCCGATACCACGGATGATCCGGGCTGCCCTGCGTTTTCTGCACGAAGCGGTCCGCAATGGCAAACGCCCGCTGAAATGCCTCCCGGCCCTGCTGAATCCACAGATGCGTTTTTTCCGCTTCCAGCTGATCTCGGTCCCGCTCCAACTCGGCGGGATCTCCTGTGCCGTTTTTCAGGACAGCGTCAATCGTCTGGAGCTGTGAATCGATGCATTCCATCGCCTCCTGAAACGAGCGGTCATCCCGCAATACGGAGTATTTTGCGGCCATATCCTGGATGCGTTCCAGGGAAGTCAGCCCAAACAGCTCATCAATGCTTATGCCAAAAAATGTGGCGATTTTCGGCAGCAGCGTGATATCTGGGGCGCCGCTGCCCACCTCCCACCGGGATACGGTCTGTGGGGTCAGAAAGAGGTACTGCGCCAGTTCCGTCTGTGTGATGTTCTTTTCCTTTCTGAGCAGGGCGATCTTTTCTCCGATTGTCAACTTCATAAAAGGTTCCTCCATACTGGTTGTTAAGGGCTGCCCTATGGCTATAGTGTAGCATACTGGAACAGCGCCGTCCAACAAGCCTGCGTTGTAACATACACAATGAATGATTGACGCTGAAAACAGCGCCAGGGCCATTTTCGGCAAGGGGTGCGTATAAAAGAATGCCTGTGCTGGCTGCTGGTGCGCTGCGGCCTCCTATGGCGGCGACGTGTGGGCGTCCGTTTCGAGCCTGGTGAAGTGAAGGGGCATTTGGTAAGCCATAGGCGCTGAAAGGCGGCAAGAGCCCTGATACCATGCGGTATCAGGGCTCTTATTATAACACGCAAAGGGCCGGCGGGGTTTGAATATGCCTGTTTGATTCCCGCGCACCTCAATCCCATTCCGGGCGGGACACGCACCCGCTATTCCCGGGCGAAGGCCGCTTGGTATTCTGTGGGGGTCAGCTTCATGTACCGCTTGAACACCTTGGTAAAATAGTAGGCGTTGTCGTAGCCCAGCATATGGGACACCTCGTATACCATATGCTTTCCGTCCTGGAGCAGGGTGCAGGCGTATTTTACCTTGGTGGCGTTGACGTAGTCCATAAAGTTCTGCCCCAGCTGGCGCTTAAACAGGCTGGACAGGTAGTTGGGGGAGATGCCGATGGCGGCGGCCACGTCTTGCACCGAAACCCGCTCCAGAATGTGGGAGTCCACATACTGCTTGGCGGCGGCCACGTAATCCGCTTTGCCCATGGACTGGGACCAGCTCAGGAAGGGCCGGGGAGAGAGGGCGTATTCCCGCCGGAGCAGCTCCACCTGGGGGCGCAAATCCATCAGCCCCTGCCCGGACAGCACTCCGGTGGACAGCATGCTCAGGCGCATCTGGGAGATGTCCCGGAAGGCGGCGGACAGCCGGGTCTGGAACTGGGCGATGGGCTTGGCGTCCTCCACTCCCCAGAGGAAAAACACTGTTGTGGCGCTCCCTGGTCCCGGGGGCAGCGGGGCGAAGCCAAGGCCCTGGAACACCTTCTGCGCCGCGTCCAGGGCCAGGTTCCGATGGAAGCTGAACAGGCGCTGGCGCTCCTCCTGGGTGAAGGAGGCGATGTTCGGGATGGCGGAGGGGTCCATGATCAGCAGGACGGCGGCGCAGCGGCGGCCCGCGCCCAGGCCCTCCAGGGCGGCGATGGCCCGCTCCGCCTCATATCCGCCCTCGGGGGAGAGCAGGGCGGCGGCGTGGCGGGCGGCAGCCTCCGCCGGGGTGCTGTCCTGGCCGGAAGCGGGGGAGCCGGCGCGGAGCCTGCGGCGTTTTTCACGCTCGTCTATGGCACGCCGGAGGGAATGGGCCAGCTTTTCCTCGTCCAGGTCGATTTTCAGCAGGTAGTCCACCGCGCGGTTGCGAAGGGACTGCTGGGCCATGTGGAAGTCCTGGTGGTTGGTGAGCATGACAAACACCATTTCCGGGTACCGCTGGGCGCAGGTTTCCAGCAGCTCCAGCCCGGTGAGCAGGGGCATATTGATGTCGCAGATGACAATATCCGGGCGGCGGGCTTCCGCCAGCTCCAGCGCCTGCTGTCCGTTGCGCGCGGCGCCGCATATGGTGCAGCCCAGCCGCTCCCAGCTGAGCATGGACTGTAAGCCGGACAGGATGATGGGCTCGTCGTCAGCCAGTAAGACGCGGTACATAAGCTGCCTCCTATCTTTCGCCGGGAGCGTTGATTTCCTTGCCGATTCTCACAGATACCTTTGTGTACTCGCCCGGCGCGCTGTCGATGGTCAGCCCGGCTCCCTTGCCGTAGGCCAGCTTCAGCCGCCGGTTCACATTGCCCAGGCCGATGCCCGTCATGGAGGACTTGTCCGCCCCGTCCCGGGATTGGAGCGCGGCGGCGGCCTGCTGCGCCGTCATGCCCACACCGTCGTCGGTAATCGTAAGCACCAGGAAATCCGCCTCCTCAAAGGCGTCCACGGTGATGACGCCAAAGGAGCCTTTAGGGGCCACGCCATGGAAGATGGCATTTTCCACCAGCGGCTGAAGGGTGAATTTGATGATTTCGTACCGCCGCAGCTGCTCCGGCACCTGGCAGCGGTACTCAAAGGCGCCCATGTAGCGGATGGACTGGATGCTGACATAGTCCTCCAGCAGGGCCAGCTCCTCAGCAAGGGTGATTTTGTCCGACACCCCCTTGCTGATGTTTCGCAGCAGGTTCACCAAACTTTTCACCATCTTCTCGATGCCGATGTTTTTGTGCACCACCGCCATCCACTGCACGGAGTTCAGGGTGTTGTAAAGGAAGTGGGGGTTTACCTGGGATTGAAGCAGGTCCATCTCGATTTTGGCCCGCTCATCGTGCAGCGCAATGGTTTCGGACAAAAGCTGCTGAAAGCCCAGCCCCAGCTCGTTAAGCCGTGCGCCAATCTCGCCCATCTCGCTGCGGGGCTTTTCCAGCTCCGGGTCGAAGGAATAGTCATTGAGGGAGATTCGGTTGATTTTTTCGATGATGCGGCGGACCGGGGTGGTCACATAGTAGGTAAGCAGGATGAGCACAAAAATCGCGATGAGCACAATCATCAAAATCACGGTCACCGCAGAGAACAAGATATCGTGGTTGTCGGCCTGGAGCTGGGTCTGGTTGACGCAGCTGGACAGCACCAGGCCCCCGGTGGGCAGGGCGTGGTTTTGCAGGGAGTATGTCACCCCGGCGTACTCAAATTCGTCTCCCTGCGCGGCCTGGGGGGACAGCGCCACCACCAGCGGGGCGGCCCTGGCGGTGGTAAGCCGGTCTCCTGCCGCCGTTTGGACAAAAAAGAGGTTTAAATCATTGTAGGGGGCCAGCACGTCGGTGATAACGTCGCAGTTCAGCTCAATATAGATATAGCCCAGCTGGTTGGAGGCATAGCCGTACACTGGGGAGAACAGCGCAAAACAGTCGGCCCTGTGGGGATTCAAAGAAGGGAACAGCCGCTGTAAGCCGGACTGCCCCTCCTGCTTCCAGGCCAGGAACTGCTCCGAGCAGAGCAGGTTGGACGGGTCCCGCAGGCCGCCGTCGTAAACGGTGATGGCGCTGACATAGATGCCGTCCTCATTGAAAATCACCAGGCGGTTGATGTAGCTGTCGATGGGGGAGGTGCGCAGATAGACGTTGATAGCGTTCTGGGCGCTGAGGGCGGCGGCCGCCGCTCTGGGCGTGCCGGGGGTCTGATTCAATGCGTCAATTACCCGGCCGGAGTTGCCGCAGTAGGTTTGGAGGGTGTGTACCTGTGAAAGGCTGTCGTTCAGCCGGGCGGCAATCGTCCCTGCGTTCAGATCGTCAATCTGGGTTATCTTATCGGAGATGATTCTCTGCATATATTGGTAGAGGTACAGGCTGCTGCCCAGCCCTACGGCCACCACGCACAGCACGGTATACAAAATAATTTTGGTGCGAATGCCCCAATAGCGCTTCTTCTTCACGCGGCCCACCCCCATGCTGTGATAGTCTAAAGTATACAGCATTTCCTTGAGGTCATCAATCCGCATTTGTAGAATTTTACTGCTTTCGAGAATTTTTCGGCTCTGCGCGGGGGAAATGGAAAGATTCGTAATAGTTTTGTGTAGTTTTGGCCTTTTACCCTGGGCAGATAACCAGTTAGAATATAAAAGGAAATCCAGTTGAATATCAAAATGCAATGAGGAGTGGAAAAAATGAACCTGAAAAAGATGTTGTCTCTTGTCCTGGCAGGGGCCATGTGCCTGAGCCTGCTGGCCGGCTGCGCCAGCAACACCCCCGACCCCACCAGCA
>CAQCFX010000016.1:8061-31036 GCA_948766235.1 uncultured Oscillospiraceae bacterium | reverse complement strand
ACGCCCTCCCCCGCCCTTGACTTGTCCCTCCGGCGGGCGTAAAATAAAAAGCTGAATTTGGCAGAAGGACCGGGCAATGGGGTCCGCCTCCCCTGCCTCGGGAGGGAAAATTATGACCACTGGCACGAAATTCATCTTTGTCACCGGCGGCGTGGTGTCCGGGCTGGGCAAGGGCATCACCGCGGCGTCCCTGGGCCGCCTTTTGAAGCAGCGGGGGCTGCGGGTGCGGGTGCAGAAGCTGGACCCCTACCTGAACGTGGACCCGGGCACCATGTCCCCCTATCAGCACGGAGAGGTGTTTGTCACCGACGACGGGGCGGAGACCGACCTGGATTTGGGCCACTACGAGCGGTTCATCGACGAAAACCTCACCTGCAACTCCTCGGTCTCCGCCGGCAGGGTCTATTGGAACGTGCTCAACCGGGAGCGGGCGGGGGATTACCTGGGGGGGACGGTGCAGATTATCCCCCACATCACCGACGAAATCAAGCGCCGCATCTACTCCCTGGAGGGGGAGGACGCGGACGTGGCCATCGTGGAGATTGGCGGCACCGTGGGTGACATCGAGTCCCAGCCCTTTTTGGAGGCCATCCGGCAGGTGGCCGCTCAGCGGGGGCGGCAGAACGTGATGTTCATCCACGTCTCGCTCATCGTGTCCATCCCCGGCTCGGGGGAGCTGAAGTCCAAGCCCACCCAGCACTCCGCCAAGGAGCTGCTCAGCTTAGGGATTCAGCCCGACGTGATTATGTGCCGCAGCGACGAGCCTATCCCCCAGGACATTCTGGAGAAAATCTCCCTGTTCTGCAACATCCCCGCCGACCACGCCATCCCCAACCTGACGGCGGATTTGCTGTACGAGGTGCCGCTGATGCTGGAGCGGGAGGGGCTGGCCGACGTGGTGGTGCGGCGATTGGGCCTCATCTGCCACGCCCCCGACCTCACCGAATGGGCCACCATGGTCCACCGCGCTAAGCACCCCCAGGGCACGGTGACCATCGCCCTGGTGGGCAAGTACGTGGGGCTGCACGACGCCTACCTGTCCGTGGCGGAGGCCCTCACCCACGGGGGCATTGAAAACGGCGTGTCGGTGGAGATACGCTGGGTCAATTCCGAGCAGGTCACGCCGGACACGGTGGATGCCCTGCTGGCGGGGGCCCAGGGCATTTTGGTGCCCGGCGGCTTTGGGGACCGGGGCATTGAGGGCAAGATTGAGGCCATTCGGTACGCGCGGGAAAACAGCATCCCCTTCCTGGGCATCTGCCTGGGGATGCAGCTGGCGGTGGTGGAGTTCGCCCGGAACGTGTGCGGCCTGACGGGGGCCCACTCCGCCGAGCTGAACCCTCATACCCCCTATCCCGTCATCGACCTGATGCCCGACCAGGTGGGGGTGACCGCCAAGGGCGGCACCATGCGCCTGGGCAGCTATCCCTGCCGCCTGGCGGAGGATTCGCTGGCCGCGTCGGTGTACGGCGCGCTGGAAATCAACGAGCGCCACCGCCACCGCTACGAGTTCAACAACGACTACCGGGAGGCGCTGACAGCGGCGGGGCTGGCGCTGTCCGGCCTGTCCCCGGACGGGCGCTTAGTGGAAATGGTGGAGCTGCCGGGGCACCCCTGGTTTGTGGCGGGGCAGTTCCACCCGGAGCTGAAATCCCGGCCCAACCGGGCCCACCCGCTGTTCCGGGAGTTTATAAAAGCAGCCAAAACAAACGCAGCCCCGGTCATCTGACCGGGGCTGCGCCCTTCTTTCTATTCCACCGGCTCCACCCATCCATAGGGGTCGGACTCGGTGCCCCACTGAATTCCGGTGAGGGTGTCGTACAGCCGCTGGGTCAGCCGGCCAATCTTGCCGCCGCTGACCTCCACCCTTACATCCCCCTCGGCCAGCAGGCCGATGGGGGACACCACCGCCGCCGTGCCGGTGCCCCAGGCCTCCTCCAGCGTGCCCGCCTGGGCGGCGTCGAACAGCTCGGAGGCGGAGATAAGCCGCTCCTCCACGTTATAGCCCCAGTCCCGCAGCAGCTCCAGGCAGCTCTTGCGGGTGATGCCGGGCAGCACCGAGCCGGTGAGCTGGGGCGTCACCACCGTGCCGCCGATTTTGAACATCACGTTCATGGAGCCCACTTCCTCAATATACTTGCGGTGGACGCCGTCCAGCCACAGCACCTGGGAGTAGCCCTGCTCCTCCGCCCGCTCGCCGGCGCGGATGGAGGCGGCGTAGTTGCCGCCGCACTTGGTAAAGCCCGTGCCGCCCTTCACGGCCCGCACGTCCTCGTCCTCCACGTATATCTTCACCGGATTGATGCCTTCGGGGTAGTACGCCCCCACGGGGCAGCAGATGACGGCGAACAGATAGCTGCGGGAGGCGTGCACCCCCAGGCCGTTGTCGGTGGCGATGATGAAGGGGCGGATATAGAGGGACGCGCCCACCTTATGGGGCACCCAGCGCTCATCCGCGCCCACCACCGCCTTGACGGCCTGGACAAAGTCCTCCTCCGGAAGCTCAGGAATGCACAGCCGGCGGCAGGACGAATTCATCCGCGCCGCGTTCTCATAGGGGCGGAACAGCTGCACCTTCCCCGCCGGGGTGCGGTAGGCCTTCATGCCCTCGAAAATCTCCTGGGCGTAGTGGAACACCATGCAGGACAGCTCAAAGGGCAGCGGACCGTAGGGCACAACCCGGGGGTCGTGCCAGCCCTGGCCGGCGTCGTAATTCATCAAAAACATATGGTCGGTAAAGGTTCGGCCAAACACCAGCTTGTCCGGGTCGGGCAGAGGCTTGGGGTTGGCGGTTCGGGTGATTTGAATGTCCAGCATAGCGGTCGGCTCCTTCTTTTTTGTAAGCTCCCTCCATTATATCAGCCGCGGGGGCCGGGCGCAACGGCGAATTTTCAAATTTGTCTCCCTCCGGGAAGTTTAGGCGGAATTATGTGCTGCGCCCTTGTTTTTGCCGCTTGGATTTGCTATAATTGATTATCTATGGAAACGGCCCTGCCTGGGCGACGACGGAAAGAGGTGTGCTGTGTGTATCAAAAGCTGACGCGGACGCTGGCCCCCCGGACTGGATTCTACTTCGCGGTCATGCTGGTCTTCGCGGGCGTCACCGCCCTGCTGGGCCAGCGTCAGGCCGCGGCGGCGGAGCTGGTGGTGGTGGCCGCGCTGTTCTTGGGCAACCTGGCCTCCGGCCTGCGCCGGCAGCGGGAGGCCGCCCAATATCTGAAAGAGCTGCTGAGCAGCATGGACCAGGCCACCCGGGACAGCACCCTCAACTGTCCCCTGCCCCTGGTGATGTTCCAGCCGGACACCGACGAGGTGGTGTGGTCCAACGACCGCTTTCTCCGCCTCACCGGCGACCGGGAGGGGCTGTTTGACACCAAGCTGTCCGACCTGGCCCCCCATTTCGACAGCCGCTGGCTGCTGGAGGGCAAAAACGAGTGCCCCGGCGAGGTGGAGCTGAACGGCCGGCGCTACCAGGTGTTCGGCGACATGGCCCATCCCGCCGCCGGAAAGGACGGGGCGCTGCTGGCCACCACCTACTGGCTGGACGTGACGGATCTGGCCAACATCCGGGACCTTCACAAGTCCTCCCGGCCCGTGCTGGCCCTGCTGCTGCTGGATAACTACGAGGACGCCATCAAGGGCCAGGATGAAAACATCCGCTCGGCCATGCTCAGCCAGATTGTCCAGCGCCTTACCCAGTGGACCCAGGACGCCCACGGCGCCTTCCTCCGCCTGGACCGGGACCGTTACCTGTTCCTCTTTGAGGAGCAGTACCTGGCCGGCTTCAAGGCGGAGAAGTTCTCCCTGCTGGACAGCGTGCGGGAGGTGGTCAACCCCGCCGGCATTCCCGCCACCGTCTCCATCGGCATCGGGGTGGACGCGGACAGCTTCGAGGAACTCTACCGCTTCGCCAACCTGTCAGTGGAGATGGCGCTGAGCCGGGGCGGCGACCAGGCGGTGGTGAAAAACCGCTTCAGCTTTGAGTTCTACGGCGGGCGCAGCAAGGAAGCCGAGCGGCGCACCAAGGTAAAAAGCCGGGTCATGGCCTCCGCCATGGGCGAGCTGGTGGCGGACGCCTCCTGCCTCATCGTCATGGGCCACAGCGCCCCGGATATGGACGCGGCGGGCGCGGCGGTGGGCGTGTGCGCCATCGCCCGGATGAAAAACATCCCCCACTATATCGTCCGGGACAATATCTCCACCCCCGCCGACAGCCTGTACGACCGGGTGGCCAAAATGCCCCAGTACGCCGGGGTGTTTCTGGACAGCCAGGAGGCCATGCTCCGGGCGGACTCCCGCTCTCTGCTGGTGGTGGTGGACACCAACCGCCCCGAGCAGGTGCAGAATCAGGAGCTGCTGGCCTCCTGCAACAAGGTGGCGGTCATCGACCACCACCGCCGGGCGGCCACCTATATTGAGGGCGCGGCGCTGAACTTCCACGAGCCCTACGCCTCCTCCGCCAGCGAGCTGGTGGCCGAGCTTATCGGCTACCTGATGGAGCCCACCGACCTGCTGCCCGGCGAGGCGGAGGCCATGATGGCCGGGCTGATGCTGGACACCAAAAACTTCACCATGCGCACGGGGGGCCGCACCTTCGAGGCGGCGGCCATGCTCCGCCGGGCCGGGGGGGACACCAGCGAGGTGCGCAAGCTGTTCCAGACCGACCTGAACGACGCGGTGGCCAAATACGGCATCATCCAGACCGCCAAGCTCTACCGGCAGGACATCGCCATTGCCGCGGCGGACCGGCCCGTGGGCCGGGTGACAGCGGCCCAGGCCGCGGACGAGCTTTTAAACATCGCGGGCATCAGCACCTCCTTCGTGCTCTATCCCGACGAGGAGCGGGTGATTCTGTCCGCCCGGAGCATCGGCTCCACCAACGTCCAGGTGGTTGTGGAGGCGCTGGGCGGCGGCGGAAACGCCGGGGCCGCCGGGGCGCAGATTCCCGGACGCACGGTGGAGGAGGTCCTCCGGGAGCTCCACGCCGTGCTGGACAGTTATTTCGACGATAAGGAAAAATCGAAGGACGCGTAACGCCGCGGCACAGCGTCCGAAATCCATAGGAGGTAACCAATCATGAAAGTTATTTTGCAGCAGGACGTAAAGGGCCAGGGCAAGAAGGGCCAGATGGTGGAGGTGTCCGACGGCTACGGCCGCAACTTCCTCCTGCCCCGGAAGCTGGCGGTGGAGGCCACCGCCGAAAACGTGAACACCATGAAAATGCAGGATAAGGCCAAGCAGGCCCGGCTGGCTGAGGAAAAGGCCCAGGCCCAGGCCGCCGCAGAGCAGCTCAAGGGCTGCCAGGTGAAAATCCGCGCCCGGGCGGGCCAGGGCGGCAAGCTCTTTGGCTCCATCACCAGCAAGGAGATTTCCGACGAGCTCAAGGCCCAGTACGGCCTGGACGTCAATAAGAGCAAAATCGTCCTCACCGACCCCATCAAGTCCTTCGGCTCCTTCGAGGTAAAGTGCAAGCTGGGCAGCGAGGTGTCCGGCGTCATCAACGTACTGGTCATCGAGGACAAGTAGGATGGCAAAAAAGGAACGCCCGCCCCGCCGCTGGACGCCCAAGCAGGCCCAGGGCGTCATCGGGCGGCTGCTGGTGCCCGCCATCCTGCTGGCCCTGCTGGCGGTGTACCTTCAAAACCCCTGGCCCCTGCTGCCCGCCTTCGCGCTGTGGGTGGTCATGGCCCTGATTTTGTTCAAGTACTGGCGCTGCCCCAAGTGCGGCAAAACCCTGCCCAAAACAGGCAAAACCTTTGAGTGCCCCAGGTGCGGGGAAAAAATCAACTGACCCCATCCACAGAAAGGAGGCCCGCCCATGCCCGCAGACGAACTGAGCAATCTTCAGCTTCCCCACTCCGTCATGGCCGAGCAGGCGGTGCTGGGCTCCATGCTGATTGACGAGCGGTGCGTGTCCGACGTGATGGCCCGCCTTCTCCCCGATGATTTCTATATGCGCCAGAACCGGGATCTGTTCTCCGTGCTGTTCGCCATGTTCAACCGCCTGGAGGCCATCGACCCGGTGACCGTGCTGGACCGGATGAAGCAGGCCGGGGTGTACGACGAGAACACCACCCTGCCCTATCTGCGCCAGCTCATGGAGATTACCCCCACCGCCGCCAATGTGATGGAGTACGCCGCCATCGTGGCGGACAAGGCGCGGCTGCGCCGCATGGGGGAGAGCTTTGGAGAGCTGGCCGAGCTGGTGCGCACGGAGAGCGGCACCGCCGAGCAGATTCTGGAGGCCGCCGAGCAGCGCATTTACGCCATCCGCCAGGGCCGTGCCGGCCGCGAGCCCAGCCACATCTCCGCGGTCATGCGGGAGGTGTGGGAGACCATTCAGGAGCGGCAGGCGGCGGGCGGCGAATTTACCGGCATTTCCACCGGGCTTATCGACCTGGACCGGCGCATCTCGGGGCTGAACAATTCCGACCTTATCATCGTGGCCGGGCGGCCCGGCATGGGCAAATCCTCCCTGGCCATGAACATCGGGGTGGAGGCGGCCAAGCACTCGGGCAAAAGCGTGGCGGTGTTCTCCCTGGAGATGAGCCGCGCCCAGCTGGGTATGCGCCTGGTGGCCACCGAATGCCTGATGGACAACAAAAAGCTGAACAACGGGCGCATCGTGGGAGAGGACGAGTGGAACCGGGTGGCCATGGCCACCGCCGCGCTCAGCCAGGCCAAAATGTACCTGGACGACGACGCTTCCCTGTCCGTGGCGGACATCAACGCCAAGTGCCGCCGCATCGACGACCTGGGGCTGGTCATTGTGGACTACCTCCAGCTCATGACCTCCGCGGGGGGCGTGCAGCGAAACAACGAAAACCGCCAGCAGATTGTGTCCGATATGTCCCGCTCCCTCAAGCTCATGGCCAAGGAGCTGAACGTACCGGTCATCTGCGCCTCCCAGCTCTCCCGCGCCAACGAGAGCCGCTCCGCCGGCCAGCGCCGCCCCATGCTGTCCGACCTGCGGGAATCCGGCGCCATCGAGCAGGACGCGGACATCGTTATCTTCATCCACCGGGAGAGCTATTATGAGGACGACACGGAAAACCCCAACCTGGCCGAGTGCATTGTGGCCAAAAACCGCCACGGCGAGACGGGCACCGTCCTGCTGGAGTGGCAGCCGGAGTTCACCGTGTTCCGCAACCTGTCCTATCAATACGACGACGAGGATATGTAGCCTATGGCCGACCCCTTTCGCTTTGACCTGATTCCCCCCGGCGCCGGGGTGCTGTGCGCCCTGTCCGGCGGCGCGGACTCCATGTATCTGCTGTGCCGCCTGCTGGACGGCCGGGAGCGGTATGGCTGGACGGTATACGCGGCCCATCTCAACCATGGCCTGCGGCTCACCGCCCAGCGGGACGAGGACTTCGTCCGGGACTGGTGCAGGAAACAAAATGTTCCACTGTACACCTACCACGATAACGTGGAGGAGTATGCGTTCCGGGAAAAACTCTCCGTAGAGGAGGCAGGGCGGGTTTTGCGCTACCGTTTTCTGGAGGATACCGCCTGGGAGCTGGGCTGCGCCGAGCACCCTGTCCTCATCGCCACCGGCCACCACGCCGGGGACAACGCGGAGACCGTGCTGATGAACCTCATCCGGGGCTGCGGCCTCAACGGCCTGACGGGCATCCCCGAGCGCCGGGGAAACGTAGTGCGCCCCATGCTGGACATCACCCGCCGGGACATTGAGGACTATTTAAAGGAACACGGCGTTCCCCACGCGGAGGATGAGACCAACGCCGACCCGGCCTACACCCGGAATAAAGTGCGGCTCCGCCTCCTCCCTCTGCTGGAGGAGCTGAACCCGCGGGCCGCCGCCCACATCGCCGCCGCCGCCCGCCGTGTGCGGGAGGATGAGCAGGAGCTGTCCCGGCAGGCCGCTCTGGCCGCCGCCCAGGCGCTGGACGTGCCGGAGGGGGTCGCCGTCAACGTGCAGGCGCTGCGGGAGCTTCCCCGTCCCATCGCCCTGCGCGCCTGCGCCCAGCTCCTGAACAGAGCGGGCCTGGGGGGCGAAGCGGTCCACCTGGAGCAGCTGCTCTGCCTGGCCCAGGGGGACGACCCCTCCGCCCGGCTGAACGTGCCCGGGGGGGGCGCCCGCCGGCAGTACGAGCTGCTGGTGCTGTCCCGTCAGGCCGCGCCGGAGCCTGAGCCCCCCGCCTCCATGGAGCTGGTGGAGGGCGAAAGCCGCTGGGGGAGCTGGACGGTCAGATGTATTCGGGCGGAGTGCCCAGGGAAAGCCTATGTCAGCCCCCAGGAGTTTTACCTCAAGCCGGGGCGCTACCTCATCCGCCCCCGGCGGGAGGGGGACACAATCACCCTGGGCCGGCGCCCGGAAAAAAGCCTCAAGCGGCTGATGATTGACGCGCGCGTGCCCGCCGCCCTCCGGGAGCGGATTCCCGTACTGGCCCTGGGCGCGCAGGTGGCCGCCGCAGGCGGCTTTGGCCCGGAACGGGCTTTTCTGGCTGAGCCGGGACAACCGGCTGTGCATATCATTTTAAAAACAGAGGAGAATGGATTATGCATCAAGACGTAGAACAGATTCTGTACACCGAGGAAGACCTGCGCCGCCGCATCTCCGAGCTGGGCGCTCAGATTGCGGCGGACTATGCCGGGCGCATGCCCATGCTGGTGTCCGTCCTGCGCGGGTCGTACATCTTTATGGCCGACTTGACCCGCGCCATCGACCTGGATTTGACGGTGGACTTTATGGCCGTGTCCTCCTACGGCTCGGGCACGGTGAGCTCCGGCCAGGTGGAGATTAAAAAGGACCTGTCCGACTCCATCGAAGGCCGGGACCTGATTATCGTGGAGGACATTCTGGACTCGGGCAATACGCTGTACTACCTGATGGACGTGCTGCGCGCCCGCAAGCCCGCCTCCATCCGCATCTGCACCCTGATGGATAAGCCGGAGCGCCGCGCCAAGCCCATCACCGCCGACTACGTGGGCTTCACCATTCCCGACGCCTTTATCGTGGGCTACGGCCTGGACTATGCGGAAAAGTACCGCAACCTGCCCTATGTGGGGGTGCTCAAACCCTCTGTATACGCAAAATAAGCGGCTGCGCCGCACCGAAGGAGATCACCCGTTTTGAAACAGAGCAGAATCAGGAGCATATTACTCTACCTCGCCGTGCTGCTCGCCGTGCTGTGGGGGCTGGCCGTCTTCACCGGCGCGGGCCAGGGCGGCCGCGTCAGCTACTCCTCCGCCGTGGACTGCTTCCGGCAGGAGCAGGTCGTCCGCTTTTCCGTGGACGGCAGCGGCCTGATGACCATGGAGCTGCGGGACGGCAGCCTGCGCCGCCACGCCCTGGCGGACGTGGACGCCTTCCGCCGGGAGCTGGGCCCACTGATTGAGGAGCAGTACCAGCGGGGCGTGCTCCAAAGCTATGATTTTCAGCAGGGCTTTGAGCTGCCCTTGTGGCTGGTGATGCTCATCCCCTGCCTGGCGTCGGCGGCGCTGGCGCTGGTGCTGTGGATGCTGCTCAATGCCCGGCAGCAAAGCGCCCAAACCGGCGGCCAGGGCGGCATGCACCGCTTTGGCCAGGCCCGTGCCGTGGAGGGCGGCGGCGGAACCGTCACCTTCTCCGACGTGGCCGGAGCGGACGAGGAAAAGCAGGAGCTTCAGGAGCTGGTGGACTTCCTCAAGGAGCCTCAGAAGTTCATCGACCTGGGGGCGCGCATCCCCAAGGGGGTGCTGCTGGTTGGCCCGCCGGGCACCGGCAAAACCCTGCTGGCCCGGGCCGTGGCCGGGGAGGCCGGGGTGAAGTTTTTGTCCATCTCCGGCTCCGACTTTGTGGAGCTGTACGTGGGCGTGGGCGCGTCCCGGGTGCGGGATTTGTTTGACCAGGCCAAAAAGGAATCCCCCGCCATTGTGTTCATCGACGAAATCGACGCCGTGGGCCGCCAGAGAGGCACCGGCCTGGGCGGCGGCCACGACGAGCGGGAGCAGACCTTGAACCAGCTGCTGGTGGAAATGGACGGCTTCGCCGCCAACGAGGGGGTCATCGTGCTGGCCGCCACCAACCGGCAGGACATTCTGGACCCCGCCCTGCTGCGCCCCGGCCGGTTTGACCGGCAGGTGTACGTGGGCCGGCCGGATATGAAGGGGCGGGAGGAAATCCTCCGGGTGCACACCCGGAAAAAGCCCCTGGCCGACGACGTGGATTTGAAAGAAATCGCCCGGGAGACCACCGGCTTCACCGGCGCGGACCTGGAAAACCTGATGAACGAGTCCGCCCTGCTGGCCGCCCGGAAGGACCAGCCCTATATCACCCTGGCCGACGTGCAGCAGTCGGTGGTCAAAGTCATCGCCGGGCCGGAAAAGCGCAGCCGGGTGCGGCTGGAGGAGGATAAGCGCATCACCGCCTACCACGAGGCGGGCCACGCCGTGGTCAGCCGCGCCCTGCCCACCCAGGACCCGGTGCAGCAGATTACCATCGTCCCCCGGGGAGAGGCGGCGGGCATGACCATCAACCGCCCCCAGGAGGACCGGGACCACGTCACCCAGCGCCGGCTGGAGGAGACGCTGTCCACCCTGCTGGGCGGACGGTGCGCCGAGGAGACCGTGCTGGGCTATGTGTGCACCGGCGCAGTGAGCGATTTGGAGCGGGCCACCGCCATCGCCCGAAACATGGTGACCAAATACGGCATGAGCAAAAAGCTGGGCCACGCCGCCTTTGTCTCCTCCCACGACGAGGTGTTCATCGGCCGCTCCATGGCCCAGGCCAAGCCCTACTCCGAGCAGACCGCCGCCCTTATCGACCAGGAGGTCAAGGCCCTGCTGGACGCGGCCTATGCCCGGTGCCGGGAAATTCTAAGCCGGGACCGAGACAAGCTGGAGGCCGTGGCCCAATTCCTTTTAGAGCACGAGACCATGGACGCAAAGCAGTTCCAGCAGGTATATGACGATCCGGCGGCGCTGAGCGCCGCCGAGGAAACGCGGGAGAGCTGAAGCATGGAAAATCAGGAACCCAATCTCAATCAAACGCCGCAGGAGAGCGCCGCCCCGAACCAGCCCTCCCCCCAGACCGGCGCACAGGCCCGCAAGGACTCGTCCGCCGGACGGGAGCTGTACCTGAACGTGCGGGTGCTGGTGACGATGATGGCGCTGTTTGTCCTTCTGTTCACCTTTGTGGCCCGGGTGATTGTGGTCAGCGGCCCGTCCATGCAGAACACCCTGTTCGGCGGCGACCTGATTTTGGTGTGGTCCCTGGGCTACACCCCCAAGCAGGGCGACGTGGTGGTGCTCACCCAGGAGAGCTACCAGGAGGACTCCATCGTCAAGCGGGTGATTGCCACCGAGGGACAGCGGGTGGACATCGACTACGACACCAACACCGTCTATGTGGACGGCCAGGCCCTCACCGAGGACTATATCAAGGAGCGAATGCGCCTGCCCGGCTGGGGCGAGGGCGTGAACCATGTGGTGGTGCCCGAGGGCTGCATCTTCGTCATGGGGGACAACCGCAATAATTCCGCCGACAGCCGCCTGCCCCACATTGGCATCGTGGACAACCGGTGCGTGATTGGCCGCGGGGTGTTGGTGCTGTTCCCCTTCCCCCACTGGAAGGGGCTGTAGGCCATCATGTTGAGTTCAGCGCCCGCGGGCGCGGGGAGGTTTCCCATGAATAAAAGTCTATCCGGGCGGACGCCCTGGCTTATCTGCACCGCCGCGGCCGCCCTGGCCGCCGCCGCTCTGCGGCGGTGGCAGCTGTCTTCCGCCTTTGAGGCCTCCGGCCTGGCCGCTCCCGGCGCCCAGGCCAGCGTTATTCTGCTGTGCGTCCTGCTGATTACCGGGGCATGGTTCATCCTGCTGGCCATGTACCAGCCCCTGGCCAAGCGCCCCATGGCGCCGGGGCAGGCCCACCGGTGGGACCTGGTGTTTTTGGACGCCGGGGACCCCGTCTATCCCGCTCTTGCGGTGCTGGCGGCGTTTCTGGCCCTGGCCGCCCTGCCCGTGCTGCTCCCCGTGGGGCTGACGCAGTGGAAGCTGTACCAGGCCGCCATCGCCGCCGAGGTCCAGCCCCCCAGCAACAACGGAATGCTCACCATCGCCACGGCGGCGGGAGCGCTGCTGTCCGCTTTGGGCCTGCTGCAAATGGGGCGGGACGGCCTGCGCCCCGGCAAGCGGGGCCGGGGCGGGTTCTCCGCCGCCCTGCCCGGCGTAGCCGGGTGCATCTGGCTGATGGAGAGCTTCCGGGCCCACGCCGCCAACCCCGTGCGGTGGGACTACGCCCCCCAGCTGCTGGCCATTGTGTGCGGCATGATGTTCTATATGGACTTTGCCGGGATGTCCGCCGGCGCGGCCCGGCCCCGGCGGCTTTTGTGGCTGGCTGCCATGACGGCGGTGCTCTCCGCCCTGTCCATGGTCAGCGCGGTCTCCGAACTGTCCGCCCTGTCCGCCGCGGGCGCTTCCATCCGCTGCGCCCAGCTGGGCGACCTGCTGCTGCTGCTCTCCCAAACGCTGGCGGCGGCGGGGGTGCTGTGGCGGCTACCCCCCAATCTGGAAAACCCGCCCAAACCGCGCAATATCCCCGGCGCTCATCCCGGCCGGGCACAAGAGATACAGGAGGAACCCACCCATGAATGACAAGAAATTCTATATCACCACCCCCATCTACTACCCCTCGGGCAAGCTGCATATCGGCCACGCCTACTGCACCGTGGCCACCGACGCCATGGCCCGGTACAAGCGGCTGTGCGGCTATGACGTGATGTTCCTCACCGGCACCGACGAGCACGGCCAGAAGATTGAGGACAAGGCCAGGGAGGCCGGCGTCACCCCTCAGGAGTTTGTGGACAATATCGTGGCCGCCCCCGGGGGTGTGCTGGACCTGTGGAAGCTGATGAACATCTCCTATGACCGCTTCATCCGCACCACCGATGCGTACCACGTGGAATCCATTCAGAAGATTTTTAAGGCCATGTACGACAACGGGGACATCTACAAGGGCTCCTACAAGGGCAAGTACTGCAAGCCCTGCGAGTCCTTCTGGACGGAGTCCCAGCTGGTGGACGGCAAGTGCCCCGACTGCGGCCGGGAGGTGATGGACGCGGAGGAGGAGGCCTACTTCTTCCGGGCGTCCAAGTACGCCGGCCGGGTGCGGGACCTGCTGCTGAACACCGACTTCCTGGAGCCCAAGAGCCGGGTGCACGAGATGGTGAACAACTTCATCGACTGCGAGGGCGGCCTACAGGACCTGTGCGTGTCCCGCACCAGCTTCACCTGGGGCGTGCCCGTGGACTTTGACCCGGGCCATGTGGTCTATGTATGGCTGGACGCGCTGTTTAACTATATGACCGCGCTGGGCTATCAAAACAGCCAATATCACGACGTGGAGAAGTTCTGGCCCGCCGACGCCCACTTTGTGGGCAAGGAGATTGTCCGCTTCCACGCCATCTACTGGCCCGCCTTCCTCATGAGCATGAACCTGCCCCTGCCCAAAAAGCTGTACGGCCACGGCTGGCTCAACTTCAACGGCGACAAAATGTCCAAGTCCAAGGGCAATGTGGTGGACCCCCACCTGCTCAGCGAGCGCTACGGTGTGGACGCCCTGCGCTTCTTCCTGCTGCGCTCCTTCCCCTTCGGCTCCGACGGCAACTTCACCAACGAGCTGCTGATTCAGACCATCAACAACGACCTGGCCAACGACCTGGGCAATTTGGTCAGCCGCACCACCGCCATGGCGGAGAAGTATTTCGCCGGCAAGCTGCCCCAGGATAAGCAGAGCGCAGAGCTGGACGATGAGCTCATCTCCCTGGCTGCCGGACTGCGCAGCCGCTATGAGGAGCAGATGGAGAAGTTCCAGTTCCAGAACGCCCTGGAGGAAATCTTCAAGGTCATCCAGCGGGCCAACAAGTATATCGACGAGAACGCCCCCTGGGCGCTGGCCAAGGACATGGACGCCAACGGCCCACGGCTGGCGGCGGTGCTCTACAATCTGCTGGAGAGCGTACGCATCTGCACCGTGCTGCTCACCCCCTTCATGCCCGAGAGCTGCGGCAGGATTTTCGCCCAGATTGGCGCGGACGAGAGCGCCCGCACCTGGGACAGCGCGGAGAAGTGGGGCGTGCTCCCCGCGGTTGTATCCGTCACCAAGGGGGAGAACCTGTTCCCCCGCATTGATATGGCAAAGGAGCTGAGTGAATTGGACGCCATTATGGAGGAGACCAAAAAGGCCGCCCTGCCCCAGCTGGAGGTGGAGCCTTTCCTCACCGAGCAGGTGGACTTCGACACCTTCTGCAAGTCCGACTTCCGGGCGGTGAAGGTGAAGGCGTGCGAAAACGTGCGCAAGTCCGACAAGCTGCTGAAGTTCACCCTGGACGACGGCACGGGGACGGACCGGCAGATTCTCTCCGGCATCGCCAAGTGGTACAAGCCCGAGGAGCTGGTGGGCAAGACCCTGGTGGCCATCGTCAACCTGCCCCCCCGGAAGATGATGGGCCGGGAGAGCCAGGGAATGCTTATTTCCGCCGTCCACATGGAAAAGGGCGAGGAGTGCCTCCACCTACTGATGGTGGACGACGCCATCCCCGCGGGGGCCAAGCTGTGCTGACCGGCCTATTCGACACCCACGCCCACTACGACGCCCGCCAGTTCGACCCCGACCGGGACCAGGTGCTCTCCGCCCTGCCCGGCCAGGGGGTGGAGCTGGTGGTCAACCCCGGCTGCGATTTGGCCAGCTCCCAAAAGGCGGTGGAGCTGGCCGCGCGTTTTCCCTTTGTCTACGCCGCCGTGGGGGTCCACCCGGAGGAGTGCGCCGGCTGGACGCAGGGTGATGTGGAGGCGCTGCGCGCCCTGGCCGCGGCGCCCAAAGTGGTGGCCATCGGTGAGATAGGGCTGGACTATTACTGGCCGGAAAATCCGCCCAGGGAGCTGCAAAAGCAGGCGTTTCGCGCCCAGATGGCGCTGGCCCGGGAGCTGAACCTGCCCGTCATCGTCCACGACCGGGAGGCCCATGGTGACAGCCTGGACATTGTGCGGCAGTTCCCGGAGGTGCGCGGGGTGTTTCACTGCTTTTCCGGCAGCGTTGAGATGGCCAGGGAGCTGGTGAAGCTGGGCTGGATGGTCTCCTTCACCGGGGTGCTCACCTATCCAAATGCCCGCAAGGCGGTGGAGGCCGCCCAGGCCGTTCCGCTGGACCGGCTGATGATTGAGACGGACAGCCCCTATATGGCCCCCGTCCCCTGCCGGGGGAAACGAAATCACTCCGGGTACGTGGCCCACACCTGCCGCCGGCTGGCCGAGCTGAAGGGCATTTCCCCCCAGGAATGCGCACAAATCACCATGGACAACGGGAAAAAATTTTTCAGTATTCCCGCTAAACGCGGCTATATTTGACATTTTTTGTCTGCTTTGGCAGTTTGTGTCGAAAAATCATGAAAAAATTTTTCCCGTTCCTAAATTTTTTAGAATATTTTGAAAATTCTCTTGACACACTTTTAACGCAGTGTTATACTGATAATGGTTTTGATGTATGAACTGATTTGTGTCCGCCCTTTCGTACATGAGAAGGGGCGGACTTTTTTCTTCTACTTTCAAAACGATTTTTTACAAATAAGGAGGAAACAGGAAATGACCGGTATCGTCAAATGGTTCAACGCTGAGAAGGGCTATGGCTTCATCACTCCCGACGACGGCAGCGAGGACGTGTTTGTGCACTTCTCCGCCATCGTGGCCGAGGGCTACAAGAAGCTGCTGGAGGGCCAGAAGGTCACCTTCGAGACCGAGCCCGATCCCCGAGGCGCCAAGGGCGTGCGCGCCACCAACGTGGTCGCCGTCACCGAGGAGTAATCATCCAAGCGCAGAAAAAGCCTGCCGCATTGCGGCAGGCTTTTTGCTTTTCTCCGGGGCGGACGGCAGCCCCCTACGGATTCGATTTTCGGGACAGCTTGCGTTTTGTGCCGTCCGGCTCCAGGATATAGGTGTGCTCCAAATGCCCGGTGAGACTGGCCTTCACGCTGTCGATATACTCCCGCCGCAGGGCGTCCCGCTCGGCCAGCTCCTCCGGGGTGAGGACCTCCCCCGCCTTCACCCGGCGGGCCAGCTCGTTGATGCGGTCGATTTTCTTCTGCTCCATTACTACAGATACCTCTCGATTTCAATGATAATCCGGCCCTTTCGGGACTGGCCGCCCACCGTCTTCAGCACGCACTTGCCCAGCCCCCGGCAGGTGAGCACGTCCCCCTCCCCCACCTGGCGGTCGGCCTTGAGGCACTCCCGGTGGTTGAGGGACACCTTTCCCCCGGCGATGGCGTCCGCCGCTTTGCCCCGGGACAGGGAGAAGCCGGAGGATAGCACCGCGTCCAGCCGCAGGGTGGACACCGTGTCGTGAATGAGCTTTACCTCCGCCGGGGCGGGGGTGAGGTCTGTCAAGGGGATTTCCTTCAACCTGAGCCTGTACCGCCCCGCCTGCTCAAACTGGCTCAGGATGATGGGGGCGGCGTCCCTCAGACAGACAATCTGCGCGGCGCTCTCCCCCACCAGGATATCCCCCACCCGCTCCCGGGTGAGGCCGATACCCATCAGCCCCCCCAGCAGGTCCCGGTGGGTCAGCTCCGCCCCCGTGGGCGGATAGGCGCACTGGATGGCGGCAAGCTCGTCCGATACCTCCCAGTCCTCTGATTCCTGCCAGTCGGGGAGGAACACGCATACGGTGCGCTCCGCGCCCTCGTACCCGCCGTGGAACAGGTGCCGGGGATGGCCCGACGCGGCCAGCAGGGGCTCCAGCGCCGCCCGCTGGGCGGGGGAAAGGAACTGGGTGGCGCAGGGGATGGAGCGGTTTGCCGCCCGGTCCATCTGGTCCAGGGCGCGGGCCAGCACCACGTGCTCCTCCGCGTCTTTTGAGAATTTGTTTAAAAGCTCGGTTTTATTCATGGGCGGTCAATCCCATTCGATGTCATCGCCATGCTCCTGCACCATGCGCAGCAGCTCGTCCTCTCCCTCCACCAGGGCGCGTATCAGCGCCGCCAGCTTTTCCGCCTTGACCTCGTTTTCCGGCGACAGGGGATAGAGGGCCACATAGCTGCCCGCCTCCGGGTCGGCCTCCAGCCCCTCCAGCAGCTCCGGGTCGGCCTGGGCCAGATGCCAGTCCAGCAGGGCGGCCCAGTTGTAGCCGTTCATGTAGGCCATGTCGCACTCGGCGTTGAGGCGCTCCCCCAGGGCAAAGGGCTTTTCCGCCTCCACGTCAAAATATACGCTGACCGTGTCCTTATACTTTGCGGTAGATACATAATCCTTCATGTCAAACACTCCTCAATTTTTATACCACCCGCTTCTGGGCGTTGTAGAGCTGGGCGTACTCCCCGCCCGCCGCCAGGAGCTGGTCATGGGTGCCCTGCTCCAAAATGTGGTTCTCGTCCACCACGATGATGCGGTTGGCGCTGCGGATGGTGGACAGGCGGTGGGCAATGATTAAGGTGGTGCGGCCCTTTGCCAGCTCGTCAAAGGCGGACTGAATCCGGGCCTCGGTGACGGAATCCAGGGCGGAGGTGGCCTCGTCCAAAATCAGGATGGGCGGGTTTTTCAGGAAGATGCGGGCGATGGACACCCGCTGCTTCTGCCCGCCGGACAGCATCACGCCCCGCTCGCCCACATAGGTGTGGAACCCGTCGGGCATGGCCATGATATCGTCGTAAATCTCGGCGCGCCTGGCCGCCTCCACCACCTCCTCCTCGGTGGCGTCGGGCCGGCCGTAGCGGATGTTCTCCAAAATCGTCCCGGCGAACAGGAACACGTCCTGCTGCACCACGCCGATGCTGCGGCGCAGGGAGCGCTGGGTCACCTCCCGCACGTCCTGGCCGTCCACCAGGATGCGCCCCCCCGTCACGTCGTAGAACCGGGGAATCAGCTGGCACAGGGTGGACTTGCCGCCCCCAGAGGGACCCACCACCGCCACCGTCTCCCCCTGGGGGATGTGGATGGACACGTGGTCCAGCACTGCCGGGCCGTCGTCGTAGTGGAAGGACACGTCGTCAATGAGGATGTCGCCCTTCGCCTCCCCCATCTCCCGGGCGTCCGGGGCGTCCTGCACCGCGGGCTCCACCCGCATCAGCTCCACAAACCGCTTGAAGCCCGCCATGCCGTTGAGGAACTGCTCCACAAAGGCGGCCAGCTTGCGCACCGGGGTGAGGAAGGTGGAGATGTACAGGGTGAACGCCACCAGGTCCACAAAGTCCATCTCGCCCCGCATGATAAAGTAGCCGCCCGCCGCCACGGTAAGCACATTCATGGCGGGCAGGGCGAACTCCAGCCCCGCGTGGTAGATGCCCATGGCCTTGTAGGACTCCCGCTTGGCCTTTTTAAACTGCTCGTTGGACTGCTCAAACTTGGCTGTCTCCTGCTCCTCGCTGGCGAAGGCCTTGGCGGTGCGCATCCCGGAGATGGCCGACTCCAGCTGGCCGTTGATGCCCGCCATGTTCTGCTTCACCCGCACCGAGGCCCGCACCATCCGCCGGCGCTGAATGATGGTGAACACCACGAAAATCGGCACCACCGCGAAGACGACCAGGGCCAGCTTCCACTGGATGCTCACCATCATGCACAGCGCGCCCACAAGGGTGACGGCGGAGATGAACAGGTCCTCCGGGCCGTGGTGGGCCAGCTCCGTAATCTCGAACAGGTCGTTGGTGGCCCGGCTCATGAGCTGTCCCGTGCGGTTTTTGTCGTAAAAGGAAAAGGACAGGTCCTGCATATGTCCAAACAGGTCCCGCCGGATGTCCGCCTCAATGCGCACGCCCATCATGTGGCCCCAATAGGTGACTACGAAATACATCACCGCCCGCAGAGCGTAGGCCGCCATCAGCAGCGCCATGACGGTGAAAAAGGCGGCGTACAGGCTCTGGGGCAGCAGGGTGTTCAGCGCCTCCCGGGAGGCCCAGGGAAAGGCCAGGTCCACCAGGGCGATGCCCAGGGCGCAGGCCATGTCCAAAAGGAACAGCTTCATGTGGGGCCTGTAGTAGGAAAGAAAGATGGGGACATAGCCCCGCTGGAAGCGGTTGGAAGCCATATGAGGACACTCCTTTTCTCAATTTAAAAGTTGATAGAATTATTTAAGTATAGCCGAAACAATTTCACTTGTCAATGCGCCGGATTAGGCATATAATACGTTACTGTGCGGCATCGTCAACCCGGATGAAAAAGCCCAAACGCGCTTTTTTATTCGAAGTGCGTTCACTATCATTGAAACAAGAGAGAAGGCGCATACTATGCTGGAATCCCTTTGGGTGGTGGGCGGCAGCGTGCTCACCCTGTTTTTGCTCATGTCGGTGGGCTTCCTGTTCGGGCGGATGGGGCTGCTGTCCGGCGACACCCTGTCCCAGGTGTCCCGCATTCTGCTTTACGTGGTCACCCCCTGCATCATGCTCACCTCCTTTGAGGTGGAGCGCACCGCGGAAACCCAGGCCCAGCTCATCGCCGCCCTGGCGGCCATGGCGGGACTGTATGTGGCGTACATGGCGCTGTCTCAGCTCCTATTTCCCCGGGCGGGGGAAGAACACCGGGGCATTATGCGCTTTGCCGCCGTCTACGGCAACGCCGGGTTCATGGGCCTGCCCCTCATCCAGTCCGTCATGGGAGACGGGGCCATGATAGTGGCGGTGGTGGGCCTGGCCGTGTTCAACACCGTCACCTGGACCCAGGGCCGCGCCCTCATGGGCGGACGCAGGGAGCTGTCCCTGAAAAAGCTGGCCCTCAACCCCGGAATCATCGGCTTTGCCGGGGGGCTGCTGCTGTTTTTCAGCGGCTGGCGCTTCCCCGGTCCGCTGGACAGCGCCGTGGCCTACCTGGGCAGCCTGAACACCCCCCTGGCCATGGTGGTCATCGGCGGACAGATGGCCCAGGCCGACCTGAGGAAGGTTTTCTCCACCAGGAAGCTCTATCTGGTGTCCGCGGTCAAGCTCATCGGTGTACCGCTGCTCACCGCCCTGGCGCTGCTCCCCTTCCGGCCCGACCCGGTAATTTACGTAGCGGCGGTGATTCTGGCCGGCTGCCCCACCGCCGGAGCCACCAGCCTGTTCGCCCAAAGCATGGGCAAGGACGCCCCCCTGGCCGCCCAGCAGGTCACGCTGTCCACCCTGCTGTGCGTGGTCACCCTGCCGGTGATGGCGTCGCTGGCCCAGCTTCTCATCTGACTTTTTAAGGAGGCGCGCACATGGAACATACTCAGCTCACCTGGCCGGAGCGGGCGCAGCTCTGGCTGCGCCTTGGCCTGCGGGGCGCCCTGCTGGCCGGAGGAATCGCCCTGTTTGTCTTTGTGGGCCTGCCCCTGGCCTCCCTGCTCAGCCCCTTTTTGTTCGCCCTGGTGCTGGCCTGGCTGCTCAACCCCGCGGTGCGCTGGCTCCAGCGGAAAACCAACATCTCCCGCAAAGCCCTCTCCATGGTGCTGGTTATTTGGGTCTTCGCCGTCATCGGCGGAGTGCTGTTCGGCCTGGGATGGATTGCGGTGGACCAGGTGCGCCTGCTCTTTGAAAACCGGCAGTCCCTGCTGGACGAGCTGCTGGGGGGGCTGGCCGGCGTGGTAAACAGCGTGCAGCGCTGGCTGGCCGGCCTGGGCGGCTTCGTGCCCCAGGAGGTGCTCACCACCGGCGAGGACCTTATCAACGCGTTCCTGCGCTGGGTGCAGGGGCTGGACTTCTCCGGCTGGCTCACCCAGATGGCGGGACAGGCCCCCTCCATGGCCGCCAACGTGTCCGGCTTTGTGGTGGCGCTGGTGGTGTTTATGATGGCCAGCTACTTCATCACCGGGGACTATCCCCGCCTGCGCTTTGAGCTCACCGACCGGGTGCCCCTGGTGGCCAGGGACTTCTGCCGCTCGGTGAAGGACATTTTTATGAGCGCCTTCGGCGGCTATATCAAAAGCCAGCTGATTCTATCCTTCGGCGTGTTCATGATTCTCACCGTGGGCTTTCTCTTGATGAAGCAGCCCTACGGCCTGCTGCTGGCCTTTGGTCTGGCGGTGCTGGACTTTATTCCCATCATCGGCGCGGGTACTGTGATGGTGCCCTGGGCCGTGCTGGACATGGTGCTGGCCCAGTACGGCGAGGCGGCCGCGCTGATGGCGGTGTGGGGCGTCATCGTGGTGTTCCGCCGGTTTGCCGAGCCGAAGATTTTGGGCGATCAAACCGGGCTGTCCCCCATTCTCTCCCTGGTGGGCATCTACGTGGGCATGAAGGTGGGCGGCGTGCTGGGCATGGTGGTGGGCCCGCTGCTGCTGCTTGTGCTGATAAACCTGGCCAAGCTGGGCATATTCCGCCCCCTGCTGGATGACCTGTCCCTGGCCGCCGGGGACATCAATGCCATTCTGCGTTCCGGACGGAAGCGCTGAGTAGCGGCCAGCAAGGGAGCTTGGACCGAAGCGAGGCCGAGCGGAGAGCGGCACAGCCGCTCTCCGACCAGGCCGAGACGGAGGGAAAGCGACCGAGCGTTCTGGCCGCTACGAAGCGTGACAGCGAGAAGCGCTGAGCCGTCGCGGCCCTCCTTTTTCAGGTTTTTTTCAGGGTAAATTCAAAATCATTTCCACCCTGTGACACATTTTAGACACATTTATGGGGTATTGTATCCTCAGCGGCAGGGGAGCGGCGGAAAACAGCCGCCCCGGCTTACCATAGATTTTCTAAGTGAACCTGGAAAGGAGCAGTTCCCATGTATGACCAGAACAACTTTGACAGCGGCAGCTACCACTACACGCAGCCCCAGGGCGGCGACCCCTGGGACCGTCCCCAGTCCCCCCTCCCGTCCCAGCCGCCCCAGAAGAAAAAGAGCGGCGCGGGCAGAGCGGTGGCCCTGGTGCTGTGCTGTGCCCTGGTGGGCGGCGGCGCGGGCGTGGGCGGCGCGGCGGCCTACGGCCACATGACCCGCGCCCCCCAGAGCGAGACCACCATCTACCGCAACGAGACCAACCCCACCGCGGTGCAGGTGAAGCAGGCCGACGGCCTCACCCCCATGAGCCTGTCCGAGATTTACGCCGCCTATGTGGACTCCTGCGTGTGCATCTCGGTGCAGGGCATGGTCACCAACGGCTGGTATCAGCAGCCCACCTCCGGGGCGGGCTCCGGCTTCATTATCAGTGAGGATGGCTACATCGTCACCAACTACCACGTGATTGACGGGGCCACCGCCATCCGCGTCACGCTGAACAACGGCGACAGCTACGACGCCAAGCTGGTGGGCGGCGAGGAGCTCAACGACGTGGCGGTGCTGAAAATCGACGGCGTGTCCGGCCTGAAGCCGGTGGTGCTGGGCGACTCCGACGACCTGGTGGTGGGCGAGACGGTGTGCACCATCGGCAACGCCCTGGGCACCCTGTCCTTCTCCCAGACCTCTGGCAATGTGTCCTCCACCGGGCGGTCCATCACCATGAGCGACGGCACCGTGATGAACAACATGATTCAGACCGAGTGCACCATCAACTCCGGCAACTCCGGCGGCCCCCTCTTTGACAGCTACGGCCGGGTGGTGGGCATCACCTCCGCCAAGCTGTCCAATAATGGCTCCAGCCAGGCCGCCATTGAGGGCATCGGCTTCGCCATCCCCATCAATGACGTCATCGGCATCGTCACCGACTATATGCAGTACGGCTACGTCACCGGCCGGCCCTATATGGGCATCCTGAATCCCAGAACGGTCACCGAGGACAATATGCAATACTTCGGCTGGCCCGCCGGGGTGTACGTCAACGGCGTGGAGGAGGGCTCCTGCGCCAGCACCGCCGGCATCCGCCCGGGGGACATCATCACCAAAATTGACGACACCGACATCACCGACGCCAATCAGATGGTGGCGGTCAAGAACAGCTACCGGGCGGGGGACACGGTGAGCATTGAGATATTCCGCTCCGGCGAGACCTTCACCCTCACCCTCACCTTTGACGAGCAGGACAATGGCACCCAGAACTCCGCCACCCAGGACCCCCCCGCCCAGCCCACCTCCAGCGGCAATTACGGCAGCCAGTACCCCTACGGCGGGGACG
>CAQCFX010000016.1:0-8051 GCA_948766235.1 uncultured Oscillospiraceae bacterium | reverse complement strand
AGTTCTTCAACGGCGGCTTCCCCTGGAGCTACTTCTTCGGACGCTGAACGCGCAGAAGCGTCCAGCCAGGGAGCCTGGACCGAAGCGCAGCAGAAACCAGCCCGCGGTTTTCCCACAGGCTGGTTTTCTTATGCCCCCATGAGCATCAGCTCGGCCTCCGCCTCTCCCCTGGTGTCCGCGGAAAAGCAGAACGCGCCGTCCAGATAGACCTCCACATGGCCCCGCACAAATTCAATCTCGTACATCTTGGACACTCCTTCCTTCGGGGAAGCTCCCCTGTGTTTGTAAGCCCAGTATACCCGAAGGAAAGTCCAATAAACCGGCACTAATTAGGCCGCGGCAAAAAATTCAGGCTCCCTCCGCCAAGCGGAGGGAGCCTTCTCTACAGTTCAATCACCGGCACGCCGTGGGCCTTTGCCCACGCCGCCTCCCGGCCATGGCAGGAGAACAGCAGAATCTGCCGCGATTCCCCCTGCTCCTTCAGCAGCTCCAGGGCCAGGGCGCAGCGTTCGTCGTCAAAGGCGCACAGCGCGTCGTCCAACACCAGAGGCGCCCCCGGCACCGTGAGCTGGCAGATGGCCAGCCGCACAGCCAGGTAGAGCTGGTCCGCCGTACCCGCGGACAGGGCCAGCGCCGTGCGCGGGAGCAGCCCGCCGCGCTGCGTGGCCTGGGCGGAAAAGTCCCGGGTCAGGGCCAGCTTGTCCCAGCGGCCCTTGGTAAGCTGGGCAAACAGCTCGCCCGCCGCCCGGTTCAGCGCCGGGGAAAAGCGCTGCCGCAGCTGGTCGTTGGCGGCGGAAAGGGCCTCCAGCGCGGTGGTCAGCGCGTCGTACTCCTCCATGCGCCGGACAAGCTGGGCGTCCAGCGCACCCCGGCGCTCCTCCATGTCCTCCGGGCCGCCCATGTGGGCCAGCGCCCCCTCCGCCCGGTCCAGCTCAGCCCGGACGCGGGCCAGCTCCCGCCCCACTGTGTCAAGCTGGGCGGCGGTGGCGGCCTTGGACTGGGCGGGGGGATAGAGCATTTCCAGCGTATCGAATAATTGCCCCCCCTGGGCGGCTAAATCCTCCGCCCGGCGGCGGGCGGCTTCCGCGGCGGCGCGGGCCTGGACCCCTTTGGCCAGCTCCTCCCGGTACTGGGCCGCCTGATTCAAAATATCCCCCGCCGGGGGAACGGGGACGCTTTGCAGCTGGGCCAGCTCCCGCTCCTCATCCCGGAGCAGCCGCCGGCTGGACAGCAGCCACGCCAGCGCCCCAATGACGCCCGCTCCAAAGACCGCTGCCGCCCACCACACCTGCATCGCCAAGGTTTCCGCCGCACTCAGCGCCAGCAGCACAACCAAAATCACGCCGGCCCGCGTGCGCCGCCGCCGCAGGCCGGCGGCCCGTTCCAGCTCTCCCCGCAGGGTGTCCCGGCGGCGGTTCTCCGCCCGGGCGGTCTCCTGGGCCTCCTGCTTGGCCTGGGCAAAGGCCCACGCCTCCTCCCCGCTCATGGTCCCAAACACCGGGTGGGGCCTGTCCTGGGGGACAGCCGCCTGGGCCTGCTCCCACTCCGCATATGCCTCGGCATAGCGCTGGTTCAGCTCGTGCTTTTCCAGCCGCGCCCAGATTTCCAGGTCGGATTGGAGCGCTTGCCGCCTTTTCTCCAGGCGGGCCAATTCCTCCTCCGCCTGGGCTTTCCGCCGACGGGTGTCCGCCATCTCGCCCAGGGCGGCGTCCAGCCGGCCGCGCTCCTCCTCCAGCTGGGGAATGAGGCCGTTGGAGCGGTTCAGGCGGCGGCGGTTGCGCCAGTCCTTCAGGGTGCGCTCCACGGCGGAGTAGGCCACGTCCTCCTCCCCCGAGGTGGCCAGGGCGGAGATGCGGGCCTCCAATTCTTTGCTTGCTCCAATCTGCGCGCCTCCCTGCCCCACAAAGGCGGAGCGGAGGTATACCTCCCTACCCACCCCGGTGAGCCGCTCCCCCGCGTTGGCGGCGGTGAGGCCGGGGACGGGGTCGCCGGTGGCGGTGTACGCCGCCTCAAAGCCGCCGAAGGGGCTGGTGCGGGTGGGAAAGCGGCGGATGGTCACGTCCTTTCCCTCCCACTCAACCTGGGCCTCCCCGGACATGGGTGCGCCCGACCAGGGGGCATAGCGGGTTTTGTCCGCCAAAAAGCCGGTCTTGTCCCGCTCCCGGGTGTCGATGCCGTAGAGCATGGCCTTCCAAAAGCCCGCCCAGGTAGATTTGCCCGTCTCGTTGGGGGCGGTGATGACGGTGAGGCCCTCCCCTGGCTCCAGCGCCGCTCCTTCCAGCCCACCGAACACGGCGGTCAGCTTTTTGATTCTCATGGCCGGACGTCCTCCCCTCCCTCCAGCGCCGCCAGCCCGAACCGGGCCGCCAACAGGAGCTTGTCCTTCTCTCCGTCCTCCGCACCCTCCAGCCGGGCCTTCATCTCCCGCAGAAAAAGGCCCGTGAGGGTGTCCTCACTCTCCCGCGCCCACAAATCCTGGGGCAGGGTGGTATGGTCCCGCAGCTCCACATGGAAGAAGTGGGGCGCGGCCTGGGCGGTGAGGGCGGCCAGGTCCGGGACGAAGCGGCTCTCCCCGGCCAGGAGCAGGCGCACCAGGTCCGGGCTCTCCCCCTGGGGCAAGCTGTCTGTAAAGCTGTCCACATTCACAGATTCGATACAGTACTGCCGCCTGCACACGGGGACAAACCTTGCCGCCACGCTCTGCTCGCCCAGGTCGATGGGCGCAGACGCAGGGCCGTCCGGGGAGGAAATGGCCAGCTGGGCGGGCTGGCCGAAGGACACGATGAGCACACCCTTCTCCCCCAGCTCGTCAAAGCCCCGCCCCTCCGGGCAGCCGGGATAGGCCCACAGGGTTTTGCCCGCCCTGCCGCTCATCCCGGCGTGAATGTGGCCCAAAGCGGCGTAGGCCGCGCCGCTTTTTTCCAGGGATTTGGGGTCGATGGGCCCATAGCTCCCCGCCGGCCCCACCTCACCGTGGACGCACAGCAGGTGGAGCCTCCCGTCATCGGGGGCGGTGAAGCCCGAGAGCGGATCGTCCTCCCGGTGGGGGGCGGTAAAGGCGCAGCCGTGGACCACGCACCTCAGCTCCGGCAGCTCCACCGCTTCCAGCCCAGGCTGTGTAAAGATATGTACATTGTCAGGCCAGGCGGTAAGGGCGTAGGGCGATTTGGAGTGATAATAGTCGTGGTTGCCCGGCGCGATGAACACCGGCACCGCCATGTCCCTCAGCGCCTGGGCCAGCCCCCGGACCGTCTCCGGGTACACCCGCTCCCCGTCCAGCAGGTCGCCGGAGAGCAGCACCAAATCCACCCCCTCCTCCCCGGCCAATTTGGCCAGCCGGGCGGGGACCTCCCGCAGCTCCCTCCGGCGCCGGGCGCTCTTGTCCGGGGGCAGGCCGGTGAGGGGGGAATCCAAATGAAAATCCGACGCGTGAAGCAGTTTCATAAAACGTCCACCCGCCGCACCTGCGTGCAGCGCTTCGTCCCTGTGTCCATGTCAAACAGCACCGCGCCCATCCGGCATGGTCCGGGGGCGGGCTGGAACCGCTGGGGCAGGCCGCCCAGAAAGCGGTTGATGGCCTGCTCCGGGCGCACCCCGATGACGGACTGGCTGGGGCCGGTGAGCCCCAGGTCGGTGACAAACCCCAGCCCCTGGGGCAGCACCTGGCAGTCGGCGGTGGGCACATGGGTGTGGGTGCCCCACAGGGCCTGGACCCGTCCGTCCAGATACCAGGCCATGGCCCCCTTCTCGCTGGTGGCCTCGGCGTGGAAGTCCACCAGGGTGAGATCGGCGTCCTCCCCCTTCAAAATCTCATCCATTTTGAAAAAGGGATTGTCAAAATTGGGGTTCATCTCCACCCGGCCGATGAGATTCACCACCCGGATGCGCAGCCCCCGAGGGCCGTCGAACACCCCCCACCCCCGGCCGGGGACCTGGCTGGTGTAGTTGGCGGGGCGGAGAATGTAGGGGTGCTCGTCCATATAGTTTACAATCTGGCGTTTATCCCACGTATGATTTCCCATGGTTATCACATCCGCCCCCGCGGCAAAGATGGCGTCCGCCTGGGCGGGGAGCAGCCCGTCGCTGGCGGCGTTCTCGCCGCACACTACGGTGAAGTGAACGTCATGCTCCCGGCGCAGGGCGGGCAGATGCCGGGTTAAAAAGTCCAGCCCTGCCTCCCCTACCACATCGCCTACCGCCAATACGTGAAGGTTCATTGATTGCTCCCCCTTGAAAAATATTGGGCGGACCGTCCGCCGTCCGCCCCGTAGGGGAGGAGCCCGCCCCTCCCTCGTCCATACAAACCGCCTTTACGCCTGCTCCACCGGCAGCAGGCAGCCGTCCTTGTCATACTTCAACAGCTGAAGCTCCGCCTTGGTGTTCCGGGCGATGTCCCTCATTTTCACCGATTCGGTGACGGACGCCATCAGCGTATACGCCACGCCGTGCTTTTTTGCCCGGCCCGTGCGGCCGATGCGGTGGACGTAATACTCCTGCTCGTCGGGCACGTCGTAGTTGAACACCGCGTCCACGTCGTCGATGTCCAGGCCGCGGGCGGCCACGTCGGTGGCCACCAGCACCTGGAGCTTGCCGTCCTTGAATTTTTTCAGCGTCTGCTCCCGCACCCGCTGCTGGATGTCGCCGTGGATGGCCTCGCAGGAAAAGCCCCGCATTTTCAAAAGGCCCGCCAGCCGGTCGGTCATGTTCTTGGTGTTGCAGAAGGCGATGGCCCGCTCGTAGCCGCCGTGGGTGAGCAGGGCTGCCATGGTGTCCAGCTTCTGCTCCCGGCCCATGAGCTCAATGGCGTACTGCTGGATGTCCGGGCGGTTTTCCTCCACCGGGCGGACGGTAATCTCCACCGGGTCGCGCTGATATACCCAGGAGATATCCATAACTTCTCGTGATATTGTGGCGGAAAATAACCCCAGGTTGCGGCGGTGGGGCATTTTGTCCAGAATGCGGGTGACGTCCTGGATAAATCCCATGTCCAGCATCCGGTCCGCCTCGTCCAGCACCACGGTCTGCACCTTGTCCAGCTTAACGGTGCGCCGCTTCATGTGGTCCATCAGCCGCCCCGGCGTGGCCACCACAATTTGGGGCCTGCTCTTGAGCTGGGTAATCTGCTTGTCGATGGGCTGCCCGCCGTACAGGCACACCGCGCGCACCCCCTCCCGGAAGGCGCACAAATCCCGCAGCTCGTCCCGAATCTGGATGGCCAGCTCCCGGGTGGGGGCCAGAATCAGCCCCTGCACCGCGTCGGACTGCGGGTCGATGTGCTCCACCATGGGGATGCCGAAAGCAAAGGTTTTGCCCGTGCCGGTGGGAGCCTTGGCCACCACGTCCTTCCAATCCATAAAGCAGGGAATGGCCCCGCCCTGGATGGGGGTGGCCTGGGTGAAGCCCTTTTTGTCCAGGGCCTTCATGGTGGCCTCGGACAGGCCCATATCTTTATAGTAATATACCTCTTGCACCTGTGTGCCGTTGATTTCCATACAACCGTTCCTCTCACATCATAGCATTATCAACGTCGGTATTGTATCACAGCTTGTCCGGGGGCGCAACCGTTATTCTCCCGCCCGTTGTCACGCTGCGAGGCAGGCAGGGCACTCAGTCGCTTTCACTGCGATTCGGATAAAAAACATATTTGCTTCGCAAATCTTGGCTTTTCATCCTCACTCCGTTCCAAGCTTCCTCGCTGCCTGCTTCTCCGCGCTTCTCGCGATGAGGTCGGCCAGGGTGGTTCCGTCCACCACGGCGGACACCGCCCGGTGGATATCCTGCCACAGCTCCACTGTCACGCAGTCCCCGCTGCGCGGGCAGAAGTCCTGGTCGGTGGCGCACTCCACCGGGGCCAAATCCCCCTCCAGGGGGCGCAGAATCTCCCCCACGGTGTACTCCTCCGGCAAGCGTGTGAGCAGGTAGCCGCCCCCGGCGCCCCGCACCGAGCGCACCAGCCCCGCCCTGGCCAGGGGGGTGACAATCTGCTCCAGGTACTTGTCGCTGAGCTGCTGCCTGCGGGCCGCGTCCCGCAGGGACACCGGCCCGCCCCCGCCGTACTGGGCGATGTCCGCCATCAGGCGCAGGGCGTAGCGCCCCTTGGTGGAAATTTTCATGGCGTACCTCCTCAACGCGGTAGTCACGCTACGAAGCGGTCAGGACGCTCAGTCGCTTTCGCTATGACTCGGGCAAAACCCGCCCCCGCCCTGCGGCGGCTGGGCTTTTGTCCTCGCTCCGCTCCAAGCTCCTTCGCTGACCGCTTCTCCACGCTCTTAGCCCTAAATTACCATATGTTTGATAGGATTTCAAGGGGGAAATCCCGCCAGCCATTCCCCCGTTGAAACCGCCGCCAAAATATGATACACTGTCTCATCATAGCATCAGGGAGGCGCGCGCGTGGACGCACTGGAACAGCTGCCCATTCCCCTGCTGGAGTGGTTCCGGGACAACGCCCGGCGGCTGCCCTGGCGGGACGACCCCACCCCCTATCACGTGTGGCTGTCGGAGATTATGCTCCAGCAGACCCGCGTGGCGGCGGTGCTGGACTATTACAAGCGGTTTTTGGAGGAGGCCCCGGACATCGCGGCCCTGGCCGCCCTGAGCGAGGAGCGGCTCCTCAAGCTGTGGCAGGGGCTGGGGTACTACTCCCGCGCGCGGAACCTGCAAAAGGCCGCGCGGCTCATCGTGGAGGAGTACGGCGGGGCCTTCCCCTCGGACTTCCAATCCGTCCGGGCTCTGCTGGGGGTGGGGGACTACACCGCGGGGGCCGTGTGCTCCATCGCCTTTGGGCAGGCCGTCCCCGCCGTAGACGGCAACGTGCTGCGGGTGTACGCCCGAATCACGGGGGACGCCGGGGACATCTCCACCCCTCAGATGAAGAAAAAAGTCACTCAGGCGGTGGCGCGGGTCATCCCCACCGGCGCGCCGGGGGCGTTTAACCAGGCGCTGATGGAGCTGGGGGCCACCGTCTGCCTGCCCAACGGCACGCCGCTGTGTGAGCGCTGCCCGGCGAAGGGCTTCTGCGCCGCCCTGGCCCAGGGGCGCACCGCTGAGCTGCCGGTCAAGGCCCCGAAAAAAGCCCGCCGGGTGGAGCAGCGCACCGTCTGGCTCATCTTTTGGGGGGACCGGGTGGCCCTGCGCCGCCGCCCAGAGCGGGGCCTGCTGGCCGGGCTGTGGGAGTTCCCCAACGAATTGGGGGAAGGTTTCCTGCCGGAACAATGGGGCGCCGCCGCCCGGTCCGGGCAGTACGCCGGGCAGGCCAAGCACATCTTCACCCATATTGAGTGGCACATGGCCCTGCGCACGGCGCAGGCGGAGACCAATCAGCTGCCTGACGGCTGGGTATGGGCCAGCGCAGCCGAATTAGAGGAGAAATACGCCGTGCCCAACGCCTTTGACGGGGCGCTGAGGCTGGCCAAAGAGAGATTGAACGGGGGAACATAAATGGCAAAGCTATATTTCCGCTACGGCGTGATGGGCTCCAGCAAATCCGCCAACGCGCTGATGGTGCGCTATAACTACGAGGAACGGGGCCAGCGGGCGCTGATGGTGAAGCCCGCCCTGGACCAGCGGGAGGGAAAGCGCCTGGTCAATTCCCGCATCGGCCTGAATTACGCCTGCATCTGGTTTGAGGAGCTGGAAAAAATGTCCGCCCAGGACATTCGGACCTATCAGTGCGTCATCGTGGACGAGGCCCAGTTTCTCACCCACGCCCAGGTGGACTACCTCACCGAGATTGTGGACGGCATGGGCGTCCCCGTCATCTGCTACGGGCTGCGGGCCGACTTCAGCGGGCGGCTGTTCCCAGGGTCCGAGGCGCTTCTGGCCTGCGCGGACATCATCGAGGAGGTCAAAACCATCTGCTGGTGCGGCAAAAAGGCCATCTGCAACGCCCGGTTTGACAAAAACGGCGTGGTGCTCAAGGAGGGGGAGCAGGTGGTGCTGGGGGCCAACGACTGCTACATCGGGCTGTGCCGCCGGCACTGGAAGGCCGGGGACCTGGGGCCAGACTGGAGGAGCGGCGCGGGGCTCTGAGCCGGATGGAACTGCCGGTT
>CAQCFX010000015.1 GCA_948766235.1 uncultured Oscillospiraceae bacterium | reverse complement strand
GCCGTGCGGGGGGAGACGGCCTGGAACAGGGCGCACAGCGCCTGCTGGACGGGAGACATCCCGGCCAGAAGATTGGACCGCTCGGCCAGCCAGAACAGGGCGGTTCCGCCCAGGGTGAGCACGGCGGTGGCGGTGAGGATGAGCTTGGAGTGGAGGGTGTAGCGGCGCAGATGGGGACCCTTTTCCCACACATCCCGCCAGACGAGAAAGCCCAGGCCGCCCAGCAGCACCAGGGCGCAGGCGGTGAGGTTGACCAGGGGGTCGTGAACGTAATGGGTGAGGGAGCTGTAGGGCTCCCGAAAGCCCATCAGGTCGAACCCGGCGTTGCAAAAGGCGGAGACGCTGTGAAACAGGGCGTACCACAGCCCCTGGGAGACGCCCAGCTCGGGCACAAAGCGCAGCGCCAGCAGCACCGCGCCGGCCCCTTCAATGGCGGCGGTGCCGATGAGGATATAGCGAAGCAGGGCCACGGAGTCGCTCAGCCGCTCCGCGCTGACGCTTTCCATCATCAGGCCGCGCTGGCGCAGGCCAATCTTCCGGCCCAAGAGCATGGAGGCCATGAGCACCATGGTCATATAGCCCAGCCCGCCCACCTGGATGAGCGCCAGCAGGATAAACTGGCCCAGCAGATTGAACTGGGTCCAGGTGTCGGCTACCACAAGGCCGGTGACGCAGGTGGCGGAGGTGGCGGTGAACAGGCTGTCCAGGAAGGACAGCCCCTGCCCGCCCCGGTTGGCGAAGGGCAGCATGAGCAGCAGCGCGCCGGCCAAAATGATGCTCAGAAAGCCCAGGGCGATGATTTGATTGGGCGAGAGCCGGATTGGTTTCTTTTTCACAGCATACCCTCCTTCTCTGGAGTACCTCTATTATAGTGGTATTTGGGAGGATTTGCAAGCGGTTATCTCGCCCTGGGAGGGATTGACTTTTTGCCATCCGGTGGGTACAATGATAAAACCGCTAAAAAATATAAGGGAGGAGTTCCCATGAATCAAAAAGAGGTCGGCGAGCTGCGCCGCCGTCTGCGCCCGGGCAAGAACGCCATGGGCCACGTATATGGCTGCTATGTCAGCCCCACCAAGGAAATTATCGCCGAAGTGGACCAGTCCCTGGCCCTGCTCAACGAGGACGACGTGGAGAGCCGCATGGCCCTGCTGCGCAAGACCCTGTCCGGCGCGCTGGGCCGCAGCCTTATTGACATTGAGTTCACCACCCGGCAGGTGGCGGAGGGGGAGGAGCACAAGCTGCTGCGCGCCCTGCGGGACACCAAGCTGAAGGACGAGGCAGTGCGCCGGGAGTTTTACCAAAAGGTGATTCAGAGCGTTGATATGGGGGAGGACAGCTACCTCATTCTGCTGGCCCACGAGAGCTACGACGTGCCCTTCCGCAGCAAAAATGACGAGGGGCTGGACGACGCCTCCGAGACGGTGTACTCCTACGTGCTGTGCGCCCTGTGCCCCATGCGGGAGGGCAAGCCGGGGCTGGGCTATGTGCCGTCGGAAAACGCCCTGCACGTGAAGACCGCTGGGCGGCTGGCGGCCCAGCCGGAGCTGGGCTTCCTGTTCCCCGCCTTTGACCGCCGGGCGGCCAATCTTTACAATGCCCTGTATTACGTGCGCAAGCCGGAGTTTCTCCACAAGGAGTTCATCGACGGGGTGTTTGGCTCCGAGCCGCCTCTGTCCGCCCCGGAGCAGCGGGAGGCCTTTGAGACCGCCCTGACCGACGCGCTGGGGGTGGAGTGCAGCATGGAGCTGGTCCAGGCCGTCCATGAGCAGCTGCGCGAGCGCATTGACCTGCACAGGGAGAGCAAGGATCCGGAGCCTCTGTCCGTCACCGCCGGAGACGTGGGCGGGATGCTGCGGGAGTGCGGCATAGAGGAGGAGCGGGTAGAGGCCTTCCAGGACTACTGCGCCCAGCGCCTGGGCGAGGGCGCGGCGTTGGACCCAGCCAACCTCATTGACAGCAAGCGCTTTCAGATTAAGGCCGGGGAGATCACCATCACCGTGAAGCCGGAGCTGAGCGGTCAGGTGGAGGCCCGGGTGCTGGACGGGCGCAAGTACATTCTCATCCCCGCGGGAGACGGGGTGGAGGTAAACGGCCTGGCGGTAGAGCTGGAGGCTGAGGAGGTCAAGGCAAAATAGGGAAAGGCCAGGGCGGATTCGCTGGGAATCCGCCCTGGCCTTTTTTATATCAGATTGCGCACAATTCCCCACGCCGCCAGCAGGGCGGTGAGGACCCATATGAGGGCGTTTTCCCGGCGGGTAGGCGCGGCGCTGCCCTCCCGGACATACCGAACGGACAGCCGGACGGCCAGAACCGCCAGGATGGGGAGCATCAGCATCAGCAGCGGGTTGGCCCTCCACGCCCCGGAGCAGTCGCCCCGGAGCAGGGACAGGCACAGCCGCGTGACGCCGCAGCCGGGGCATTGCAGGCCCGTAACCGCGTGGAAGGGACAGAGCAGGGCAAGGCCGGTGGCGCCCACCCAAAGGGCGTAGGCCAGACCCGCCGCCAGCAGCAGGGCGCCTGCGCCCAGCAGGCGGCACAGGCGGCGTCTGGGCTGCGTCACAGGCTGGGGTTATAGTGGTTCAGCTCGTTCTGGACGATGGCCAGGGTGACGACGGACAGCCCCAGCAGGTTGAGAACGAGGAACAGAATGGCGAAGGAGCCGGGGACCGCTCCGTTGCGGACCCGAGAGGCGTCCAGCTTGTCGCCGGTTTTCCAGGCCCAGTAGATGCCGTAGATGCCGCAGGTGAGGATGGTGAACAGCAGGGACATACCGCCGCCGGGGCCGGGGTCCTCAGTGACGGCGTCCACTTCATTGGTGGCGACGACAAACCAGTACATCAGATAGATGCCGCAGGTGACGATGGATAACAGGACACAAATGGGAACGCTGCGTTTCTGAATCATGGGAAGGCCTCCCTTCGTTTTTCTATAAAATAGCACAAAAACCCCCGGCTGTCCACAGGACGGACGGGGGTTTTAGGAAATCTTAAATGTTTTTTTGCATTTTTCAACTTACACGGTGCGCACGGTGTAGCTCAGGGCTTTCTGTTCCCCGGGCAGCAGGGTGATACAGTGGGGCTTGTGGGTGAACTCGCCGCTCTCGTTGTCCCAGGCGGCGCAGCCGTGCCAGGGCTCCAGGCAGATAAAGGGGGCGTTGGCGTGGGCAGGGGTCCAGAAGGCAATCATGGGGAAATCCTTAAATTCCATATGTACGCCGCGGCCGGTGTCCCTGTGGACCAGGCGGACGCCGGTGGAGCGCAGATGCTGGAAAATCAGCGTGTCCAGCTCATCAAAGGGCTGGTGGGTGAGGGGGATGGTGTCCGTTCCCCGGAGGATGGGGATGCCTGCGCCGGCGGAGATCAGCCCCTGAGGGGTGAGGGGCAGGGAGCGGGCGTCCTCCGTCTGGTCAAAGACCAGGGCGTATTCCTCAAAGCGCTGGCCTTCGTACAAAGGGCAGCGGAAGGCGGTGTGAGCGCCCACGCAGCAGGGCAGGGGGGCGTCGCCGGGGTTTTCCACCTCAAAGGTGGTGGAGAAGCCGTCCTCCAGCAGCTCATGGCGCACCCGGAGCAGGAAGGGGAAGGGGTAGCGCGCCAGGGTGTCCGGGCTCTCCCGCAGCTCCAGGACCGCATGGCTCGGCCCCTGCTCGGCGAGGGTGAACTGGCTGCGCCGGGCAAAGCCGTGACGGCCCATCTTGTATTCCCGGCCCTGGATGCGCACCCGGCCGTCCTTCAGGCTGCCCACAATGGGGAACAGGATGGGGTTGCGGCCGGACCAGTAGGCCGGGTCGCCGCCCCAAATATATTCGGTTCCCGCACCGTCCCGGAACGAAGTCAGCTCACCGCCAAGGGTGTCTATTTCGGCGGTGCAGGGGCCGTTTTGAAGCTGAATGTGCATAGCCAATTCCTCCATGTCGTTTTTGTGTGAATATCCGAATTGAGGGCGGTGACAGGACACTTAGGGCTGGGAGAGGTCCACGCCGAAGTATTTGATAGACAGCTCGCTCAGCGTCCCGTCCTCGCTCAGCTCGTTAAGGGCCTGGTCAATGGCCTGACGCAAAGCGGCGGTCTCCTCTCCTTTGCGCATGGGGATGGCCGCCTGGGTGGCCTCCGAGTCCAGGCAGGCAATTTTCAGGTTGGCGTCGGGGTGGGCCTTCATGTAGTCGTAATAGGTGACCTCGGCGTTCAGCGTGGCGTCAATCCGCTCGGTGAGCAGCAGCTCGAAGGTTTGGTTCAAATCGTCCACCGGGGTGACCTGGGCGCCGTATTTCTGGGCCACGGCGGCGTAGGTGGAGGTGATGGTGTTGGCGGTGTTCTTGCCGCTGAGATCCTCCATGGACTGCACCGAGTCGTCGTCCCCCCGGACGATGACGGCGGTGCGGTTATAGGCGTAGGGGACGGAGAAGTCGTACTTCTCCTGGCGCTCCTCGTCGATGTCCACACCGTTGACCATGATGTCATACCGCCCAGACTCCAGCCCGGCCAGCAGCCCGTCCCAGCCGCCCTCCACGAAGGTGGCCTTGACGCCCAGCTTCTCCGCGATGGCATTGGCCACCTCCACATCGTAGCCCACCAGCTCGCCGCTCTCGTTGTGATAGGTCCAGGGGGCCCAGGTGCCCTCCATGGCCACCACGATCTCGCCCTTGGCCTGGATGGCGGATAGCAGATCATTGCCCATATCGGTGGCTTGGGGCTTCTCCTGGCCGCAGCCGGCCAGAGAGGCGGTCAACAGAAGGGCGGCGGCGAGAAGGGCCGAAAAACGTTTTAAATTCATGATGAAAATTCCTCCTTGGATAAAAAGTAGAGTGGAAATATGAGGTTATGTATGCTTCAGCCCATGTGCTTGGCCAGAAACGCCTCCACCGTGGACCAGTACAGCTCCGGGTCGGTGCCGGCGGACCCGCCATGCTCCGCGCCGGGGATGGACAGCCGCTCCTTTTCCGGGCTGGCGCAGGCCTGGTATACCACGTCCAGCATGGAATAGGGCACAAAGGTGTCCTCCTCCCCGTGGATGAACAGCACGGGCAGAGAGGTGTGCTTCAGCTGCTCCACCGCAGACGCCTCCTGGAAGCTGTACCCCGCCCGGAGGCGGGTGACCAGGGAGGCGGCGTCCAGCACCGGGAAGGTGGGCAGGCCGAACATCTCGTTTAGCTGCACGGCGAACTCATCCCACACAGAGGAGTAGCCGCAGTCCTCGATGACACACTTCACGTTGGGGGACAGGTCGGCCTCCCCGGCGGTCATCATCACCGTGGCCCCGCCCATGGACACGCCGAACAGCACCACCTCCGCCTGGGGATCCTGCTCCGCCAGGGTGTCCACCCAGGCCACAATGTCCCGCCGCTCCAGCCAGCCCATGCTGACGTAGCGGCCCTCGCTTTGCTCGTGGGCCCGGGCGGCGGGGGCCAGGATGCTATAGCCCATCTCGTAAAACTTCGCGGCGAATCCGCCCTCGTACTGGGGGATGGAGCCGTAACCGTGGCAGATGACGGCGTATTTGTGGCTTTCCTGTTCCTGGGGCAGGTATAGGCCGTGAAGGCGCAGCCCGTCGTGGCTGATAAGCCAGCGGTCCTCGTTGCTTTCGGCGAACCAGGCGTACTTCCCCTCCAGCACCAGATCCTCTTCCTCATAGCTGCTAATCATACCGCCGAACTGGGGGTCCAGCGCGAAGCGGAACAGATAGTTTCCGGCAAAGGCCAGAGCTCCCACCGTCAGGACCAGCAGGGCGGCGAGGACAATCAGTACAATTTTTTTCGCTTTCTTCATTGCTTCACGGCCTTTCAACGGGGTGTGCGCCGGTCTGGAGGAAGGCGCGGGTGCGCTCCTGCCGGGGGTGCAGGAACATCTCTTGAGTGGGGCCGGCCTCCACCACTACGCCGTTTTCCATGAAAATGACCTGGCTGGACACGTTTCGGGCAAAGCCCATTTCGTGGGTGACCACCAGCATGGTCATCCCGTCCTGGGCCAGCTGGCGCATCACGGAGAGCACCTCCCCGGTGAGTTCGGGGTCCAGGGCGGAGGTGGGCTCGTCAAACAAAATGATTTCCGGGTTTGTGGCCATGGCGCGGGCGATGGCCGCCCGCTGCTGCTGCCCGCCGGAGAGCTGGTGGGGGTAGTGGTCCTTGCGGTCCAGCAGTCCCACCTTGGCCAGCGCCTGCTCGCCCAGCTCGACGGCCTGGGCCTTTGGCATTTTTCGGGCCACAATCAGCCCCTCGGTGACGTTTTGCAGGGCGGTCTTATTGCGAAACAGGTTGTAGTTCTGAAAGACGAAGGCGGTCTTTTTTCGCAGCCGGGCGATGTCCCTGCGGGGTGTGCGGGCCAGGTCAAACCGCTCCCCGTCGAAGATGAGCTGCCCGCTGTCGGCGGTCTCCAGAAAGTTCAGACACCGCAGCAGCGTGGTCTTGCCCGAGCCGCTGGGACCCAGGATGACCGCCACGTCCCCCTGATTGACCTGAAGGGACACGCCCTTGAGCACCTCCAGAGAGCCAAAGGATTTGTGAAGTTCGGTTGCCGTCAGCATAGCTCAGCCCTCCTGGTTTCCGTAAACGCTCAGCTTCCGCTCTCCCAAGCGCTGCAGCCAGGTGAGGACGGTGGAGAACAATAAGTAAATGAGACCTACCTCAATGTACAGCGCCAGCGGCTCCCAGGTGGCGGCCACAATGGTGCGGGCGGCCATGAACATCTCTGCCACCGTGATGTTGGAGGCCAGGGAGGTGTCCTTCACCATGGCGATGAGGGAGTTGGACAGGGAGGGGAAGGCGGTGCGCATGGCCTGGGGCAGAATGATGCGGCGCATGGTCTGCAAATAGCTCATGCCCGCGCAGGCCCCGGCCTCCAGCTGTCCGGAGGGGACGGATTCCAGGGCCGCCCGGACGATTTCCGCGCAATAGGCACCCTCGTTCAGCGAGAACACGATGACGGCGGCGGGGAAGGGGTCGATGCGGATGCCCACCCGGGGCAGGCCGAAGAACACCACGAACAGCTGCACCAGCAAAGGGGTGCCCCGGGCCACCCAGATATAGAACCGGCACAGCTGGCTGGCCACGGGTACCCGGGCGAACTGCACCAGCGCCACCGCCACGGCGATGACCATGGCCAGGGAGAAGGCGATGACGGTGAGGGGGATGGTAACGGTCAGGCCGGGGAGCAGGATTTTCCAAAAGGAATCCGACAGGATTTCCCACAGGCGCTGGCCGAACAAAAATTCCAAAAATTGCTGGATTGACACGGATAAACCTCCTTTTGCCGGGTTTTCCCCGGCTTGCCAGAAGGTATTGTATCTCAAAATCGCCGGTAAGGCAAGTGCTTATTTGAATACCCGCCTATACCCTTTAAACATGAGGCGCGGCGGCCGCCTGTCGGTGGCGGGCGTGGAGGCAAAACAGGTTGACAGATGAAAAAGCGTATCGTATCATAGAGAGGAAGAATATCGGGATTTGACTGGCCCCGCCTTGTGCGGTACAATATCCTGATAGAGAAGGAGGAGTTTTATATGGAGTATAATCGCGTACAGCTCAAGCTGGCGGCGAAGCAGGCCATGAAGGCCCAGCGCCCTCATCCCATGCTGATTACCCTGCTGGTCGTCGTCCTGAGCAACGTGGTCTGCCAGCTGGTAATGCGCATTTTGGGCGCGGTGTCGGGCAGCGACAAGCTGCTGCGGGAGTTTATGCTGTCCAGTCAGCTGTATACCGACCCGGAGGACTGGATGCAGTACATCCTGTTCAATCTGCTGTCCCCCGGCCGGATTGCCATGGCCCTGGTGGTGGGCGTCATTCTGGGCACTGTGCTGGGCAGCTTGTGGGTGGCCCTGATGAACGTGGGGTACAAAAACTTCTGCCTGGGCATGGTCCGGCGGCAGCAGCCCCAGACCGGCGCGCTGTTCAGCGTCTTTCCCCAGTTTGGCCCCGTGCTGGGCACTCAGATTTTGGTGGGGATTTTTGAGTTTTTGTGGATCCTGCTTTTTGCGGTGGGGGCGGTGGCGCTGCTGGCGGCAGCCGTCCTGCTGTTTGGGGAGCTGGAGGGACTGATGATTCTGGCGGTGCTGGCAATCTACATTGCGCTGCTGGTGGGCATTGTCTGGGTCACCCTGCGCTACGCCATGGTGGACTTTCTCATTGTTGACCGGGGCGTCACCGGCATGGAGGCCATCCGGGAGAGCAAGCGCCTGATGAAGGGCAATATCGGCAGGCTGTTCCTGCTCCAGCTGTCCTTCATCGGCTGGTATCTGCTGGAGTACGGCATCGTCGTGGTGTGTATGACCATCGGATTAATTGCTATGGGCTCCTCTATGATGATGGGCGGAATGGCCAACGTGGAGTATGCCGTTGTGGGCTCGGTGTTTGTGTTCCTGGGTTTGATGATTGTGAGCGTGATTATCAACTCCATCATCAACCTCTGGCTCATGCCCTACATCACCGGCGCCCAGGCGCTGTTCTATGATTATCTTCAGGGTATGGACAGCGCCGGCTTCGGCGGCGGTCAGGGCGGCTGGGGCCAGCCCTATCCCCCCCAGCAAAGTACCAGCTACACCTGGACCCCCACCAGCGGCCCCAACTCGGGCACGGGCATCGGCCCCGGTCCGGGCGGCGCCGGTCCCAACCCCGGCGGACCCGCGCCCAGGCCGCCCAAATCCTCCAAGGACGACCCCTGGAACTGAGAAGCCTGCCGGCGGTGGGACGGTGCGTCCGCCCCGCCGCTCATATGAAAAGGAGCGATTCCCATGGATAAACTGCAAATGAAAACCCCCCTGGTGGAGATGGACGGGGATGAGATGACCCGCATCCTCTGGCAGCAGATTAAAGAGGAGCTGCTGGAGCCGTTTATTGACCTGAAGACGGAATACTACGACCTGGGCCTGCCCGAGCGGGAGCGCACCGGAGACCAGGTGACCATCGATGCGGCCGAGGCCAACAAAAAATACGGCGTGGCGGTGAAATGCGCCACCATCACCCCCAACGCCCAGCGGGTGGAGGAGTACAAGCTGTCAAAGATGTGGAAGTCCCCCAACGGTACCATCCGGGCCATTCTGGACGGCACGGTGTTCCGCGCCCCCATCATGGTCAAGGGGCTGAACCCGGTGGTGAAGAACTGGCAGGCCCCCATCACCATCGCCCGCCACGCTTTCGGGGACGTGTACAAGGCCGCCGAGTTCAAGGTCCCCGGCCCCGGCACGGCGGAGCTGGTATTTACCGGCGCGGACGGCACGGTGACCCGGGAGCCCATCCACACCTTCGACGGCCCCGGTGTGCTTCAGGGGCAGTTCAATGTGGAGGCGTCCATTGCCTCCTTTGCCCGCTCCTGCTTCCAATTCGCCCTGGACACCAGGCAAGACCTGTGGTTCTCCACCAAGGACACCATCTCCAAGCAGTATGACCACACCTTTAAGGACGTCTTCGCGGAGATATACGAAGGGGAATACAAGGCGAAATTTGAACAGGCTGGCATCACCTATTTCTACACCCTCATTGACGACGCGGTGGCGCGGGTGATTCGCTCCAAGGGCGGCTTCATCTGGGCCTGCAAGAACTACGACGGCGACGTGATGAGCGACATGGTGTCCACCGCTTTCGGTTCCCTGGCCATGATGACCTCGGTGCTGGTGTCCCCCGACGGCAACTATGAGTACGAGGCCGCCCACGGCACCGTCACCCAGCACTACTACCGCCACCTGAAGGGAGAGCAGGTGTCCACCAACCCCATGGCCACCCTGTTCGCCTGGACAGGGGCGCTGGGCAAGCGGGGCGAGCTGGACGGCCTGCCCGAGCTTACCGCCTTTGCCAAAAAGCTGGAGCAGGCCGCCATCGACACCATCGAGAGCGGCGTCATGACCGGCGACCTGGTGGGTCTGTGGGAAGGGGAGGCCAAGGCCCGAAAGGTGACGGGGCTGGAGTTTCTCCGAGCCATCCGGGAGAGGCTGTAAGTTTCTTTTTCTTGAAAGTTAAAGGTATCAGCCGCCCGAACCAATTTGCGTTGCAACGGTTTTATAGGTTCGGGCGGCGCTTGGTACACTTCAAAGTACACAAGTTCCCAAATTGGGATTTAGCGAGGTAAACAAGTGCCTGTTTTATACGTTGCTTTTAAGGGGAACGGCAATTCATCTAATAAAATCGTAAGAAATCTTAACGGCGATAAATTGTTTTTGACAAATTCATACGGCGGGTTGAAGAAAGATATTGACAATATCAATCGTACATATGATTTAGTCTATATGTTTGGGTTAGACAAAAATCTAAAGGGGAGTATAAGAATAGATTGCGTTGCCCAAAGAGATGAGGTGTACTTGTATTCAACTGTGAATGTGGATTCGATTGCAATGAAGTTGAATCAAAACGGAATTATTACTAATATAGGGAATACGCCAATCCAATCCTTATGTAACGAAGCCTATTGGTATATGCTAAGAAAATGTAATTGTCATGTAATTTTTATCCATGTCCCGTCTATAAGATATGTTACAGAAGATTTTATTGGAAAAGTAAGAGCTGCATTATAATGCTATAGTTTATTTCTGCTAAGGTGGTACACAATCCAGTACACAATCGCAACAGTTTTCAACTACATGAAACTATATCGATAACGGTAACAGAACGCTGAAAATGCTTGAAACTATATAACATTGATTAAGGCTGAATCAGCGTTCTTAAAATTGTAAGAAAAAAGAGCCGAAAAAGAACAGTAGCGTCTGAGCCATTGTAGCAGCGCGGATGGACCGGAGCGAGGGTGAGCGCAGGGCCGCGCAGCGGCCCAAGACCAGCCCGAGTCGGAGGGCGCTGAGTGCCGGTGGCACGCGTCCAACGCCGACCGAGCCGAAGGCGAGACAGCCGCGCGTCGCGAACAGGCAGGGCGTGAATAAGAGAGGTATGGTGAATTTCTTATGACCTATTTTCTCACCAGCAGTTCCTGTCTGCCCGATTCCCCGGCGTTGAACCCGGCCAACGGCTTTGTGGACGAGCTGCGCAAGGCGCTGCCCGACCCGTGCCGGGCGGTTTTCATCGCCTCCGACCCCGGCAATACGGAGCGGACCGAGCGGTTTGCCGGAGATATCCGCACCGGCTTTGAGCTGACGGGGTTCCGATTTGCCGACTATCAGGTGCTGGACGGAAGGAACGCGGGGCAGTGCGCGGCGCTGGTGGCGGGGGCGGACCTGCTCATTCTGGCGGGCGGGCACGTCCCCACGCAAAACGCGTTTTTCCAGGACATCGCTCTGCGGGAGCATTTGGCGGGCTTTGACGGCGTGGTGATGGGCATCAGTGCGGGCACCATGAACTGCGAGGAGCTGGTATACGCCCCGCCGGAGGAGGAGGGCGAGGCCATCGACCCCGGCTACCGGCGGTTCTATCCCGGCCTGGGGCTGACCAGGCATATGATCTTCCCCCACTTCCAGGACACCCGGTACGAGGTGGTGGACGGCCTGCCCACCCTGGAGAGCAGCCTGCTGCCCGACAGCATGGGGCGGAAAATCTACGCCATTGTGGACGGAAGCTACATCCTGGGCCGGGACGGCAGGGAGGAGCTGCGGGGCGAAGCGTACCTCATTCAGGACGGCATACTCACCCAGATCAGCCACGAAGGAGAAGTGATTCCACTATAAAAAGAACCCTGGGGCCGCGCGGCCCCAGGGTTTTAAATTTTGCTGGTTTTCCCGGTGAAAACATCATGTTCCTCCACGCCAACGCATACGCGGCCGTCAAATGTAAAGTGGACAATCCAGGGCATAACAGGCCGGATGCGGTCAAAGCCCGCATAGCCAAACCCAGGCCGGAAGTGGTGGATGAGGGTGGACAGCGCCGTGCCGTGGGAGCCAATCGCCACTGCCTGCTCCCCAAACCGTTCCAATACCTCATCCAACGCTTTGAGGTTCCGCTCCTGCACCTCCCTCAACGACTCACCATGGGACAGCTTATAGTTGAAATCGGCCCACTGCCGCTGTGAGTAGCCGCCAAAGTCCTCAACCCAATCGCCCACGGCTCGTTCCCGGAAGCCGTCCACGGTCTCTATCGTCAAGCCCAGGGCGTCCGCCAGCGGGGCCACGGTGTCCACCGCCCGCCTGTAGGGGCTGGAGAGCACCGCATGGATCCCCTTGTCCCGCAGGTAGTCCGTCACCAGCGCTCGGTCGGCCAGCCCCTTGGGGGTGAGTTCCCGCAGGGTGTCATCGTGATTTTGGCAGTTTGGTTCGGCATGGCGGACAAAGTATACGTGGGTCATTGTGATTCCCTCCTCTCCGCGCAGACAGGGGCCTGGGCAATGGGCCCAGGCCCCTGTCTTGCGCTTTTTAATCGGTGGTGATGTTCAGGTTCTCTCCGTCGGCGGACAGGCTGACCATGGTGACCGGGTCGGCGTACCGCTGGATGAGCTTGGCGGCGATGGGGTCCTCCAGGTCCTTCTGAATCTGCCGGCGCAGGTTCCGCGCTCCATAGGCCGCGGAGTAGGACTTCTTCACCAGGTAGTCCAGCACCGTGTCGTCATAGGAGAACACGATATTTTTCTCCTTCATCACGCTGTCCAGCTCGGAGAGCATAATCCGGGCGATGGCCTTGAAATTGTCCTCGGTGAGCTGGTTGAAGTAGACAATCTCATCCACCCGGTTGATGAACTCGGGCCGCAGGAAGCTCTCCAGCCCCTTCATGGCCTTCTCCTTCCCCAGCTGGTTGGGGGAGCGGTCAAAGCCCAGAGAGCCGCCCTTAATCTCGCTGCCCGCGTTGGAGGTCATGACAATGACGGTGTTCTCGAAGTTGACCACCTTGCCGTGGGCGTCGGAGATGTGCCCGTCGTCCAGGATTTGCAGCAGCACGTTGAGCACGTCGGGGTGTGCTTTTTCAATCTCGTCGAACAGCACCACGCAGTAGGGCTTGCGGCGGATTTTTTCGGTGAGCTGGCCCGCGTCGTCATAGCCCACATACCCCGGAGGGGAGCCGATAATCCGGGAGACGGAGTGCTTTTCCATAAACTCGCTCATGTCCAGCCGGATGAGAGACTCGGGGGAGGAGAACAGGTCGGCGGCCAGGCGCTTCACCAGCTCCGTCTTGCCCACGCCGGTGGAACCCACGAAGATAAAGCTCACCGGCTTGTGCTTGGCGGAGATGCCCACCCGGCCCCGCCGGATGGCGTTGGATACGGCGTTTACCGCGTCGTCCTGGCCCACAATGTGCTCCTTCAGGCGCTGGTCCAGCTTGGCCAGGCGCTCAAACTCCTGCTCCTGGATGGAGGTGGCGGGAATTTTGATCCACAGCTCAATCACCCGGGCCAGATGGGCGGCAGTGAGGGGGGGATCGCCCTTGGCACACAGCGCGTCCCGCTCTCCGGTGAGCTGGGCCTGACGGCTTTTCAGCTCGGCAAGGCGCTGATAGGCCCTCTCGTTGGCGGCGGACTGCACCGCCTGTTTTTCCGTCGTGACCACGGCCAGCTTGTCGGTGAGCTCGGCAATCTGCTTGCGCCGGCCCTCCTGCCGGTCCTGGAAGGCGGGGTCGTCCCGGTTGGGGGCCTCGGCGTCGTCCCGGTTCACCGCCATCTCCAGGGTGTCCCGTTGGCGCTGAAGGCGCTGCTCCTGCTTTTGCAGCTCCTGAAGCTTGGGGTCGTTCTGGGCGCCGGTGGAGGCCAGCACCACCTCCATCTCCTTGGCGTAGTCGGCCAGCTCTTTGTCAATCTCGGCCAGCCGCGCCAGGTCCTTGTTGTGCAGGTTCACGTCGGAGGACGCCTCGTCGATGAGGTCAATGGCCTTGTCGGGGAGGTAGCGGTCGGTGATGTACCGCTCGCTCATGGTCACCGCCTGGCGGCAGATGTCCGGGCTGATGGTGACATGGTGGAAGGATTCGTAGTAGGGGGCGATGCCCTTGAGAATCTCCACGGAATCGTCAATGGACGGCTCCTCCACGATGACGGGCTGGAACCGGCGCTCCAGGGCGGAGTCCTTCTCAATGTACTTGCGGTACTCGGTCAGGGTAGTGGCCCCGATGACCTGAATCTCCCCCCGGCTCAGGGCGGGCTTGAGGATATTGGCGGCGTTCATGGAGCCCTCCGCGTCCCCCGCGCCCACAATGGAGTGGACCTCATCGATGACCAGGATGATATTGCCCAGCTTCTTTACCTCGTCAATCAGGCCCTTCATGCGGCTTTCAAACTGGCCGCGGAACTGGGTGCCCGCCACCAGGGCGGTGAGGTCCAGCAGATAGACCTCCTTATCCAGCAGCTTATAGGGCACGTCCCGGTCGTAGATGCGCTGGGCCAAGCCCTCGGCGATGGCGGTTTTGCCTACGCCGGGGTCGCCAATCAGGCAGGGGTTGTTCTTCTGCCTGCGGTTCAAAATCTGGATGGTGCGCTCAATCTCGCTATGGCGGCCCACAATGCGGTCCAGCTTGCCCTCATGGGCCTTGCGGGTGAGGGAAATGCAGTAGTTTTCCAGGAATTTGCGCTTTTGACCCTGGTTCCGTTCGGTTTTGGCGGCGGTTTTGTCCTCCTTGGCCGCGCCGCCCCGCTGGGTTGGGTCACGGTCAGGAGCGCTGTCCGACGAGGCGCCGAACAGCTTGCTCAGGAAGGGAAAGGTGGCGGTGCGGCCCTCATCCTCCTCGCCGTCGTCGCTGTCCTGCTGCTCGTCGTCAGCGGCGGGGGACAGGCCCTCGGCCTCCTCCGCGCCGCCGAAGGCGGACATCATTTCGGTGGAGATGGACTCCAGGTCCTCGTCGGAGATGCCCATTTTTTTCATCATGTCGTCCACCGGCTTGATGCCAAGCTCCCGGGCGCATTTCAGGCACAAACCCTCGTTCTTGGTCTCGCTGCCCTCAATCTTGGTTATGAAAATCACCGCCACATTTTTGTGGCAGCGGGTACACATGGTTGGGCGCATCATATCGCTCCTTTCAGGGAGAAAAGTTCTCGCAGGGGTGTTTGCAGTACCATATCAGATAAATATGAACACGTCATGAATTTTAGAGTGGTAATTTTCACGTGCCGTGGGAAATCGTTCGCCGGCTTCATATCGCTGGCAGCGCGTCGGCTTTCAGCCGGACAGGTCCATGAGCAGCTCGCTCAAACGGTTGACGGTGAACAAGGAGAGCACGGGGGTAGCGGGGTCGCTGGGGACGACGCCGGCCAGCTGGCCCAGCCACACCAGCACAATCGTAAGAAGCCCGCCCTTGATTAGTCCCACAATCAATCCGCCCGCTGTGTTTACCTCCGCCAGGATGGGCAGGTGAAACGCCAGGTCCAGGGCATGGCTGAGCAAAAACCAGGCCAGCAGGATGACCAGAAACACAAGGCCGAACAGCAGCGCCCGGGCGATGCCCTCAGACAGATAGCCCGCCAGGGCGTCCAACGGGGACAGAGGGCTCTGCGCCACGCTGTCGTTGGCCACGCCCTGCTCCAGAAAGTCGGAGAAGCCCTCAAACAGCCCCTCCTCCTGGATGCTGTCGAGCAGCTGTTCCAGCGTGTAGGAGGCTGCCGTCTCCCCTTCGGAGGCGGCGGGCTCCGGCTCCACCCCCCGGAAGCTTTGGGCGATGATGGGGCGGATGATGTTGGCCACCGGGGCGCAGAATTGCTCCGACAGGAACTGCGCCCCGAAAAAGGCCACCGCCACGGCCGCCAGGCCGCACAGGGACAGGATAAGCCCCTTGGACGCGCCCCGCCAGGCGAAAAAGACCAGCAGCACGACAATGAGTATGTCAAATAGATATGGCATACGCTCCTCCTTTCTCCGCGGCAGGCGCGGAGTGCAGTAAAGGCTCAGGGGATATAGAATCCCGCGCTGTCCGCCGAAACCAGGATGGCGGAGCCGTCCGGCATGAGCAGGACGGTGCGGGCTCCCCGGGTGCCCTTCAGCGTACTGTAAAGCTCCAGCTGGTCGGTGTAGATGTCCAGCCGGTCGCCGGTGAGCACGGCAAGGTAGCGCCCCGCCGCGGCGATGGACATCACCTGCTCGTTGAGCTGAAGAGCCTGCCGCTGGCCCTGCTGATTGATGACCCAAAGTTCCGCCTGGCTGCCCGCGTGGTACTTGCCCAGCAGGGCCAGGGCGAAGCCGTCGCCGCTGAGGGTGTACCGCCGCAGGTACCGGTCCGACCAGTCGGCAGATATGGTCTGTCCGTCGTGATTGGTGATTGCCAGCCCCCGGTCGCTCAAGGTCCATACCGCGGAGCTGGTGTGGCGCATATCCAGCACCACGCCGCTGCCCAGGGAGCAGGCCGCGTCGGGCTGATAGGTGCCGTTGGAGTAGGTCATGGTATACAGGGACAAGCCGGTGTCAAAAGCGCCGCCGCTCTGCCCTACGGTGAGGGTGGCCAGGGTGTGCCCGTTGTCGGACAAAGCGGCGTCCATCACAAAGGCGGAGGAGAGGCTGATGCTCATCACGGGGGAGTAGGACGCGTCGTATACGGTGACCGTCCCCCGGTAGCCGCTGGCCTGGGTGGCCACGGTGAGCTGGCCGCTGCGGTTAAGCCGTGCGGACAGGATGGGCTCCAGCTGATCGGTGGACCACACCAGCGAGCGCTGGCCCAGTATGTACAGGGAAGACCCGCCTGCGTCGTACACCACCGCCAGAGAGCCGTTGGTATTGACCACCGGATTTGTCATGCTCACCGACTGGTTGATATACTGAGTGCCGCTGCCGGAGTATAGGGAGATGGCGTTGCGGGAGCACACCAGCAGGTCTCCGTCCAGCACGGCGAAGGTATCGCTCAAATCGCCGTCATAGGCGAAGGCCTCCGCCTGGCCGCTGTCGCTGCGGGTGAGGGAGAGGTAGGTGAAATATCGCTTGATGCTGTCCATATTCAGCCGGTCCCGAAAGGCCACCATGATTACCAGCGCCAGAAAGACCGCCAGCACCACCAAGGTGGCAATCAGCCGCGTGAAAAAGCGGGGCAGCTTTTTGGGTGGCTTTTTTTGCTGTTTTTGCTCGTCCATAGAACCCCCGTTTTACAGTTCTCTGACCAAATAAATCATATCCACCAGCTGCTTTCCGTCCTCGAAAATGGGGTGGTCGTAGTGGTCGGTGAAGAAATTCGGGACCACGTGGGAGCGGCGAAAGCCGCAGGCCTCGTAAAAGGGAAGGGTGAGTGGACTATCCCCGGTGCCCACCAGCAGGCGGAGATACTGCCCTGCGTAGGTTTCGCACAGGAAGTCCACCAGCCGCCGGCCGCAGCCCTGCCGCTGCCGGGCGGGCGTTACCGCCAGGTTTTTCAGCTCCAGGGCGCCGTCCCCCTCGTCAGTGACGACACACAGCGCCTGAACGCCGCCCTCCTCCAAAACGTACATGGTCCCGCGGTCCAGATATCGGTCAATCATGTCCTCCTGCTCGTCTCCCAGCAGGAGCAGAGGAAGGAAGCGCTTTTTATCGGTTTTAATTTCCACAATGTTCATAATACGTCCTCGTCATACCACAGATTGGTCATGTAAAGCCCATCCGGCGGCGCGGTGGGTCCCGCCAGGGTGCGGTTGCGGGAAGCCAGAATGGCGGGAATTTCCGCCGGGTCCAGCTTGCCCTCAGCGGCGTAGATGCAGGTGCCCACCATGGCCCGGACCATGTTGTAGAGAAATCCGTCGGCACACACCCGGCACTGGATGATGGTCCCATGGCGCTCAATCTCGAAATAGTGGACGGTGCGTACGGTAGTGCGGGTCTCGGTGCCCACGCTGCGCACGGCGGCGAAGTCATGGGTGCCCACGAACTGGGCGGCGGCCTGTGCCATGACGGCTTCGTTCAAGAGCTTGGGGTAAAACCACACCCGGTTGACATAGAAGGGGTCCCGGATGCGGGAGTTATAGATTTGATAGGTATACTCCTTTTTCCGGCAGGAGCCGATGGCGTTGAAGGAATCGGGCACCACCGTGGCCTTGAACACCGAGATGTCGTCGGGCAGCCGGGTGTTCACCGCCAGGGGAAGCCGCTCCACGGGGATGCCCGAGGTGGTGCGGAAGTTGGCCACGTATACCTGGGCGTGGACGCCCGCGTCGGTGCGGCCCGCGCCGGTGAGCTTTACAGGGTGGCACACCACCGAGGACAGGGCCTTTTCCAGCGTCTCCGCCACGGAGACGGCGTTTTTCTGCACCTGCCAGCCGTGGTAAGCGGTGCCGGTGTAGCTCAGGCGCAGGGCGATGTTGCGTTGTTCCATAAGAACCTCCAGCGTGACGTCATAGCCCCCAGTGTCCCAGCACGCCGATGAGCACTGCCAGCGCCAGCGCCCCCAGCATGAAGGCCAAATCGGACGGGCGGTAGTGGAGCTGGTTCATCCGGGTGCGGCCCTCGCCGCCGTGGTAGCAGCGGCACTCCATGGCGGTGGCCAGCTCGTCCGCCCGCCGGAAGGCGGAGATGAACAGCGGCACCAGCAGGGGAATGAGGGCGCGGGCTTTCTGGACCAGGCTGCCGGAGTCAAAATCTGCGCCGCGGGCCCGCTGGGCGGACATGATTTTGTCCGTCTCCTCAATGAGCGTGGGGATGAAACGCAGGGCGATGGACATCATCATGGACAGCTCGTGGACGGGGATGTGAAGCTTTTTCAGCGGCCCCATCAGGCTCTCCAGCCCGTCGGTGAGGGCCAGGGGAGAGGTGGTGTAGGTGAGCAGGAAGGTGCAGGAGATGAGCATTAGAATGCGCACCACCATGAAAACGGCGTGGACAACGCCCTCCCGGGTGATGGTGAAGATCCAGAAGGACACCAGAGGCTCGCCGGGGGTATAGAAGATGTTCAGCACGGCGGTGAACACCAAAATGAACACCACCGGCTTCATGCCCCGCAGCAGGGCCTTCAGGCTGACGGTGGATGAGACCACCACGGCGGCCAGGGTCAGCAGTAAAACGCCGTAGGTCATCAGGCCCTCCCCCAAAAACAGGGCCACAATATAGCAGATAAGGGCCACCAGCTTGGCTCTGGGGTCCAGGCGGTGGATGGGGGAGCTTCCGGGGAAGTACTGGCCCAGGGTGATATCTCGCAGCGCCATTACATTGTCCCCCTTTCGTCAGAGGGCGTTCGGGGCCTCCGGTGCAGGGCGGCCAGGACCGCCTCCCGCGCCTGGGGAATGGTGTACACCGAGGCGGGCACGTCCACACCCATGGACCGCAGCCGGGCGAATACCCGCGTCATAGCGGGCACCCCAAGACCCATGGCCTCCAGCTCGTCCCCGTGGGCAAAGACCGACTGGGGGGGGCCGGAGAAGGGGATGGTTCCCTGGTGAATCACCACCAGCCGCTGAGCCTCCCGGGCCACCTCCTCCATGGAGTGGGACACCAGAATCACGCAGGCGTTCTTTTCCTCATGGTAGGTTCGGATGTTCTCCAGAATCTGGGCGGAGCCGGAGGGGTCCAGCCCTGCCGTGGGCTCGTCCAGCACCAGCACGGAGGGCTCCATGGCAATCACTCCGGCGATAGCCACCCGGCGTTTCTGCCCGCCGGACAGGTCGAAGGGGGACTTCTCCAGCACGCCGGGCTCCAGCCCCACGAACCGGGCGGACTGCTTCACCCGGCGGTCGATCTCGTCCTTGTCCAGCCCCATGTTTTTGGGGCCGAAGGCGATGTCCTGATACACCGTCTCCTCGAAAAGCTGATACTCCGGGTACTGGAACACCAGCCCCACCTGGCACCGGACCTGCCGGGTGCGCTCCTTGCTCTCAAAGATATCGGCGCCGTCAAAAAGCACCTGGCCGGAGGTGGGCTTGAGCAGGCCGTTCAGGTGCTGGATCAGGGTGGACTTCCCCGACCCGGTGCGGCCAATCACGGCCAGGTACTCCCCGGGCTGGGCGGAAAAGTCTACGCTGTCCAGGGCGGTGTGCTCAAAGGGTGTGCCCTGGCTGTAGACGTGGGTGAGTTGTTTGGTTTCAATGATAGCTGCCATGTATGAACTCCTTGGTATGGAGATAACGTGTGAAGAAAAAGCGAAACTGGAAGATGTCCAACGATTATAATGCTAACGCTCCAGATTTTTTAAAGCGTCGGGGTTATTTGAAATAATCGTTTCAACAGTTTGACATTTTTTCAGGTCTTGGCAGCCGCCGCATGTCGTCACACCTTTTTTCAGAGCGCACTGACGAATACCGCAAAGAGTGTCGCAGTATACAGTCTTAGTCCCATCGACACGGCAGCCTTCACAGTTAATATGTTCAGGCAGAATGGGGGCATTATTTAATTTGGCCCATAGTTTTGCGGTTTTCTCACGTAAGGCTTGGTCGTTATGGATTGTGGCAAGATATGCGTCGCATTTTTCACAATCCAGTCCGCAGTATGCAATCATATCTCTCATAGTGTGTTTCTCCTAAAATTTCGATTTGGGGCGCTATGCCGGCAGTTCCTTATTAGGGAATGATTTCCATGCGTTTGAATTGAAAGACAGTTTGCCGCTGTGAGGGCTTTCGCCTTGTTGCGGGGGCGTATGCCGTCAATTCAAGGGTTTGAAATACCGGCCCGGCGGTCAGGCTGTGCCGGTGCCAGGTACAGCCGGTCAAATCGGCATCTTGTGTGATGGAGTAGTCAAAAAAGCGGAGTTCCCGAATGGGGATTGAAAGGTGCTCGGCATTGGCGCAGTCAAGCCTATATACAAGTGCGTCGGGGCGCTTGTCAACAAAAGTAATCCGAGCGTCGCCTAAAAGGTCCAGCACAGTCCATTCCATTGGCACGTTCCTCTTTACGGCACAGAACTCAGAAGCTTTTTCAAAACTGCTGCACACTCGTCCACGCTCAGCGCGGTGAGGGGTACGTCCACCCCGGCCTGCCGCAGCTCGTACAGCAGGGCCACCGGCTCCGGCACCTCCAGCCCCAGGGAGCGCAGGCCGTCCACATTCTGGAATACCAGTTCCGGGCGGTCGTCCGCCACGATGTGGCCGTCGTGCATGACGATGAGCCTATCGGCCTGGGCGGCCTCGTCCATGTGGTGGGTGATAAGCACCACGGTCATGTTTTGTTCCCGGTTGAGCCAGCGCACGGTGTCCAGCACCTCTTTGCGGCCCACGGGGTCCAGCATGGCGGTGGGCTCGTCCAGCACGATGCACCGGGGACGCATGGCCAGCACTCCGGCGATGGCCACCCGCTGCTTCTGGCCGCCGGACAGGAGATGAGGGGCATGGCGGGCGTATTCCGTCATGCGGACAGCGGCCAGAGCCGCGTCCACCCGCTCCCGGATTTCGGCGGAGGGCACGCCCAGGTTTTCCGGGCCAAAGGCCACGTCCTCCTCCACCACGCTGGCCACAATCTGATTGTCCGGGTTCTGGAACACCATGCCCACCTGGCGGCGGACATCCAGAAGACGGTCCTCGTCACAGGTGTCTATGCCGTCCACATACACCTTGCCCCCGGAGGGGAGGAGGATGGCGTTGAAGTGCTTGGCCAGGGTGGACTTGCCCGAGCCGTTGTGGCCCAGCACCGCCACAAATTCCCCCGGTCGGATGGTGAGAGAAACCCCGTCCAGTACCGTGGGGGCCACGCCCTCCTCGGTGGTGTAGCGGAAGGTGAGGGTTTCGGTTTTCAAAATGGGATTACTCATGAAAATGTCTCTCCGTTGGTGAGTTGACAGGAAAACACACGAAAACGGTGTTCCCCGGCCTCCGATTTAATACCGTCTTTCGCTTACAGGGTGGGCTCCACCAATAACTTAGCGGCAAACCGGGGGAACCGCCGCCGCACCGCCAGCGCCAGCAGAAAGCCGCAGAACACCCCCAGCGTGTTGAGCATCAAATCATCAATGTCAAAGGTGCGGCCAATGAAAAGCTGGCAGGTTTCGATAAAAAGCGTGATGCAGCCCCCGGTGAGCAGGGCTTGCTTCCAGTGGAAGCCACGCCACAGCAGGGCGGAAAACAGGCCGAAGGGCATGAACAGAATGACATTCGCGGCCAAAATGTAGGTGGAATAGGAGAAGGTGAGAAACGGGACCAAGCTGACGCTTCCCGGAGCGAAAACGGGAAGCCCCGCTTCGTTCCAAGGCGTCCCCAGCGGCAGGGCGGCCAGGGAATAGACAACCCACCTGGGCGTCAGTCCCAGAAGGGCGGCTCCGCCGCAGTACATCCAAAAAAGGGCCAGAACCGTTTCCCGAAGGGGACGTGTGAGCAAGTCTTTCTCCCGTAATCTGCGCAAGCGCAGGGGGCGAAGGATGAAAAACAGCGCCAGCGCCGGAAGCGCGCCACAGAGCATGGCGAACAGATAGCGAAGCGTTCTTCCCATATCAGCGGCTTGTCCACCGCCCGGTGGACCCGCAGGGCAGGGCCAGCCCGGTGGCGGTAACGGGCAGGCCCAGCTCGTCAGACACGGTGTGTCCGCCGAATTTCCCGCCGATGACGGTTTGCAGAATATAGGTAAGCACCGACGGGGACAGTCCCGTGGTGTAGGAGTTCAAAATGACAAACAGGGGGTCGTCGGACAGCACCCCGGCCACCAGCTCCACAAAGGGGTACAGGTTCTCCTCCAGTTTCCACACCTCGCCGGAGGGTCCGCGCCCGTAGGAGGGAGGGTCCATGATGACGGCGTCGTATTTCCGGCCGCGCCTAATCTCCCGCTCCACAAACTTGGCGCAGTCGTCCACAATCCAGCGGATGGGCTTGTCCTCCAATCCAGAGGACTTGGCGTTTTCTTTGGCCCACTGCACCATGCCGCGGGCCGCGTCCACGTGGCACACAGACGCCCCCGCCGCCGCGCAGGCGATGGTGGCCCCGCCGGTGTAGGCGAACAGGTTGAGCACGCTCACCGGGCGGCCCGCCTTTTGGATACGCTCCCGGGCGAAGTCCCAGTTGGCGGCCTGCTCGGGGAACACGCCGGTGTGCTTAAAGTTCATCAATCCCACGTTAAAGGTGAGGTCCTTGTAGTGGATTTGCCACCGCTGGGGGACGCTTTTGTCCGCCCACTGGCCGCCGCCGGTGCTGGAGCGGGAATACCGGGCGTCGGGCTGCCGCCAGCCCTTATGGGTGCGGGGGGTGTGCCAGATGGCCTGGGGGTCGGGCCGGCGCAGCAGCTTGTCTCCCCAGCGCTCCAGCTTTTCTCCGCTGCCGCAGTCCAGCAGCTCATAATCCGTCCAGCGGTCCGCCAGCCACACGGCGTACGCCCCCTCTCGTCAGTGTAAATGCTCAACGCAATATTATACAGTATCTTTTCTGAAATTGCAACAAAAACAGCCGCTTCCGTGGGAATTGGAAGCGGCTGCCATGGGTCACCGGCCGGAATGTTTGGAGGAAGCCCGCTTGGGCGCCGCCGCGCCGCGCCGCTGGGCAAGCAGCCCGAGGGCGGCGCTGCCCCACTCGAAGGCGCGCTCGAACACGAAGATTACCGAGGGGGTGAGCATGAGGAACACCACGATGACAAGTCCCGCCTGGAAATCCAGCGGGGTGAGCTGGAACATTCCGCCAAAGCCCAGCACTGCCACGACGAAGGCCGCCGACATGGCGCCCAGAAGGGTCCACCGCTTCCAGTCCAGGGGCTTGGAGATATAGTACAGCACCAACAGGCCCACCTCGCCCATGATGACGGTGGCCAGCGTGGACAGGGTGACCCGCTCGAAAGCAAAGGCGGCGGTAAACAGCTCGATGAAAATCATCAGCACCACGTTGGCCAGCCCGCCGGGCAGGGCGCGGCGAAGCACGTTGGTCATGAACCGGCCCTTGACAATCTCGTGGTTGGGCTCCAGCGCCAGCACGAAGGAGGGCGCGCCGATGGTCAGGGCGCTGATGAGAGTGAGCTGGATGGGGATAAAGGGATAGGGGAAGCCGGCGAACAGGGTGATGAGGGACAGGAAGAAGGACATGATGTTCTTCACCAAGTAAAGGGCCGCCGAGCGCTGGATGTTGTTGATGACCCGCCGCCCCTCCTGGACCACCTGGGGCATGGAGGCAAAGTTGGAGTCCAGCAGCACCACCTGAGCCACTTGACAGGCCGCCTCGGACCCGGAGGCCATGGCGATGCCGCAGTCGGCGTCCTTCAGGGCGAGTACGTCGTTCACGCCGTCCCCCGTCATGGCCACGGTGTGCCCCGCCTTTTGCAGCGCCTTCACCAGCTTGCGCTTTTGGTCCGGAGTGACCCGGCCGAACACGTTGTAGCTGCGCACCGCCCTGGCGTAGTCGGTGGGCTCTTTGAGGGTGGCGGCGTCCACGTACCGCTCCGCCCCGGCAATGCCCGCCTGGAGGGCCACGGCGGACACGGTGGAGGGGTTGTCCCCGGAGATGACCTTAACCGTCACCCCCTGCTGGGCGAAATAGCGGAAGGTCTCGGGGGCCTCCTCCCGGATGGGGTTGGTGATGACCGCCAGGGCCAGGGGCTCCACCGCGCCCACAATGCCCCCCTCCATGGTGGGCGGGTTGGCGCATTTGGCCAGCAGCAGCACCCGGCAGCCCTGCTCCTGGTAGGGGGTGACCATATGCTGCAAATCGGCGTACCGGGCCTTCATGATAAACTCCGGCGCGCCTACCACATAGGCGCCGTAGGCGCGGAACACCACCGCCGACCACTTGTTGGCGGAGGTAAAGGGCACCGTGCGCTCCACCTGCCACAGGGAGGACTTGTCAAAACGCTGGGCCATGGCCCGGGCGGTGTCGTTGTCCGCGTCAATGGCGCGGTAGTAGGCGTTTAAAATCTCCTCCACCTTGGTGGCAGGACAGCGGTCCTCGTCCAGAGGCACCACCTCCTGCACCGACATCTCCGGCTGGGTGATGGTGCCCGTTTTGTCCACGCACAATACGTCCACATGGGCCAGGGTCTCCACCGCCGCCATCTCGTGGACCAGGGTCTTCTTTTGAGCAAGGCGCATGACGGACACCGCCAGCGCCACGCTGGTGAGCAGATACAGCCCCTCGGGAATCATGCCGATGAGGGCGGCCACCACGGCGGGAACAGCGTCGGCAAAGGTGTTTTGCTGCACCATCAGCTCGTTATAAAACAGCGCCGCGCCGATGGGGATGAGGGCGAAGCCGATGAAGCGAATCAGCTTGTCCAGCGACTTCATCATCTCCGACCGGCCCACCCCCTGGTCGGCCTTGGCCTCCAGGGACAGGCGGGAGGCGTAGCTGGCCGTGCCCACCCGGTCCAGCCGGGCGCGGCATTTGCCGGATACCACGAAGCTGCCGCTGAGCAGCTCGTCCCCCACGTCTTTAGTGATGGGGTCGGCCTCGCCGGTGATGAGGGCCTCGTTCACCGTCACCTGGCCGGACATCACCGGGCCGTCGGCGGGGATCTGGTCCCCCGCCCCCAGCTCCACAATGTCCTCCCGCACCAGCTTGTGGAGGGGGACGGTGCCCAGCTGCCCGTCCCGCACCACCTTCACCCTGGTCTCGCTGAGCAGGGAGAGCTTTTCCAGGGTGGAGCGGGAGCGCAGCTGCTGAATGATACCGATGATAGAGTTGACGGCGGCGATGCCCAGGAACATCATGTCCTTGAAATCCCCGGCCAGCACCAGCAGGGCGGCCAGCACCACAAACACCAGGTTGAAAAACGTCAGGGTATTCTCCCGGATGATCTGGGCGGTGGACTTGGCGTTGGACTCCACCGCCTCGTTGCCCAGACCCTGCTCTAAAAGCTCGGCGGCCTGGGCGGCGGTGAGCCCCAGCTTGGGGTCGGGAAAAATGCGCTCCGGCTCCCGGGAGGCGCGGGGGGAGCGCTCCTGGGCGCGGGAAGACTCCTCGTCCCGCCGGCGGCGGGGGGGAGGGGCCTGTTGAAATTGTGCCTGCTGAGCCATGTGCAAGCTCCTTTTCGTCATAATTCGGGGAACTATGGAATATCATACCACGTTAAGGGGCCGGCGTAAAGCACCGACCCTTTAACGTTTTGTTAAATTAGACAAGACGAAAGCGCGAAGGTGCTGTGAGCAGCAAAATACCTGTTTCCTTCAAATTTCAGGGAAAAGGCTATTGCAATTTTTCGGTGGCGGAGTAAAATAATGCCGGAGACACAAAAGGGGCGGGCTGCAAGGCGGGAAGAGCGCCCCGCGGCCCTGTGCCGGCAACAGCGGCGCTCAGCAGGCTCCAGGAGAGGGTGTGTCTCCCGCCCGGCCCTTGAGGCGCTGCTGGAATTAAAGATTGAGAGGAAGAAGGTATATGAAGAAACGATTATGTTCCTTTGCCCGAGATGGGGCATCGGCTTATTTTCCGTGCCGGTTTGTCATGGAAAGGACGGGTTGCGATGAGTGAGGCGCTGCGGGAATGGCTGGACAGAGAGCTCCGGGATTTCGAGCCGGTGTGGAAGTCTTTCCGAAGCAAACAGCAGAGGATGTACTACATATGGATGGCGGTGGCCGTGGCGGGCATGGTGGCGTTGGGCTTCGGCGTGGGCTACGACTGGACCTACGTAGTGCGGGTGCATCTGCCCATTGGAGTGGGTATCGCAGTGTTCATCTGGCTGTGTGTACTGCTCACCAGCCGGGCCAGTACGATGAAGAATGTGCGGAAAGGTTTTGAGAAAGCGCTCTCGGCGCTTTCATCCTCCGAGCAGGAGGTCTTAGCCCGGCAGGATTTTGGCAGGGTGGATTTTCTCAATACCTTTGAGGACAGCTTTCCTGCCCGGCTGCTGGTGGGGCCGGATTATTGGCTCTATTTTCGGGGCGTCTGTCAGATTTATCGGGTGGCGGATATGGAAAAGCTCCAGGTGCGGGAGGAGAAGACCCAGCTTCACTACAAGGTGGGCGGTGCCCGTGTGCGCCAGAAGATCGGCGCCGGGGTATCCCTGGTGATAGGCTATCGTGAGGACGCCGGTGCGGCCAAGGGGCGGCCGGACCGGATATATCTGGCCAGCTGGGCGCAGTTCCAGGCGGCGAAAGATTTGATTGCCCGGCACTGCCCCAAGGCGAAAGCCCTGTGGATGGAAAAATGAAAAGGAGTATCACGAAATGAATATGAAAAAAGTGCGTTTCCCGCTCTGCCTGCTGTTGACGGCGCTTCTGCTGCTCCTGCCCGCCTGCGCGCAGGAGGATGGCCAAGAGGGGGGAAATGAGGAAGTTCTGCTGCCCATCAGCATAAACGGCAAAGAAATCAAGGTAGGGGAGACCACCGTCCAGACCCTGCTGGACGAGGGGCTGGACGTATCCTGGGTGGACGAGGACTATCATCGAGTTACCGTAGACCCGGCCACTCAGCTGGAGGCAAATGCTTACTACACCGGCAGCAGCATTAAAGTGACGGACAATATGTCCTTCATGATTTCCCTGGTGACGGATGAGGAGGAGGTTTCTCTGGGGCAGGCGGTAATCGCCCGGCTGGAACTGAACATGGCCGCCGAGAACGATACGAGCGTTCTGGAGAAGATTTCCTTTGACGGTGTGCCGGTCACCGAGCTGACCCAGGAGAAGGCCGCGGAGAAGTATCCCGACTGGACCGGGAACGAGGTGATGTGGCTGCACTACGGCTTGGAATACAAGTACGACCTGAACTTCGACATTTCCACCGGCAATCTCAGCGGCTTCACTGTGGAGCGCACCTACGACGTGGACTGGAACAGTTAAGAAGTTGATTCCTGGCGGGAGAATCGCCGCATACCGTTATTTGGCGGCGGCAAGACAAAAAAGGCGCGGCCTGGTGAGATACCGCCGGCAGCTTCACTTGCGCTGATAAAATCCAGCAGAAGGTTTGGTAGAAACTGCCTTCTGCTGGATTTTTATAATTTATGCCCCAGGTGCTTGTTGGGGAGAGGCTTTTTCAGGTTTAGCAGCGAAATTGCGCGGCTGTTGTGAGCGGCGCGTGGTTTCCACACGGCCCGCTGGCTCAAACGCTCCATCTTACCTCCACCGTAAACACCCCGTTTTCCCATCGGGCGGCGGTGGAGTGGCCCATTCGCTCCGCCAGGGCCTTGACGATGGCCAGACCAAGGCCGGTGGATTGGCCTGTGCGCATTTTGTCGGCGGTGTAGAACCGCTCGAACACGTGGGCGGCGTCCTCGGCGGTGAGGTCGTCCGCCCGGTTGGAAAAGGCGGATACAATCTGATTTCCGTCCAGGTACAGCCGGACGGCCAGCGTGTCTGTTCCATGGCGCAGGGCGTTGGTGAGCAGGTTGGAGAAAATGCGGGTCACCGCTCCGCCGTCCGCCCACACAGGGGGCAGATTGGAGGCGATGTCCACCTCCATAGTCAGCCCGGCCTCCTCAATCTGCTCATAGGAGGCGGTCAGCTGGTCGGACAGGGTCCGGGCCAAGTCAATCCTTTCCCGTTCCAGGGGCAGCTCGCCCCCTTCAATACGGGACAGGTCGTAGAAGGAGGCGATGAACACCTGAAGGGTGCGGGCACGGCCCTCAATGACGGACAGGTATTCCGCTTTTTTTTCCGGGGACAGACCATCCCCCTCCAGCAGCTGCAAATAGCCGAGAATGGAGGTCAGGGGCGTGCGCAGGTCGTGGGACACATTGGCAATCTGCCGCCTGAGTTCCTGTTCCTTCCGGCGGTAGGCGGCCCGCTCGGTCTGGCGCAGCTCCAGCAGCTGGTTGAGGCAAGTGAGCAGCTCCTCCGCCCCGGCGCTGGGGCAGGGCAGGGCCAGCCGGGCGGTGGTCTCATCGGCCATCTGCTCCCGCATTTTCCGGGCGGCCTGACGAAGCCCCCGTTCCAGAGTAATCTGCCGGCCAATGAGTCCGGCGCACAGCAGGGCCAGCAAAATAATGAGGACGGTTTTCATAGCAATCGCTCCTTCCGTCGGTCAGAGATATCCGAACATGATAAGCAGCAGCACAGCGAGAAGAACCAGCAGCGCCGCCTTGACAAACCAGGGGGAGCGGTCCCCCCGCGCCAGCCAAAGCCCTGTCAGCACCAGCAGAATGGGGCCGAAAATACCCAGAGGGCCGCCCGCGAAGATTAAAAACCATTCCATACAAATAGCACCATATAGAGAAGCATAAGGAACACAACGACAGGAATCTTCATGGCACACCTCGTTCAAAGCCGTCCAGCCGGGCTTTCCGGCCCGGCTGAACGCATGGATTCACCTTGTTTTCTTTTGTGCCGCCACAAGGGCGCAGGTCAACGCCGCGGCAATGAAGCCGATCAGCGCCAGGGGCGTCAGCCTTGCCTTTCCGCCTCGTCTCATTTGATCTCCTTTCTGTGGAACCCGTACAGGCCCGCGGCGGTGCACACCGCCACCCAGAACGCGCCCACCAGCCAAGCCTTGCCCAGATAGCCCATGTCGCCCACCACGGTTTTGGCGGCATTCAACATACGCATGGGGAAATACTGGATCACCTTCAGCAGCAGCGCCCCGGCCCCGCCCCCGATGAGCATACCCGCCACCTCCAAAACGGTGTCCAGCACAAAGACAAGGCCCACGTAGAGGAAAGAACCGGCCATCTCTCCATGGACCAGGAACAGGCACATACAGGCCGCCGCCTGGGCGGCGATCCACAGCGGCAGGCCCACCGCCAGGAAGTAGCCCACGATGACGAGCCCCTCGTGAGCAGAGTAGAACCCGGCGGACGGCTCCATGGGCAGGCAGACGGCGCACAGGCCCAGGAAGAAGCCCATCATGACCAGCAGGTACGCGATGGACAGGAGGGTCTGGGTAATGAATTTGCCCAGGTAGACCTGGGTTCGGCTCAGGCCGAAGGACACCTCGTTTTTCAGCGTGGAGTTCTTATACTGCCCGGCAAACACGATGTCCCCGGTGAGCAGGCAGGTGCAGAAGCCGATGGCTCCCATCTCGATGATGGTGACAATGGCCCCGCCGAAGGGTGTGGCCATGGAATGGGCGTTGTGGAAGGCAAACATGGAGGCATAGAGCCCTTCCAGCGCCAGCATGACGCCCAGCGCGATATAGGTGTACGGGCGGCGCAGCAGCTTATAAATTTCGGCGCGAATGTAGTTAAGCATGGCGCCCACCTCCAATCAGGTTGAGGAAATAGGCTTCCAGGTTCGCGCCCTTCTGCTCCATGGCCAGCAGAGCCACGCCGTTTTGCGCCAGGGCGTAGGACGCCCGCTTGGGGTCGTCCAGGCAGTCGTAGAGCTGGATGACATTACCGGGAAGCACCTCGAATTTGTCGGTGCCCAGCTCCGTCTGGAGAATGGCGGCGGCGCGGGAGGCGTCGTCCACCTCCAGGCGCAGGCAGGTGCGGCATTTGTCGTGAAGGGCTTGGGCGGAGATCTCCTCCAGGATTCTGCCCTGCTCCATAAAGCCGTACCGGGTGGCGATGGCGGACAGCTCGGAGAGAATGTGGCTGGAGATAAGGATGGTGGTCTGCCGCTCCTGGTTGAGCTGGCGCAGCAGATGACGAAATTCCGCCACGCCCTCCGGGTCCAGGCCGTTGATAGGTTCGTCCAGAATCAGGAAATCCGGATGGTTCATCAGGGCCAGGGCCAGACCCAGCCGCTGCTTCATGCCCAGGGAGAAGGCTTTAAACTTCTTTTTCTCCGTGCCGGCCAGGTCCACCAGCTCCAGCACCTCGTCCACCGTCTGTTTTCCGGGAATGCCCCGCTGAAGGCGGTAGTACTCCAGGTTTTCCCGGGCGGTGAGAAAGGGGGAGAAGGAGGGAATTTCAATCATGGCGCCGGTGCGGCGGCGCTGGGGGCGCATATTTTTCCCCGATGCGCCGAACAGCTCCATCTCGCCCCCGGTGGGCTGGGACTGGCCGGTGACCATGCGCATCAGGGTGGTCTTTCCCGCCCCGTTGCGGCCCACCAGGCCGTAGATATCGCCCCGGCGGACCATCATGTTTGCTCCGTCCAGGGCCATGCAGGCGCCGTAAGCCTTTTGAAGGCCGTAGGTGGCCAGCACTGCGGTGTTTTCTGCCATAGCGTTTCCGCCTTTCTGTTTGAACTGTCCCCATTGTAGCTTGGAAAGGCCAAAACTTCGGAAAGGAAAGATTAAGAAAGGTTAAACTTAAAGCCGATTCCCCACACGGTTTTGATGTAGGCGGTGTCCGCGTCCACCCGGGCCAGCTTGGCGCGCAGGTTGCTCACATGGACGTTTACGGTGTTGTCGTCGCCGATGAAGTCCTCCCCCCACACCGATTCATAGATTTGCGCCCGGGAAAAGGCCCGGCGGGGATGCTTCATCAGCAGGGCCAGAATGTCGAACTCCCGGCTGGTGAGTGGGATTTCCTGGCCGTCCAGATAGGCGGCGTGGCTGTCCAGGTCCAGCGTCAGCGGTCCGGCGGACAGCGCTTCGGCGGCGGGGACGGAAAACTGCCGGCTGCGGCGCAGCTGGGCCTCCACCCGGGCCAGCACCTCGGCGTTGTCAAAGGGCTTGGGGATGAAGTCGTCCGCCCCCAGCTTGAGCACGTTCACCCGGTCCGACACCCCCAGCTTGGCGGATACCACGATGATGGGCATGGTCTTTTCCCGGCGGATGCGGGCGATGAACTCCTCTCCGGTGCAGCCGGGGAGCATCAGGTCCAGCAGCACCAGGTCGTAGTCATATTTTTCCGCCCACAGCA
>CAQCFX010000014.1:2861-35344 GCA_948766235.1 uncultured Oscillospiraceae bacterium | reverse complement strand
CCGCCATTTTGTCCACCCGGTAGTGGCGCAGCTCCTTTCTCAGCTCGTCCCATCCCGCCAGGTAGTAGTTTTCGCTGTCCCAAATCAGGCCGAAGGGGGTCAGGCGGTATCTCGTCCCCTCCCGGCGGAACACCCGCTCCCGGTTCACATTGTACTCAAAATAGCGGAAGGTAATCATTCGGTTGGCGGCGATGGCCCCGTGCAGCCGGTCCACGTTGTAAAAAATGCTCTCGTTCATGGTTTTCACCCGCCGGTCCACATACACCTGCCGCTGAAGCTGCCTGGCCTGGTGTATGCACGTCAGCCCCTCCAGCTTGCGGATGAGGGCGTCGCTTTTCCGCTTGGTGAGAAAGCGGCTGGACTGCACCGCGTCCACCAGCAGCTTCAGCTCCGCCAGCTCAAAGTCCCGCTGGCCGATGAACCAGCCGCCCCCCCGGCCCCGCCTGCCCTGCACGTCCAGCCCCAGCCCCCGCAGCTGCTCCATATCGTCGTACAGGCTCTTGCGCTCCGCCGACAGGCCCCACCGTCCCAGCTCCTCCTGCATCTCCTGCCGGGAGATGGGGTGCTCCTCATCGCTGCGCTCCAGCAGCAGCTTTGCCAGAATGGGCAGCTTACGTTTGTAATTGGCGCTCTGGGCCATGGCCACCGCCTCCTTTCCCGTCTATGCTATCAGATTATCGGTCCTATATATGGGGATTATATCAGGGAATCTTCCGCCGCGCAAGAAAAACCGCCCTGCCATGCCTGGCAGGGCGGCGGACGTCAGTCTGCGCTGGGAGCCTCGGGGACCTCCCCCGCCTCTTTGCCGGGGAGCTCCTCCACGGCTTGGGGCGTGTCCTGTTCGAACATGGCGAACAGGTCCTCCTCCAGCAGCACCGGCCGGCGGCGCTTCACCAGCGAGGTGAGAATGGGGTAGAGCACAATGGCCACAAGGCCCCCGGAGAAACCGTTGTTGTACAGGTTCATCCCCTCCAGCGGCAGCCCGGCCTGGAGCACCACCGAGGAGTGGAGCAGTCCGGCCAGCACCCCGAAGGGCCAGCCGAACACCCCGGCGAAGGGGGCCAACGTGGTGCCGAACAGCCCCGCCAGCTGAAGGGAGCTGTTGTTCAGCTCCACATGGTTGGTCAGGCTACCCAGCAGCACCCCCGCCATGACGGGAACAATGTTAAAGGCGTGCTTGCCGTAGCCGGAAAAGCCGATGATGGTGAAAATCGCGCCGATGGTGGCGCCGTTTAAATCGCCCCCCGTGAGCACAATATACAGGGTGGCAATCAGGCCGTTCACCCCCATGTTCACCAGCACCGGGCCGGGGGTGAAGGTGCGCACGTAGTCGCTGGGCACCCGGCCTGAGGTGTGCAGCAGCGCCCAATATTTTTTCAGCACCGTTTTCGTGTTCCGGGACAGTCCCACCGCGATGAACAGTACGCACAGCGCCGCCAGCGTCCAGCCCAGCAGACAGTTGTTCCCGGTGGACCAGTAGTGGGCGGACTGGGGCTCCAGCCCAAACGCCTTGAAGGCAGGCACCAGCATCATGGCCAGCAGCCCGCAGGAAAAGCCCAGGCTGTACAGGTTCATGCCGTTTTGCACCCGGTGGGCGTGCTCGGCCACCGGCGGCATGAGAAAACCGATGAGCACCCCTGTGGCCACCCCCAGCCAGGGGCTGTAGCGCAGCGCCATAAAGCTGACCACCGGGGACAGGGCGGTGGCCCGCAGGGCCAGGTTTACGTGGTGGGCAAAGGTCTCCTGCTTCAGCACTGCGTAGGCGGCGGTCCCCACCAGGATGGGCCATATGTTCACAATATTCTTGCCGAACAGGGAAAAGCCCGCCATCAGCCCCAGGGTGACCAGCGTGGCGCCGTTGAGGGGGTCCCCCACCAGCTTGAGGATGAGCACGCTGATGAGCGTGACCAGTCCAGCGTTGACAAAGGCGGCCCCCATGCCCGCAATGGCGATGTAGTCGGTAATCAGCACGTCCTCATGGGTGACGATGGTGCGCAGACCCTGGAAGATGTCGGCGGGGGTGTCCTGAAAAAAGCCGAACAGTACCAGCGCCGCCCCGAACAGGGCGCTGACGGACAGCAGGGCTTGGTTGGGGCGGGCGGCGGGTTTCGGCATGGCGGGCGGCTCCTTCCGGGCATTATTTAGTATCTATGATACACGCTGCGCCGCTTTTTGTAAAGTCCGCCGTGCAAAATCGACAAAATTTAAGGTGGGTGCGCCTGCGCGGTGGCGGCTCAGAAGCCCACCAGCGGAGCCTCGCCGGTGTCCTCTCCCGGCTCGATGGAGCGAATCACCACGTCATAGCTGTAGCTGTCGTTTACCTGCACCGTCACCCGCTCGCCCGCCCTATGGCCCAGCACCGCCCTTCCCACCGGGGACTCCTTGCTCACCCGGCCCTTGAGGGCGTCCTGGCGCATGGTGGTGACAATCTGGCAGGTAATCTCCTCCTCGTCCTCCTCTACATAGAGGGTGACCTTGTCGTACAGCCCCACCGTCCCTTCAGCGGACTGCTCGGAGATGACCACCGCCGTTTTTATCATGTTCTCCAGATAGCGGCACCGGCTGTCGTTGCGGTTCTTTTCCTTTTTGGCCGCCTTGTACTCAAAGTTTTCGCTCAAATCGCCAAAGGCGCGGGCCTCCTTCACCGCCTCGATGAGCCGTGGGCGCAGCACGCTGCGCCGGTGCTCCAGCTCCTGGCGCATCAGCTCAATGTCCTTCCGGGTCAGTTCGTTGCGCATATCAATTCCTCCTTTTGTACCATACCTCCCATTTTGCCCCCGGCGGGAGAAATTGTCAAGCCTCCCCCATCCGACAAAAAAAGCTGTACTTTTCTATCAGAGTGTGATATACTGCGTAAAATGATTTCTTTCCCCCAGGGCGGACAGAATTTTGCAGCTTGGCATAATGCGCCGGTTACGGCGCTTTTTAATTGACAAAATCAAAGAAAAGGAGTATTTATGGCAGACAAACTGAAAATTATCTCTCTTGGCGGTCTCAACGAGATCGGCAAGAACCTCACCGTGTACGAGTATGGCGGCGACATGATTGTGGTGGATGTGGGCATGGGCTTCCCGGACAACGATATGTACGGCATCGACGTGGTCATCCCCGATTTCACCTACCTCATCCAGAACCGGGACCGCATCCGCGCCATCTTCATTACCCACGGCCACGAGGACCACATCGGCGCCATCCCCTATCTCATGCGGGACGTGAACGCCCCCATCTACGCCACGCGGATGTCCGCGGGGCTTATCAAGCTGAAGCTGGACGAGCACCGGCTGAGCGACAAGGTGAAGCTCATCACCTGCGAGGCGGGGGAGACCGTAAAGGCCGGCCGGTTCAGCGTGGAGTTCATCCACATCAACCACTCCATTGCCGATGCGGTGGCCTTCGCCATCCGCACCCCCATCGGCGTGTGCGTCCACACCGGCGACTTCAAGATTGACCCCACCCCCATCCAAGGGGGCATGGCTGATTTGACCCGGCTGGGCGAGCTGGGCAACGAGGGGGTGCTGGCCCTGCTGTGCGACTCCACCAACGTGGAGCGCCCCGGCTTTACCAAAAGCGAGCGCAGCGTGGGCGCCTCCTTCGAGGCACTGTTTCGCGGCTGTGAGGAGCGCATCATCGTCACCACCTTTGCCTCCAACATTGACCGAATACAGCAGATTATCAACATCGCCGCCAAGTACGGCCGGAAGGTGGCCGTCACCGGGCGCAGCATGGAAAACGCCATGAAGGTGTCCACCGAGCTGGGCTATATGAGCATACCCGCCGGAACCATGGTGGATGTGGCCCAGATCAAAAGCCTGCCCAAGAACAAGGTGTGCGTCATCAGCACCGGCAGCCAGGGGGAGACTATGTCCGCCCTCACCCGCATGGCTTTCAACACCCACCGCCAGGTGGATATTCAGCCCGGCGACCGGGTTATCATCTCCGCCTCCGCCATCCCCGGCAACGAGGACTCGGTGGGCAATGTGATTAACGAGCTCTACCGCCGGGAGGCCGAGGTGGTCAACGAGCGGGAGCTGCCCCTGCACGTGTCCGGCCACGCCTGCCAGGATGAGCTGAAAATCATGCACGCCCTGGTGCGGCCCAAGTTCTTCATCCCCGTCCACGGGGAGCAGCGCCACCTGAAGACCCACGCCCGGCTGGCCCGGGACGTGATGGGCATGGACCCCCGGAACATCGTCATCAGCGACGTGGGCAAGGTGATCGAGCTCACCCAGAGCAGCGTCAAGCTCAACGGCACCGTGCCCGCGGGCAAGGTGTTTGTGGACGGCTACGGCGTGGGCGACGTGGGCGCGGTGGTCCTTCGGGACCGGCAGCACCTGGCCCAGGACGGCATGATTGTGGTGGTGGTGTCCATGTCCGGGGAGGACGGCTCGGTGATTTCCGGGCCGGACATCATCACAAGGGGCTTTGTGTACGTCAAGGAGTCCGAGGAGCTGATGGAGGAGCTGCGCCAGGTGGCGGTGGACGTGCTGGACCGCTGCCAGGACCGGCACATCCGGGACTGGTCCACCATTAAGTCGGAGATGAAGGGCACCCTGTCCAACTACCTCTATAAAAAGACGAAACGAAACCCCATGATCCTGCCTGTGATCATGGAGGTGTGATTATCACACAGTAAAACGCCGGGGCCTATGGCCCCGGCGTTCTTGCTGATTCCCGCTGATACCGGTAATATCGAAAATCCCCCTCGTCCCTGATATGCGCAAAGCCCAGCTTCTCCAGGATGTGCTGGCTGCGGATGTTTTTGTGCACGGTGTCGGCGTTGACCGCCTCCATGCCCAAAACATCAAAGGCGTATCGAAGGGCCAGCCGCTCCGCCTGCGTTCCATAGCCCCGGCCCTTTACCCCGTCGTTCTGCATATGGATGCTGAGGGTACACTCCTTTTTCTGCCGGTCAATCCCTTTTAAATGCAGCTCTCCCACCGGCACGCCGTCTTTTAAAATGGCAAAGAGCACACGGTCCGGCCCCTGCTTTGCGTCAAAATATCGGTCTACCTTATCTTTATCGTAGCGGTAGGGCGAAAACAAGCTCATATCCATATAGATGGCCGGGTCGTTTTCCCAGCCTTGATACAGTTGATGACACAGCTCCCGTGTCATGATGCACAGCGATATCTGATCCATTGCCACCAATCCTCCCATGCGGTTTGTTTAATCATATCACGCCGGTCTCCCCTCGGTCAACAGAACATCTCTGTACTTTTCCCCCGCGGTCTGGTATAATATCTCCACTTGATAAAAAGGATTGATGTGAATGTTGACACCAGAGCAGGAACTGGAATTCTGCCGCCTCCGCCGGGAGGTCATCGGCCAAAACTACCAAAACCTCAACCCCGAGCAGCGAAAGGCTGTGCTGGCCACCGAGGGGCCTCTGCTGCTGCTGGCGGGGGCCGGCTCGGGCAAGACCACGGTGCTCATCCACCGGGTGGCCAACCTCATCCGCTACGGCCGTGGGTCGGACTGTCTGGAGGTGCCCGAGTGGGTCACGGCGGACGACCTGGCCTTCCTGACCCAATACGCCGCCCATCCCACCCCCGAGGGCCGGCTTCAGGCCGACCGGCTGTGCGCGGTGGAGCCCGCCGCCCCCTGGACCATCATCGCCATCACCTTCACCAACAAGGCCGCCGGGGAGCTGAAGGAGCGGCTGGAGCGGATGCTGGGTCCCACCGCCCGGGACGTGTGGGCCTCCACCTTCCACTCCGCCTGCGTGCGCATTCTCCGCCGGGACATTGAGAAGCTGGGCTTCCCCTCCTCCTTCACCATCTACGACACCGACGACTCCCTGCGGGTGATGAAGGACTGCATCCGGGAGCTGAACGTGGACGACAAGCAGTTTCCCCCCCGCTCGGTGCTGGGGACCATCTCGGGGGCCAAGGACAAGCTCCAGCTGGCGGCGGACTATGAGCGGGAATGTCAGCGCTCCGGCGACTTCCGCCTGCAAAAAATCGCGGCGCTGTATTCCGCCTACCAAAAGCGCCTGTGGGAGGCGGGGGCGCTGGACTTTGACGATATCATCCTGCACACCGTCCGGCTGCTCCAGAATTTTGAGGACGTGCGGGAATATTATCAGAAAAAATTCCGCTACGTATTGATTGACGAGTACCAGGACACCAACAACCTGCAATACCTGCTCGCCTCCCTGCTGGCCGGGGGACGGGAGAACATCTGCGTGGTGGGGGACGACGACCAGTCCATCTACCGCTTCCGGGGAGCCACCATTGAAAACATCCTCTCCTTTGAGGAGCAGTACCAGGGCTGCCGCACCATCCGGCTGGAGCAGAACTACCGCTCCACCAAGAACATTTTGGCGGCGGCCAACGCCGTCATCCGCCACAACCTGGGCCGCAAGGGCAAGGAGCTGTGGACCGCCGGGGCCGACGGGGACAAGGTGCGGCTCTATACCGCCATGAACGAGCACGACGAGGCCCGGTTTGTCACCGAAAAGCTGCTGGAGGACTACCGGGCGGGGGAGAAATGGAACACCCACGCCATCCTTTACCGCATGAACGCCCAGTCCAACCAGCTGGAAGTGGCCTTCAAGCGCAGCGCCATCCCCTACCGGGTGATTGGCGGCACAAGGTTCTTTGACCGGGCCGAGGTAAAGGATATGCTGGCCTACCTGTGCGCCGTCCACAACCACGCGGACGATCTGCGCCTGTCCCGGATCATCAACAACCCGCCCCGGGGCATCGGCGGAACCACGCTGGAAAAGGCCCGGACCATCGCCGCCCGGGACGGGCTGTCCCTTTGGGATGTCATCGCCAGCGCCGGGACATATCCCGAGCTGCAAAAGGCGGCGGGTAGGCTGGGCCAGTTTGCCGCTATGATGGACGAGCTCACCGCCCTGTCCCGCACCATGGCCCTGCCCGATTTTTACGAGGAGGTGGTGGCCCGCACGGGGTACGCCGCCATGCTTCAGGCCAAAAACGATGTGGAGAGCCGCACCAGGCTGGAAAACGTGCGGGAGCTGCTCACCTCTATTAACGGCTACCTGGAAAACGCGGAAGGGGAGCTGTCCCTGGCGGGGTTCCTGGACGAGATCGCCCTGTACACCGACCTGGACAGCCACGACCCCGACGAGGACGCGGTGGTGATGATGACCATGCACTCCGCCAAGGGCCTGGAATTCCCCACGGTGTTTGTGGTGGGGATGGAGGAGGGGATTTTCCCCGGCATCCGCTCCATCGGCGAGGCGGAGGAGATGGAGGAGGAGCGCCGGCTGTGCTACGTGGCCCTCACCCGCGCCAAGCAGCGCCTGTACCTCACCTGCGCCGGCCAGCGGATGCTCTTTGGCCGCACCAGCAATAACCGCCCCTCCCGGTTCGCCGGGGAGATTCCCGCAGAGCTTTTGGAGCAGTCCGGCCGGTCTTACTTAGACCCCGCGCCCGCGGAGGACTGGGACGATTTCGACCAGACCCCCCAGGTGTCCACCTACCGGGAGCCATACCGCCAGGCCGAGAGCCGCCCCGCCTACGCCAGCGGGGAGCGGCGGTCCACCTATACCCCCGGACGGCCCCAGAAGGCCGCCTCCCGGCCCGCGTTTCAGTCCGCTGTCTCCTCCTCCCCCAACCTGCCGGAGTATCAGAAGGGGGATATGCTGGAACACAAGGCCTTTGGCCGGGGGATGGTGCTGTCCACCCAGAAGGTGGGGGGCGACACCCTGCTGGAAATCGCCTTCGACGGCGTGGGCACCAAGCGGCTGATGCTGAAATATACGGCGCAGCTGATGAAAAAAGTATAGAGGAGAGGATTTTATGCGAATCGTAATCAGTCTTTTAGCCATCCTGTTCGGCCTGCTCCACATCATCGCGGCGAGAACCCAGCTCAAATCCAAGGACGCCGCCGCCCGTGGTCTGTCCATCGCCATGATCTGCGGGGGCGTCTGTGTGGTGGTGGAGGCTGCCGCCCACCTGATCGGGAGCAATCCCGGCTGGATGGACGCGCTCAGTGTGGCTGCGGGCTGCCTGCTCATCTGCGTCCCGGCCTATGAAAACGGCAGGCGGGCAGGCAATGTTCACATCTCCCACCACATCATCCGGGGCGGGATTGCCGTGCTGCTGGTCGTCGGTTTCATTCTTTGGTGACAGAAAAGCGGGAGAGCTTCCCCGGAAGCCCTCCCGCTTTCTCATTGGCTGTTTTCCTCCAAAATCCGCCGGGTGCCGTGGAAGAACAGGCGCTGCGCCCGCTCCAACAGGTCGGCCAGGTCGCCCTTCATCCCCCGGCGCACCCATTCCAGCAGCATCCCAATCAGCATAAACTGGTAGGAGCAGCAAATAAATTCCATATCCTGTTCCGACGGGGACAGGCCCTCCGCCGTGTCCCGAATGTAGGCCATGAACAGATCATGGGTGGCCTCAATCAAATACTCCTCCAGCTCGGCGTGGCCCATGCCGCTGTAGATGTGGCACACCATGCGCTGCCGGCCGGACACGTATGCAAACAGCCTGCGCAGCCCTTCGCTGCCGTGCTCTCCCGGCCTGCGCTGGACCAGCAGCAGGTCCATGTCCCGTTGGAGCACCGCCTTGAGCAGGGCATAGATATCCCCATAGTGATAATAAAAGGTGTTGCGGCTGATGCCGCACTCCGCCGTGATGGCCTGCACGGTAATCTGCTCCATGGGCGTCTGCCCCAGCAGGCGGACAAAGGCGTCCATGATAGCGGTTTTAGTGAGCTGGGCCACTTGCGTCCCTCCTTTGTGTTGTTGCGCGCGTGCTTCCCTGTCACGCTGCGAAGCGGCCAGAACGCTCGGTCGCTTTCGCTGCGATTTGGATAAAATACAGATTTGCTCCGCAAATCTTAGTTTTTTATCCTCACTCCGCTCCAAGCTTCCTCGCTGTCCGCTTCTCCGCGCTTCCCTGTCACACTCGCGTTGGGCGCATGGCCGGGTCGATAACGCCTGCGACTGCGGGCAAACCCGGCGCCGCCTCCGGCGGCTCCTGGGCTTTGCCCATCCGCTCCGGCGTTATCTCCCCTATGCGCCTACGCTCGCGCTTCTACTCAAACAGCGCCTCAAACTCCTCTACAATGGCGTCTGCGTCCTCGTGGTTCACCAGCATCACGTAGGTGCCGTTGGCCACCGCCACCTTGGCGTATTTCTGCCACATCTCCACTTCCTCGGGGTAGTTGCCCGGGCCATCGGTGGTCTTGGAATCCAGGCGGGCCTGGAAAATTTCCTTCACCTTGGCCGCGTCCTCCTCATTCTTGGCCTGGACCAGGGCCAGCTCGCCGCCGCTGAAGGAAATCATGGGCATATAGATTTCCGCCTGCTCCAGCTCCAAATCGGTGAGGCCGGGGTAGTAATTGCCCAGCACAATCACCCCGATTTCCTCGTCCTCCGGGTCCTGCCGCTCCAGGGAGTGGAAGGTGTGCTTCTCCTGAACAGCCTGGGCGAAGGCGGCCAGGTCGGCAGCCTTACCGGGGGCGACGGAGGGACTGTCTTCACGGGGGCCGCCGCAGGCGGACAGCAGGGACAGGCACAGCACAGCGGCGGCGCACAGGGAAATGATTCGTTTCATGGTGATAAAACTCCTTTTAATACAAGATACAAGATTTCGGGTCATTCAAACAGGGCGTTAAACTCGTCCACGATCTGATCGCACTCCTCATGGCACACCATCAGCACATAATTGCCGTTGACCTCCACCCGGGAGCTGTTGGTCCACAGCTCGGTGGGGCCGGGATACCAAGCCCCGCCGGGGGTCTCGCCGTCCCCCGCCATATAGTCGATGCGGGCCTGAAAAATTTCTTTGACCTTGGCGGCGTCCTCAGCGGTTTTCGCCTGGACCATGGAAAATTCCCCGTTGTTCAGGGTCATCATGGACATATAGACCACCCGCTGTTCCAAGTCCAGATCCAGCAGACCGGGCAGGTACTGCTCTATGGACTGTTTGGCAAATTCATCCGCTTCCGGGTCCTGCTCTGTGAGGAAGGCGGCGAATTCATACTTTTCCTGGAGTGTTTGGGCAAAAGCGGATAGGTCCGCCTGCTTCTGGGCCGGCGCGCCCGCGCAGGAGGACAGCAGAAGGAGCAGCACCGCCGCGGCGGTGAGTCCCATGGACAGAATGAACTTCTTCATGAATTTGCAGCACTCTTTTCCTTGTGATTTTGTGTCCGGCGCCTTTGTTTTATACGCAGGCGTCAACGCTTTCGATGTGGCTTCTCACCCGCTGGATAATCATATCCAGGGCCACCAGGTTGTGCCCGCCCTCCAGCACCACGATATCGGCGTACTGGCGGCTGGGCTGGACGAACTGCTCGTGCATGGGCTTGACGGTGGTGAGATACTGGGAGATCACCGAGTCCAGCGAGCGGCCGCGCTCTTTCACATCCCGGAGGATGCGGCGCAGGATGCGCACGTCCGCGTCGGTGTCCACAAAGATTTTCACGTCCATCAGGTCCCGCAGGGCTTTGTTTTCAAAAATCAGAATGCCCTCCACGATGACTACCTTGGTGGGGCGCACCTCCACCGTCTCCTCCGAGCGGTTGTGGATGGTGTAGTCGTACACCGGGCAGCGGATGGCCTCCCCCGCGGACAGCCGGCGCAGGTCGTCCACCAGCAGAGCGGTGTCGAAAGAGTCCGGGTGGTCGTAGTTCAGCGCGGCCCGCTGCTCGTAGGACAGCCCCACGTGCTTTTTATAGTAGTTGTCGTGATAAACCACGGACACGTCGTCCCCGAAAGCGTCCCGCAGCCGCCGGGTGAGGGTGGTCTTTCCCGAGCCGGTTCCGCCGGCGATGCCGATTATCATGGTGTTCATATGCTGTCCTCCGCGTGCCCGCGCCCGGAAATCAATCCTGTGTGGATTTTAGCATATGCCGGCGAAAATAGCAACCATTTCCATGGCCGTGTCAGGAAGCGTCCACTGTGGGAAATACCCTTGGCCGGGAAGAAAGGTTGCATGAAGGCGCGGAAAATGATATAATCCCTTTCGCAATCTCTGACCATGAAAAAGGAGCGGCAGACCAACTATGATTACTGTCACTGATTTAAGCCTCAACTACAGCGGCACACCGCTGTTTGCCCATGTGGACCTGCAGTTTGACCGGGGCAACTGCTACGGCATCATCGGCGCCAACGGCGCGGGCAAGTCCACCTTTTTAAAAATCCTCTCCGGCGAGCTGGACTCCACCTCCGGCCAGGTGAGTGTGCTGCCCAACATCCGGATGTCCGTGCTCAAGCAGAATCAGAACGCTTACGACGCCTACAGCGTGATGGACACGGTGATTATGGGCAATCAGCGGCTGTACGACATCGGCAAACAAAAGGACGCGCTGTACGCCAAGGAGGAGATGACCGACGAGGACGGCCTGCTGGCCTGCCAGCTGGAGGAGGAGTACGCCGAGCTGGGCGGCTGGGAGGCGGAGAGCGGCGCCAGCCGCATCCTTCAGGGCCTGGGGGTGGGCACCGAGTACCACCAAAGCCCCATGGCCACCCTGGACCCCCGGCTGAAGGTGAAGGTGCTGCTGGCCCAGGCGCTGTTTGGCGAGCCGGACCTTCTGATGATGGACGAGCCCACCAACAACCTGGACATTGAGGCGGTGAACTGGCTGGAGGATTTCCTGCTGGATTTTGAGGGCACGGTGATTGTAGTGTCCCACGACCGGCATTTTCTCAACACCGTGTGCACCCATATCGTGGATATCGACTACGGCAAAATTAAAATGTACGTGGGCAATTACGACTTCTGGTACGAGTCCTCCCAGCTGGTGCAGCAGCTGATTAAAAATCAAAACAAGCGCAACGAGGAAAAAATAAAAGAGCTTCAGGACTTTATCTCCCGCTTCTCCGCCAACAAGTCCAAGTCCAAGCAGGCCACGGCCAGGCGCAAGCTGCTGGATAAGCTCAGCGTGGAGGAGATGCCCGCCTCCTCCCGGCGCTATCCCTTTGTGGGCTTTTCTCCCGACCGGGAGGTGGGCAAGGATATTTTGTTCGTCACCGACGTGTCCAAGACCATCGACGGGGTGAAGGTGCTGGACAAGGTGTCCTTCATCGTGGGGCACGACGAGAAAATCGCCTTTGTGGGGGACAACGAGAACGCCCACACCGCGCTGTTCAAGATTCTGGCCGGGGAGCTGGAGCCGGACGAGGGGAGCGTGAAGTGGGGCCAGACCGCCACGTTCTCTTACTTTCCCAAGGACAACACCGCCTATTTTGAGGACTGCGAGGACGATTTGGTGCAGTGGCTGCGCCAGTATTCCCGAGACCCCCAGGAGCAGTATCTGCGGGGCTTTCTGGGGCGGATGCTGTTCTCCGGCGAGGAGGTCAACAAGCCGGTGAAGGTGCTCTCCGGCGGGGAGAAGGTGCGGTGTATGCTCTCGCGGATGATGCTCTCCGGGGCCAATGTGCTCATGCTGGACCAGCCCACCAACCATTTGGATTTGGAGTCCATCGCCGCGCTGAACAAGGGGCTGGAGGCGGTGCGGTGTAATGTGCTGGTGGCCTGCCACGACCATCAGCTGATTCAAACCGTCTGCAACCGGATTTTTGATTTCACCCAGGACGGCAGGCTGATTGACCGAAAGACCAGCTACGACGAGTATTTGGAGACTCAGCGCGAGCAGATGGGGTGAGCTCCGGCGGCAGGGCTTTTTCCAGGAGATTTTGAGGACTGCACGCTTACTCGTTGAATATAAAGGCGGAAGCTCCCGAAATCGTAAGATTTCGGGAGCTTCTGTGCGGAAAGAGAGAGCTGAATCACAAGTAGCGCCAACCATTGCCTGTGCTGATTAGGACGGCTTGCGTTCTCGTTTTGCTTCTTGCAGCTGTTCCCGCTGGGCACAGCTTCCTGAAGCTGCGCCCAGCGCCACGCTGGCGGCGGCGAGGACCAGAGACAGCGCCATTGTGGCATGGAAGCTGCCGGTGTTCGTCACGATGACGCCGCCGATTGCCGCGGAAAAGCTGCTGGGAATTAAAGTGAAGCTGGCCAGGCTGAAATTCATAGAGAAGTGCTCCATGCCATAGGTTTTTGCCACAAAGCCGGACATGATGGTGGGAGAAAAGCCATAGGCAACGCCGGTGACGCACATTCCCGCCACCCCGGCAGGAACAGCATGGGCCAACACTGCATAGAGCAGTGCGCAGGCGGCGGCGACCGCTAAGAAACCGGCCAAAACCATGACCCGTTTCATTGGCAGGCGGTCTGATAAAAAGCCGCAGACCAATCGGCCCAAACCATTGCAGACAGCCAGCACGCCAACCAATGCCGCGGCCAGCTCACCGCTGGTGCCAATGGCGAGAGAAATGTCCAAAGAGAAGCTGATTACCATGCTGGCGCCGGCCGCCAGCGCTACGGTATAGAAGCAGAAAAGCCAGAAGGACGGCCTTCGATACACGTCTGTCTTTGTATCGGCTTTTTCAGGGTGATAACCGGGCTTGCTTTTCAGCAGCCAGGCCAGTGCAAACAGCGCAATGGCCATGACCCCGCCCATCATACGAAAGGTTACCCGCCAGCCGATGCTCTGAAACAGGCTGCTGGCGCAGGCGCCAAGCAGCAGGGTGGAGATACCAAAACACATCATCAGCAATCCCGAGCAAAGCCCTCTCACGTCATCGAACCAGGAGAGGGTTGCGGATACAATCACGTTATACGCAACGCCGATGCCGAAGCCGCTGACGCACCCATAGAGCAGGTAAAGGGCGGCGATAGAGCGCCCGGACAGCAGGGAGCATCCGCCGAAGCCGATGAGCACAAGGGCGGCCGACATCATCAGCAGCAGTTTCTCCCCCAGGCGGTGAATCTGCCGCCCGCCGACAAAGACGCCGATGGAAAAAACGCTGATGGTCAAGGTAAAGTTTGCGCCCAGCTGCCCCGCCGTCCAGGAAAATTCCTGCGCAAAGGGCGCTTTCAGGATGGACCAGGCATACAGCACCCCCATAACCAGCATGACCGCCATGCTGGGGAGCAGATATCTCCATCGTCCCTTCATAGCAGTTCCTCCGTCGTCTGAATGGAGGAGGCCGGCGACCTGCGGCCCGTATAGGACTCCCCCCGGCGGAAGATGCCGTGAGGCCGGTTTTCATAACGCTGCGGTTCCGCCATTGTCCCGGCCTGCTTTTCCTGGATGAGCCTCAGGGCGGTATTTTTCCAGCAGTCGAGGATTTCTTTTGCATCCAGCCTGCGATATGGCACGGCAATTTCGTATCCTGTAATTCCAACCATGTCTCCCGCTCCTTATCAGCCGTTGTTTTCAAGAATCATGGCGACGCCTTGGCCGGAGCCGATGCAGAAGGTAATCAGCGCGCGCTGCGCCCCGCTGCGGCGGAACTCATACACGGATTTTGTAATCAGCATGGCGCCGGTGGCGCCGGTGGGGTGGCCCAGGGCGATGGCGCCGCCGTGGATGTTCACCTTCTCCTGGGGCCACTCCATCAGCCGGTAACAGCCCAGCACCTGGGCCGCGAAAGCCTCGTTAAGCTCAATGAAGTCGATGTCATGGAAGGTGAAATGGTTTCGCTGGAAAATCTTCTTGGTGGCAAAAACCGGGCCCAGGCCCATGGTGTGCGGCTCTCGGCCAATGACCACGTAGTCTTTTATGGTGGCCAGAATGGGCAGGCCAAGGCTGTGCGCCTTCTCCTTGTCCATGACGACCAGCGCGGAAGCACCGTCGCATACCGGGGAGCTGTTGCCCGCCGTGCAGACGCCGTTTTCCTTGAACGCGGGGCGCAGCTTTCCCAGGGCCTCCATGGAGGACGTGCGCACTGTCTCGTCCTTCTGAACGGTCCGGGTTTCCTTGCCTGTTTTGATTTGATAGGGCAAAACCTGGTCGTCAAAAAAGCCCTCGTTCCACGCCGCCTCGGCCTTTCTCTGACTTTCCAGGGCGAAGGCGTCGCACTCCTCCCGTGTAATCCCATACATTTCGGCCACGTTTTCCGCAGTAACCCCCATAGGTTCGTCGCCATACTCATAGTTGGGGGCGGTGATATAAGAGCGCAGGAATTTCGGCGGCGCCATAGAAAATCCTTTCTTGGGCTTTTCCATGAGGTAGGCTCCGTTGGAGTTTGACTCCATACCGCCCACAAGATAGGTGCTGCCCATGCCGGACTTAATCATCGACGCGGCAATGGCGGTGGATGTAATGGTAGACCCGCAGCCCCTGTGCATCATCATGCCGGGCACCTCTTGGGGGATGCCGGCATAGAGCGCGTAGGTCCGGCCGCTGTCAATCTGCGGCACCGTAAGGCAGGAAAACAGCACTTCGTCCAATTCCTTTGCCTCAATTCCGGCCCGCCGCACCGCTTCGTTTAAAACCGGCGCGGTCAGATCAAAGGGGGCCACGCCGGCCAGCATGCCGCCTACCTTGCCCACAGGGCTTCTTACCGCAGATACGATTGCAACTTCTTTCATCGTTATGCCTCCTTATCGCCTATCGCAGCCTTCTTCTTATCTCTGCCCCCGGCGGGGCAGGGATAAGAGGAAGGCGCGGTGTTCAATTATACATAGGGCTTCGCCGGCTCCTGCCCCGCCAGGACCCGGCAGGCGCCTCTGGCCAGTGCCTCTAATTCCAATTCGCCGGCAAATCGGTACACCTTCGCGATGAATTCCACGTTTGCCTGAATCTGATTGCAAATATAATCGGAATGAGCGCCGCCGCCGGTCAAGATAATCCCATCGACCTGGCCCTGCAGCGCCACAGCGCCGCAGCCAATCAACTGCGCCACACGGTAGAGCATGGCGTCAAACACCAGCTTGACCTCCTGGTCGCCCTTTTGAATCATGGCCTCGACCTGGCGCATATCCGACGTGCCGAAATGGGAGACCAGGCCGCCCTTTCCATGGTTGAGCGCCCTGAGCTGGTCAGGGGGGAGTGTTTTCGCCAGCTTCAGTAGGTCATCGAACTGCAAAGCGCCGCACCGCTCCGGCGAGAAGCCCAGGTCGTTGTAGCCCAGAGACTCGATGATTCTGCCCCGGCGGAAAAAGCTTACGTCAAACCCGCCGCCCAGATGGGCCACAATCAGGTTGATGTCCGTTAAGGGCCGGCCCAGCTGCTGCGCCAGCTCAAAGGCCACCCTGCGGCTGTTCAGCGTGTGCTGGGCCACGGTCTTTTCCAGGCCCTTGACTCCCGTAACTTTCGCCTTTGGGTCCCACTCGTCCGCCGTAACAGCGTCATAAATGAAGCTGGGCTTTCCCAGCGGATGCATCATGTGGTAGGCGATTCGGATGCCCACCGTCTGGGGGGTGGGCATGATAGCCCCGTCCAAATCGGCGATTAGCTTCTCGTTGATTTCATAAGCCCCGGTTTTCAGGTTCTTGAGAAAGCCGCCCCGGGCGACGACACAGTCGATGTCTCCGATTTCCACACCCTGCGCCCGAAGAAACTCGGCCACCAGCTTTTCGCAGTGGGCGGCCCGCTCCGGCAGCGTCAGACCCAGAATGTCCTGGTTAAAACGGATGACATTTCTTTTTTGCTCTGTCTCGTTGTGAAACAGCGCGAATTTTAAAGATGTGGAGCCGGGGTCCAATGTTAAAATCAGCATAGTTTTCTCCCCATCAGTCCAGCAGCTTGTCTTCGGGGACATAGATGATTTCCCCTTCCACCTGGTCGGCCGTGGTAATCCCCAGGGCGTTGAGCTCGTCATAGTCGATGTGCAGTACGCTGGGGCAGTTGGGCGAGTTGTCGGCCACCGCCACCTGCTCAAAGGTGAGCCCCCGGGGACCGCCCACGCGGAAGCGCAGCGCGTCCCCCTTCCGACAGCCCAGCTTTTCTGCGACGAGAGGGTCCAGGTGGACGTGCCGCCGGACAATCATCAGGCCCTCGCTCAGCTCCACCTCGCCTTTGGGACCCGCCAGCTTCACAGCTCCGGTGCCCTGTGTTTTTCCGGAATCGGACATTTTTGGGATATCGTACCCCATGTCGATGGCGTCTGTGCGGGAGATTTCCACCTGCGTATACCTTCTGAATGGGCCGAGGATGGATACCTTGACCTCCTTTTTGGGCGTTACCAGCGTGACCTTTTCCACCGAAAGAAAGCCGGCGAGAGGGTCTACGTTGAGCGCCCTGGCGGGCGTCAGCTCCGCGCCCTGGCCAAAGAGCGCTTCAAAAACCTCCTTGGTCACATGGCAGTGACGGCCGGAGCCCATAATAACTGCTTTAAACTGTTCCATGTTTACCTCTTCCTTAATTTCAAAATCTCCCTGGCCTCGTCCGGCGTGGCCGGCTCATTGTTGAATTCGCGAATCAGGCGCGCCGCCCGGGATACCAGCTGCTCGTTTGTGGCGTACTCGCCCTTTCGGTAGTAGATGTTATCCTCCAATCCCACACGGACGTGTCCGCCCAGGGCGAGCGCGGTGTACAGAATTGGAAGATGGGCCTTTCCAATGCCGAAGGCGGACCAGGTGGCGCCGCTGGGCAGGTAGTTTTTCATGTAAACCAGATTGTCCACCGTGGCGGGCGCTCCGCTGAAAAATCCGAGCACAAACTGGTAGTGAACGGGGTCGGCCAGGACGCCTTCGCTTCTGTAATAGTCCGCGGCGGCTATCATGCCCAGGTCCATGATTTCTACCTCGGGCTTGATTCCCTCCCGGAGCATTACGGCGCCCAGCTTTTTGAGAAACGTGGTGGTGTTGTCGAATATGTCGCCGTTGACCACGTTAATTGAACCGGCGTCAAAGCTGGCCATCTCGGGATGAAGCTCGATGATGTGCTCCATGCGCCGTTCCTCGCTGTTGTTTTTCAAGTCAAACTCGCCGGATGTGGTCATATTGATGACCGCGTCGCAGTTGTCGCGTATACGCTGTTGCGTCTCTCGGAAGCGTTCCTTGTCCATGGTGCCGAAGCCGTTGTCGTCCCGCATATGCAGATGAACGATTGCAGCGCCGGCCCGCCAGCAGGCAATCGCATCTTCCGCGATTGCCTTGGGCGTCATGGGCAGGTTGGGAGATTGTGTGGCTGTCCCGGTCAGGGAAGCCGTGATAATTGTCTTTGCCATGGCAGTCATCTACCTTTCTTCAAAAGCTTTGGCTTGTGGTTCCCGCCCCATGGGGGGCGGGAACCACTTTTGATGGAATGATTACATGACCAATGTGGGGAAAATCATGTTGGTGATGAGCAGGAGGACAATGCCAATCACGGCGGCTGCCGTGCCGGGAATGGTAACGGAGATAAAGGTGTCCTTTACAGACAGCTTGTAGCCGTCCTGATAAATCCAGAAGGCGGGATCGGTGGGGATAATCAGCGCCACACAGCCGAGGCAGCAGGCCAGCACCAGATAGGTGATGGGGATGCCGGCGGCCGCGCAGACAGGAATCATCAGCGGCAGCGTGGCCGTGGCCGCAACTGTCATCACGCCGGTACCGGCGCGAATAATTGTTACAATCAGGAACGCCAGCAGCAGGGAGTTGATGTTCCAGCCGGAGGTCAGCTCCAGGAGGGTGTTGCCGATACCGCCGGCGGAGAGGACAGAACCGAAGGAGTTGGCTGCGCCAAGGATAATCAGGAAGGCGCCGGCCTTGGGCAGAGCGTCGGAGTAAACCTTCAGAGAGCTGGAGATGCTGCCGCCCAAGTACTTGGAAAGCAGGAAGAACTCCACAATGATGGTGATAAGCAGGGCAACGGAGGGATCGCCGATGAAGGAGACCATGTCACGGGCGAGGCTTTCCGCCGGCAGCAGGCCGGGTATGAAACAGCCGATGACAATCAGCAGGATGGGCAGGAGAATCAGGGCGATGACGGTGGTAATCGAGGGATACGCCCGTTTGTCCTCCTTCATCTCCTCGGGAGCCTGGCCGGTGTACTCAATGCTTCCGTACTTCTTCGCCAAAATCAGCGCGCCGCCCAGTGCGCAAATGAAAGACGTGAGCAGCGAGATTATAATGCCCAGAACCATAAACGGACCCATCTCGATTCCGGCCATGCCCGCCAGCAGGGCGGGCGTCAGGGTGGGGACCACCAGGCAGTTGGTCAGGAAGGAGGAGACGGAAAATGCGCAGGAATAGGACTGCACTGGCTTTTTAGTCTGCTTGGACAGGTCACGGACCATGGGGCTCATCATCACTGCGGCGGCAGTGAAGTTTACCGGAATGGAGATGACATACCCCAGGATATAGATTGCGTAAATGCTTCCCTGGGGGGAGGTCTTTTTCGCAATGTATTTGGAAATGCACTCAATGCCGCCGGACTTTTCCAGATATTCGGAAAAAATCACGCCAAACAGGACCAAAAGTCCGGTCAAGGACATGATGCTGCCAAAGCCGGATTTAATTGTGGAAAGGGTGGTGGAGAGGGGCAGGCCGGCAACGCAGCCGGAAACTACGGCACACAGAATCAACGCCAGAGAGGTGTCTACCTTCTTTTTAATCATCACAAAGATCAGGACCAGCGGAACGATGAACGACAGCAGAATACGAATCGTCTCCATGAACATTTACCTCACTTTCTGAAATTGGGTCCGTCAACAATGGCGATTGCACGGGTCCAGCCGGCGCTGGCGCCTTTGACCTTGATTGGCAGGCACACGATTGTGCTGCCCAGGGGAGGAACGCTTTCCAGATTGGTCAGCTTCTCAATGTGTCCGTATACGCAGTGGGCCCCGGCGCGGTGGGCCTCCCACAGCAGGGACTTGTCCCCGGTTTCCCTGTACTGCTTGGCGGCAATGGGAAGGGGGATATCCCAGCTCCAGCCGTCCGTGCCCATGATGTGCACGCCCTGCTGCGCCAGCCAGAGAGTGGCCTCCCGGCTCACGCCGCATCCGGCCACCAAGTACTCCTCCTTGCCCCAGCGGTCCGCGGCGCCGCTTCGGATAAAGAGGATGTCCAGCGGCTTGAGGGTATAGTTCAGCTCTGCCAGCTTTTCCTGAAAATCCTCTACCGTCAGCTTGTAGGCGTCGCCCTTGTGGGAGAAGTCGAGAATCACGCCGTCCCCGATGCACCATTCCAGGGGCATCTGGTCGATGGTCATGGCGGGCTCTCCGTCGTTCATCGTGGGGTAGAAATGCCAGGGCGCGTCCAGGTGGGTGCCGGAATGGGTGGTGAAGGAGACCAGTTCCGTTCCCCAGCCCAAGCCGTCAATGTCCTCCAGTCCGCACTGGTATGCGTCCGCCATCATTTCAGCGCTGTCCTTGTGGGTGAGATAGGTGATTTTGGGAATTGTGGAAGGAGGGTCGCTGGGAAGGTCATTTTCTGTTGCGATGCTCAGGTCAATGATTTTCATCTTGCCACCTCCGGTTTGATTTGAAACGAGCGTTTCGCATCTTACAAATACGCAAGGGGCGTGCCAAGTTGAAAAAAGCCTGTAATTGCAGCGCTTTGCGGCCCTTTTGCGGGAAACGGGTTCCGATTCTGCGTCTCAAAAAGTATACACTGGAGCGGAACGCTTCTCCGCTTTTTCAACTGTTTTCAACAATCCTGCTTGACCGTACAAAAGTAGACATGTAAACTAAGTTAGACACATGAAAAGAGGCGGGCGGCGGATATGGATCAAGCGCTACAGGAGTTCAAAGAAATATTTTTTCAGCAGATGGGTTCGGTGGCTCTGTTTGACGCAGACGGAAAGTATGTAGCCGTAAATGAAGGCTGGCAAAATCGGTATACCTCAAATGGCAAGGCCTTGGCAGAGATGGAAGGCCATGATGTACGCGAGTTTGTTCCCAATTCGCTGGTCCACGATGTGCTGCGGACGCGAAAGCCCATTTCGGGCATGAGCTTTTGGACAGAAACGGGAACCTCTGCGTTTTTGGTGGCAAATTATGTGCCGCTGTTTAAAAACGGCGAGCTCATCGGCGTTGGGATGTATTCTATTTTCACCAATGGCGAGGAGGCCAGGAAATTCTATCATGAGATGAAAAAAGTCCGTTTACAGCTGGAGTACTATCAAAACGAAGTAAGCCAGCTGCAACAGACAAAATACACCATTGACAATATTATTGGCGGCGGAAAGGCCATACAAAACCTAAAGGCGCAGATTGCCAAAGCCGCCGGCACCTCCTCCGTGGTTCTGATTGAAGGAGAGACGGGCAGCGGCAAAGAGCTGGTGGCTCAGGCCGTTCATAATCTCAGCGCAAGGTCCGGCGGCCCTTTCGTGCGTCTGAATTGTACGACAATACCGCCCAATTTGGCTGAGGCGGAGCTTTTCGGATACGAGGGAGGCAGTTTTACAGGGGCCTCAAGGACCGGAAAAATCGGTAAGTTTGAGGCGGCGAAGGGCGGCAGCATTTTTCTGGATGAGATTAATTCCCTTCCCCTTGATATCCAGCCCAAGCTTCTGCGTGTGCTGCAGGAGCGTGAAATCGAGCACGTGGGCTCCAGCCGCAGTATCTGCATTGATGTCAGGGTGGTCGCCGCGACCAATGTGCCGCTTCGCTCGCTGGTGGAGTCCGGTGGATTCAGGAGAGACCTGTTCTACCGCCTGAACGTATTCAACATCAAGGTGCCCTCTTTGCGGGAACGCATGGAGGACCTGCCCCTCCTCACCGCGTCCCTGATTGAAAGCCTGAATCACAGTCTTGGAACAGAAATCGAGCAAATCAGCGACGAGGCGCTGAGGCTGCTTTCCCTGTATGATTGGCCGGGCAATGTGAGAGAGCTGCGCAATGTAATCGAGCGGGCCATGATTTGGAAGACGAAGGGAGTTCTGTGGCCGGAGGACTTTTCCGGGTATTTTGCCAGCCACTCCGACATTCCGTTGACTGACTATGTAGGCGGGAACGATGCGCTTGCGCCGCTGTTCCAGACGGACTACCGCACCGCGTCGGAAGGCTTTGAAAAGCAGTATTTCAAACAAGCGTTAGCCCGGTATCAGGGCAATAAAAAATCGGCTGCCGAACATATCGGACTCAGCCGCGCCATGTTTTATAGAAAGCTGGAGAAATACGGACTCAAATAAAAGAAAGGGTTTGGTGTTGACAATGGATAAAATAGTAAGCAATGAAAATGTTTTGATTATGGATGGCGCCCATGTGATGGGAGATGTGTCCTTTGACAAGGGCTGCTCCGTATGGTACGGCGCCGTGCTTCGCGGCGACAGCGGGGCAATCCGCCTGGGGAAATATTGCAACGTGCAGGACAACGCGACCCTCCATGGGGACGGAAAGCTTCCCACAATTTTGGAAGATGGCGTTACCGTAGGACACAATGCCGTGGTGCACAGCGCCTATGTGGGCAAACACACGCTGATTGGCATGGGCGCGGTTGTGATTTCCGGGGCGAGAATCGGCAGCTGCTGCATAATCGGCGCTGGAGCGGTTGTCACCCCCAAAACAGTCATTCCCGACTGCTCGCTGGCAGTCGGGAATCCTGCAAAGATAGTCCGCGCCTTGACCCAGGAGGAGATTGACCATGTTGTCAACGCCGGACGCTTCTATTATGAGTTGTCGCTGAAGCATAAATAAGAATCAAGGCGGAAGCACATCGTATGCGCTGATGATACGCGCCCTCCCCGCAAACCCGCACAGCGTACGGCAGGCTTGGTATGCCTGCGGCTATATCACAAAACGGTAGCCCAATCCTCGTACGGTCTGGATATAAACGGGCTTGCCCGGATCCTCCTCGATTTTTTGCCGCAGGCGGTTGATATAGACCATAATGGCATTCTCATCCACAATAGACGAGCCCCACACCAGGTCATAAATCATATCTTTTGTAAAAATGCGGTTGACATTGTCCAGAAACAGCTTCATCATGGCATTTTCCTTGGAGGAAAGGGAAATCTCGCGTCCGTTTTTATAAAAACGCAGGGTCGTGGTATCATATCGGAACGGTCCGGCGGAAATGACGCTGCTGGCGCCCGGCAATCCGCCCCGGCTGCGGCGGATGAGGGCCTTTACCTTTGCGCCCAGCGTAACGGGATTAAAGGGCTTGGTGAGGTAATCATCCGCGCCGATTCCCAGCCCGTAGAGGGTATCATAGTCCTCCTTTCGGCCGCTGACGATGATAATGGGCAGCTGAAGCCCCCGGCTGCGCACAGTCTGGATGACCTCAAAGCCGTCGATTCCCGGCATATTCACATCCAGCAGCATCAAATCGTAGCTGCCCCGCTCCAGCCGCTCCAGGGCGTCCCGTCCGTTCCGCGCGGTATCTGCGCGGATGTCGCTGCTTTTCATGACCTTGTAGAGCATGGTGAGTACGGCTTCGTCATCGTCCACAATGAGAACGGCATCCTGCCTTTGCGCCATGAACTCCAATCTCCTTTACACAAAAATCCCAATATGATAAAGTATACTTGATTTAAACACTTTTTTCAAGGGGCGAGGGATATGGACAAAACTCCCCATCGAGACCGGCTTCAACGCCTGCTGCCCATCATGGCCTCCGCCGTTATCATCGCCGGCCTGCTCATGATGGTGGCTGTGTTCCGTCACAGCCAGGATACCCTGGTGGACAGCCAGGACAGTCAGCTGATGCGCACGGCTCAATCGGTGGACAATAACATTATCGGGCATTTCAACTGGTACTGCTCTGACCTGGCGTATGTCATCAGCCGCTGGGGCTTCAAAACCGCGGAACGCAGATGGCTTAACGGAGAGGGAGCGGACGAGCTGCTCCGCCTGCTGCGGGAGACGCCCCTGTCCCGCACCGAGGCGGTGGAAAATATGCTGGTCGTCCAGGATGGGGCGGCTGTGCTGTCCACCGAGGGCCCCACGGACTATACAAGCATCGTCCGGCTGGGGGAAAACAACGGCGTGGATATCTGGCTGTGCCTGGATGGCGGCGGCCAGCTCTGCGTGGCCCTGGTGCAGCCGGGGGAAAACGCCAAATACGCCGCCGTCATCAACGGCGAGACCTTTTTTGCTCTGGCTGAGCGGCTGTCCGCTGCTGAGACCCGGGATCAGATTTTGCTGATGGACGCAGCCGGACAGTATTTCTTCCACCGCACTGCCCAGGGCGTCCATGTGGAGACGGTGGAGGAGGCCCTGGCGCTGGACGCGGACGCCCACTCCGGCCTGCGCCAGATGCTGGAGATTCAGGAATCCGGCCAGCCGGGCGCCGCCTTTTTCCGAGCCGACAGTCTGATTGAAGGAGAGCACCATACCGCCCGCATTGCCATACTTCCTGCCCCGGACAATGTGAACGGATGCTTCACGGTGGGCATTGCCGGAAGCTACGACCAGATTGTCCGGCCGCTGCAATCCGCGGCGGTGCAGATGATTTTGTGCAGCGGCGCCGTTGTGGCGGGCGCGGCCATCCTGCTCCTGTTCCTGCTGCGCTCCCGGCGGCATCACCAGCAGACCCAGGCGGAGCTGGACCTGCTGCGGCAGAAAACCCGGGCCATGGAGGAGCTCAGCGCCCAGACCCAGCAGATTGCCCACCGCCAGCGCCTGGAGACCATCGGTACGCTGACCTCGGGCATCGCCCACGAGTTCAACAACCTGCTCACGCCCATCATGGGATATAGCATCCTCATTTTGGAAAAACTCCCTGCGGAGGACACGGAGTCCTATGACAACGCGCTGGAAATCTACAAGGCGTCTCAGAAGGCCAAGAAGATTATTTCCCGACTGTCCAACCTGTCCCGGAAAAATACTGCGCAGACATTCCGGGCCGTCAGTCCGGACCGGCTGGCAGAGCAGGTGCTGGAGGTCGCCGGTCCGGTGCGGCCCAAAACCGTACACATCGAGACCGGCTTTTCCTGTGGAGGACAGGATGTATTGGGCGATGAAACCCAGCTGTTCCAGCTGCTGCTCAACCTGGTGCTCAATGCCTTTGAGGCGCTGGGCGCGCAGGGCGGAACAGTGCGGGTGTCCACCGCCGCTCAGGGCAGCCATGTTGTCCTTCGAGTGGCGGACAACGGCCCAGGCATCCCGGAGGAGGCGCGGGACAAGATATTCGACCCCTTCTTTACCACCAAAGGCTCGGGAAAGGGCATTGGCCTGGGCCTGGCCATTGTATATCAGATTGTGGAGACCCACGGAGGCTCTATTACCATGGAGAGCGCCGCCGGACAGGGCACCGCTTTCACCGTATCCCTTCCCGCCGTCCAAGGGGAAGCGCCGCCCGCAACTGAACAGCACTAAGCAGCACCCCGCCGGACCGTCCGGCGGGGTGCTGTGTTATCTTAATAAATATTGAGGAAATATATATCTCCCATTAAGGAAAGGTCAGTAGGATAAAGGAAAAGAGAGGGCTTGGGGGCGGGCGTGCTTTGTTGGGATTCAAGCGTGGAAGCGCTGCCGGCGCCTTGGAGCCGGTATGCGGCAAAAGCTTCCCGAGACCGTCTGGGAAAAGGAGGGGTTCCATGCTGGAACAGATTGTAGAATACATCCTGGAAATCCTGATTCCCCTGTGCGAGGGCATGGGCATCATGGTCATCGCCGTCTCCACCTTGTCCGCCTTCTGGCGGTATCTTCTGGGCCTGTTTCATGCCGGCTCCCGGGATATCAAGTCAGAGCTGGCCTCCGGCCTGGCGCTGAGCCTGGAGTTCAAAATGGCAGCCGAGATACTCAAAACCGTCCTGGTTCGGGACATGACCGAATTGATGGTGCTGGGCGCCGTCATCATCCTGCGTGCTTTGCTTTCATTCCTAATTCATTTTGAAATGAAGCAGCATGATAATATCACACAACACGTTTAGGAGGAATTGAGCATGAACAACAAACGAATCCCTGCGCTTCTGCTTGCCATTTTGCTGCTCACTGGGCTGCTGGCTGGCTGCGGCACCACCGTAGTGGTGACTCCAGAGGGAAATCAGACGCCCTCCGGCAGCACCCCCGCGCCGGAGCAGACCACCCCTGGCGACCCCGTCCAGCCCAAAGGGGACGGCTCTGTGAGAACCGGACTGTCTGTTGTCACCGACCTGGGCAGCAGCAAGGACGCTTCCGCGGAAGGCGACGGCGTGGCTCAGAGCGACATCGTCCTGATTGCCGTTACGGTGGATGAGGACGGGGTCATCGACGACTGCGTCATCGATGCGGTACAGGTCAAAATCGGCTTTGACGTTTCCGGCAAGCTTACCACCGATCCCGCTACCACCTTCCTCAGCAAGAACGAGCTGGGCGATGATTACGGGATGCGCAAGGCCAGCTCCATCGGCAAAGAGTGGAACGAGCAGCTGGCCGCCCTGGCCGACTACGCCGTGGGTAAGAAGGTCTCCGAGCTCAAGGGTCTGGCCGTGAATGAAACCGGCAAGGCCGGGGACGCCGACCTGGCCGCCAGCGTCACGCTGTACATCGGCGCCTTTGTGGACGGCATCATGGACGCGGCGGACAATTCCCAGGATTTGGGCGCCTCCAAGGGCGATAAGCTGGGCCTTGCCAGCGTGACCAACATGAGCAAGAGCAAGGACGCCTCCGCCGACGGGGACGGTCTGGCCCAGGCCTACTCCACCTTCGCTGCCGTCACCTTCAATGGCGATACCGTCACCAGCTGCTACATCGACGCGGTGCAGGCCAACGTGAACTTCGACGCCGCGGGTAAGATTACCACCGACCTGACCGCCGCCCCCAAAACCAAGAACGAGCTGGGCGACGACTACGGAATGCGCAAGGCCAGCTCCATCGGCAAGGAGTGGAACGAGCAGGCCGCCGGCTTCTCCGCCTATGTCACCGGCAAGACCCTGTCCGAGATTGCCGGACTGGCGGTGGACGAGGGCGGCAAAGCCGCCGACGCCGACCTGGCCGCCACCATTACCGTGAGCATCGGCGAGTTCCAGGAGCTTGTGGAAAAGGCCGCGCAGTAAACGATACGAGGGGCGGGCTTACCGGGCCCGCCCCGGAATTGAAACAGGGGGGAGAGGGATGAAAAGACGGCTTATGGCGCTGATGCTGGCGCTGTGCCTGCTCAGCGGCTGCGCCGCCGGGGCGGCCGCCCCGGAGCACAGCGGCCTGAAGCGGTATGAAGCCAGCTTCCTCACCCTCTTTGATACGGTGACCACCGTGGTGGGCTATGCCGAAAGCGAGGAGGCTTTTCGGGAGACGGCCCAGCAGTTCCATGACAGGCTGCTGGAATACCACCAGCTGTTTGACATCTACCACGACTATGACGGCGTAGTCAATCTAAAAACCGTGAATGACCGCGCCGGGGGCGGCCCCGTCGAGGTGGATGGACGCATCATCGAGCTGCTGCTGTTCTGCCGGGAGCTCAGCCAGCTTACCGGCGGCCGGGTAGACGTGAGCATGGGCAGCGTACTGTCCCTGTGGCATGAGGCACGGCAGGCCGGGATAGACGACCCCCTTGGCGCCGCCCTTCCGGATGAAGGGGAACTGGCCCAGGCGGCAAAGCACACCGGCCTTCACCTGCTGGACATCGACCCAGACGCCTCCACCGTTCGGCTCACCGACCCCCTGGCCCGTTTGGACGTGGGGGCGGTGGCCAAGGGCTACGCCGTGGAGCAGGTGTGCCGGGAGACACCCGCCGGGCTGCTGGTCAGTGTGGGCGGGAACGTCCGGGCCACCGGCCCCAAGCCCTCGGGCGAGTGCTGGGTGGTGGGAGTGCAGGCCCCTGACAAGGGGCGGGAGGACTATCTGCACACCCTGTATATTTCTGACCTGTCGGTGGTGAGCAGCGGCGACTACCAGCGCTACTACACGGTAGACGGCGTGCGGTATCACCATATCATTGACCCGGACACCCTGTTTCCGGCGCAGCAGTGGCGGGCTGTGACCATCCTCTGCCCCGATTCCGGCCTGGCCGACGGGCTGTCCACCGCCCTTTTCCTCCTGCCCTATGAGGAGGGAGCCGACATGGCCCGGCGCTGCGGCGCCCAGGCCATGTGGGTGGCCCACGACGGGACTATGCTGTACACGGACGGTTTCCAACAGCTGGTCCGGACCTGATCCTTTTATCAAATAAGAGGTGATATACGATGAAATCCCTGTTTTTCGGCGGCGTACATCCGGAGGGGGGCAAGTCCCTCAGCGCCGCTTCCATCCCCGCGGCCATGCCTCTGCCCGCCCGGGTATCCATCCTCCTGCGGCAGCACATCGGCGAGCCCTGCAAGCCCCTGGTGTCGGTGGGGGACACGGTGCGCATGGGCCAGAAGATTGGCGATGGTCAGGGGCTGTGCGTCCCCGTCCACGCGTCGGTGTCCGGCGTGGTGGAGGCCATTGAGGACCGGCCGCACCCCGGCGGCGGCCTGTGCCCCGCCGTCATCATCAAAAACGACTTTTTGGATACCCCCGATTCCGCCCTGCGGCCCCACCCCGATTCCAGCGGGCTGACCCCGGATGAGATAGTTTCCATCATTCGGGAAGCGGGCATTGTTGGCATGGGCGGGGCGGCCTTCCCCTCCCATGTTAAAGCCGAACCGGCGGCGGACGGGATAGATACCCTCATCGCCAACGCCTGCGAATGCGAGCCCTACCTGACGGCGGACGACGCCCTGCTCCAGACCGGCCCGGACGATGTGCTCCGAGGGCTGGCCCTGCTGGCCCGGGTGCTGCGTCCCCAGCGGGTGGTCATCGCCATAGAGGACAACAAGGAGCAGGCCGCCAAAATCCTCCGGGAGCGGCTGGCCCAGTTCCCGGACATGGAGCTGCGCATCCTTCCCACCCGCTATCCCCAGGGGGCGGAAAAGCAGCTCATTCAGGCGGTCACCGGGCGGCAGGTTCCTCCGGGCGGGCTGCCCCGTGACGTGGGGTGCACCGTGTTCAACGCAGCCACCGCCGCGGCGGTATGCCATGCGGTATATGATGGCGCGCCGCTCATAGAGCGCATCGTCACCGTCACCGGCAAGGCCGTCCGAGCGCCCAAAAACCTCATCGTGCGGGTAGGCACCTCCTTTGCCGACGTCATCGCCGCCGCAGGAGGACTGACGGACGACGTGTGGAAGGTGCTGTCCGGCGGCCCCATGATGGGGGCAGCTCAGAGCGATCTGTCCGTTCCCACCGCCAAGGGAGTCAACGGGGTGCTGTGCCTGTCCGCCGCTGAGAACGGTGAGAGCAGCCACCCCGCCTGCATCCGCTGCGGCAAGTGCCTGGAGGTGTGCCCCATGCGGTTGGAGCCGCTGTACCTCTACCGCTACGCCAAGGCAAACAACCTGGCCGCTTTGGAGCGGCTCCACCTGACCGACTGCATTGAGTGCGGCTGCTGCGCCTATGCCTGCCCGGGCAAGGTGCCCCTGGTGGAGGGCTTTAGGGCGGGAAAACGCGCGCTGAAGGGGGCGAAAGCAAAATGAATCTAACAGTAAGCGCTTCCCCTCACATCCGGGGGAAGGACACCACCCGGCGGCTTATGCTGGACGTGGTCATCGCGCTGCTCCCGGCGCTCATTGCCGGGGTGCTGGTTCATGGCATCCGGGCGGCCGCAGTGGCGGCGGTGTGCGTATGCGCTGCCCTGTTGGGCGAGTGGCTGTTCCGGCTGGCCGCCCGGCAGCACTGCACCATCCCGGACGGCTCGGCCGCCGTCACCGGGCTGCTGCTGGCCATGACCCTCCCCGCCTCGGCGCCCTACTGGCTGGCTGCGCTGGGCGGGCTGTTCGCGGCAATCGTTGTGAAGGGCCTGTGCGGCGGGCTGGGGCAGAACGCCTTTAACCCCGCCCTGGGGGCCCGGGCCTTCCTCATGCTGCTGTTCCCCGTGTATCTCACCCGGTTCCCCGCCCTGGGGGCGCAGCTGCCCCTGTTTGGCCTGGACGCCGCCGACGTAGTCACCGGGGCCACTCCACTGCACCATATGCAGATGCCCGCCCTGCCCGATGTGTCCCTGGCTGACGCGTTCCTGGGGCGGATGGGAGGCTGTATTGGTGAGACCTCCGCCCTGGCCCTGCTCATTGGTGGGGCGTATCTGGTGCTGCGCAAGGTCATCAGCATCCGCATTCCCGCCGCCTACCTGGGCGCCGTGGCCGTGCTCACCCTGGTATTCGCCAAGGGAGACGCCCCGCTGGCCTGGATGCTGTACAGCCTGCTCAGCGGCGGCGTGCTGCTGGGGGCCATCTTCATGGCTACCGACTACGCCACCTCCCCCGTGGGCCCTGCGGCCCAGCTGGTGTATGGCGCGGGCTGCGGCGTACTCACCGTGCTGCTGCGCTACTTCGGCCTGTTCCCGGAGGGTGTGACCTACGCCATCCTGGTGATGAACGCCGCGGCGTGGTTGCTGGATCGGTACATCGTCCCCAGACGCTTCGGCACAGGAAAGGAGGCGGCATAATGAAAACAAAGGATTTGATTGCCCCTATCGCCGCCATCCTGGCCGCGGCCGCGGTGCTGCTGGCCGCTTCCAACCTGTTGCGCCCCGTGGCGGAGCAGCGGGAGGCCGACTCCCGGGCAGAAATTATGTCCTATATGCTTCCCACCCGCCCCACCAGCTTCTCCGAAGAAACCTATGACGGCGAGGATGAGAGCATCCGCCGGATATTCAAGGCGGAGGGCGGCTACGTCATCGAGGTCAGTGCCGCCGGCTACGCCGGGGAACTGGTGCTGTGGGTGGGCGTCACCGAGGACGGCACGGTATCCGGCGTCACTGTCCGGGACCACGCCGAGACCTTCGGCCTGGGCGGGCAGGCCCAGCATGACGCCGAGTTCCTCTGGCAGTTTCTGGGCACCAACGGCGATGCCGCCGTGGGCGAAAACGTGGACGCCCTCACCGGGGCTACCGTCACCAGCAAAGCGGTGACCCGGGCGGTCAATGCCGCCGCGGGATGGGTCACTGGGGCGGACGTGTCCTCTGGCGCAACGGAATGGGGTGGCTGAGATGAAGAAAAACGCATTGAAGCTGAATGTGCTGCTGGCCGTTGCGGTAGGCGTGGCCTGCCTGGTGCTGATGCTGGCGGAAACGCTGGCTCCCATGGCCATTATGCCGCGGTTCGACCTGACCATGATGCTGGGGCTGAGCCTCGCCGCCCTCACAGTTGAGGCGTACTGGAAGCCTGGCCAGCGGTATCCCTGGCCGATTGCCACGGTGCTGGGCGGCGTGACCTTCGCCCTGCTGCCCTGGTGCGCGGGGGTGGCCGGAGCGGTCCCGGTGTGGACGCTGGGGTTGTGCGGCGCCGCTGTGTTTGGGATTGCCGCGCTGCTCTACTCCTCCATTCTGGAGCGCATAGCCTCCGGGTCCAGCCCCCGCCTGGCTCCCGCCGGCAGCGCCTTGCTGCTGTTCCTGGCGGGGCAGTTCCTGATTGGCCTTTTCTGAGTGAGCGAAACGCAGGTACATAGCGGCTAACCGGTTCAGCAAGGCAGATAATCATTCTGAAGCGGATGCCGCCCCACCCATTGGGTGGGGCGGCATCCGCTTTGTGATCTGGCGTTGGGAATGCTGAGCGGTCGTGGGTGGGCAAGAATCTTTTAACTGCGCCTCAGGAAAAACGATAAACACGGATCAGGTGCCGCCTGTCCTAAAACGCTGGGAGGAAACTTTTTTGTTTGATTTGCAGTGCTTTTTGTTCAGATTCGCTTGTTTTATAGCGGCGTTTGAGTATGGCGTTTCCGGATGTTCCGTGTACGTGTGCGGTCAGTTATGTGGTCAAACGGCAAAAGGGCTTTGGCGACAGGCGAAACCCTTTTCTGTTTCCGAGGATGAACAGGGAAAAATCTACCACGCTGCAATCAGATGGGACGATTCCCATCAGGCGCGCTCACCGGCAAATGGAGCCTCGCAGATTAGGCACCCAACACCGCCCCTTCCCGCCCGACATTGCGGTAAAATGGCGCTGCGTCCGTATTCTTGTTGAAATAGTCTCCCTTGCACATTTAAGGTCTTGACTCTTGATTCTTCCCCCAAAACTGTGATATAATCTCATGAAAACGGGTGAAATGGATACATTTTAAAAAAGTGGGCGGAAGGACGTGCTTGCTGTGGACGAGTTTTCCTTTTCGATTTTCCCCAATGAAAATTTCCTGGATGTCCGGCTGTACCAATACGGCTGGGAGCAGTGCGGTCCCCTGCACTCCTTTGGGCCTTTTGTGCGTAACCACTATCTGTTTCACTATGTTCTCTCCGGCCACGGGCAGCTTGACGCCGCTGATGAGCACGGGACGGTCCAGCATTACCCGCTGGATCCCGGTCAGGGCTTTCTGATTTTTCCCGGCCAAATCACCACCTATGCCGCCCAGGAGGATGACCCGTGGAAGTACGTATGGTTGGAGTTCGACGGGCTGCGGGTGGCGGAATATGCGGATCAGGCGGGCTTAGATTTGGGCCACCCCATCTACTGTCCGCTGACCCCGGAGCAGGGGCAGAACGTGGGGGACGCCATGCTCTATATCGCGGAGCATCCCAATGCATCTGCCCTCCATTTGGTGGGTCATCTGTGCCTGTTTCTGGACGCCCTGATCCACACTTCGTCCAGCCGCCGGGAGTTGAGCGGCGGACAGCTCCGCGATTTCTACATCCAGGAGGCCGTCAACTTCATGGAGCACAATTACGCGCAGGATATCACCGTGGAGCGGATCGCTGAGGTGCAAGCTTAACCGGAGCTATTTCAGCAAGCTCTTCAAGGAGAGCACCGGCTGCCCGCCCCAGGAGTTTTTGATCCGCCTGCGCCTGTCCAAAGCCGCTGATCAGCTCAAAGGCACGGATAGCCCCATTGGCTCCATCGCGGCCCGGTGCGGCTACCCCAATCAGCTGCATTTCACCCGGGCATTCCATAAGCGGTACGGCCTCTCTCCCAGGCAGTGG
>CAQCFX010000014.1:0-2836 GCA_948766235.1 uncultured Oscillospiraceae bacterium | reverse complement strand
ATCAAAAGAGAGCGCTGACAGCGCGAAAAGGCGGCAGCCGGAGCTGCCGCCTTTTTTATGGCCGCTTATTCCCGTAGCAGCCAGGCAAAGCTGTTGGGCCACAGGTCAAAACAGCGGATGTTATCATAGTGTGTCCCATACATCAGCTCGGTATAGGCCCCGTCCCGGCCTACCCCAGCCCGGACGAACTCACCGCTGAAATTGAATAGGCACACCAGTTCCCGCGCCTCCTTCCGGCGGCACAGGGCCAGCACCCGGGCGTCTCCGCTGTCCTCCACCCAGACGTCGGCATCCCCGTCGAAGCAGGGCTCGCCGGCCCGGATCTGCTCCAGCCGCCGCAGGCCCTGGAACAGCTTGCCCTGGGGGGTGTCAGGGTCGTTCCGGCGCTCCGCAAGCTCCCACTGAAACCGGCCCCGGTGGAGATAGCGGCTGTCCTTGCGCTTGTCGGGGTCATCGTGGTAGGCGTAGTCGTTGAGCCGGCCAATCTCATCCCCGCTGTAGATCACCGGGATGCCGCTCTGGGACAGCATCCAGGCGTGGAGGGTCAAATCACAGGCCGCCGCCCGTTCCAGCTTGAAGGGATCCCCCTCAAATTCGGCGGTCTCCACCCCACACAGGGAGGCGGTGGTGCCGCACAGCCGGGCATCTCCCAGCCGGGGGTCGTCATTGTACAGTTCTCCCCGGCTGCCGCTGCCGGGGAACTTCCCGGTGAACCAGTCATTGAGATAGCGTTTGTGGGCCACTTCATCCGTCCCAAAGCGTTCCCGCAGCCAGGGGTAGTCCAAGCCCCAACCGATGTCATCATGGCAGCGGAGATAGTTGAGGAATAAAAAGTCCTTGGGGAGGGCGCATACCGCCTCCATCTGCCGCTTCAGCAGGGACACGTCCCCGGTGGCCAAAGTGTGCCAGGTAGTGGCCATGGTGGTGACGTTGTAGAGCATATGGCACTCCGGTTTCTCCGGCGTGCCGAAGTAGGGGGCAACCTTGGCGGGCTCCATCACCACCTCCCCCAGCAGCAGCACGCCGGGGCAGACAATCTCGCAGGCCATGCGCAGCATCCGCACCAGGGAGTGTACTTGGGGCAGATTGCGGCAGCTGCTCCCCAGCTGCTTCCAGATGTAGGGGACCGCGTCCAGCCGGATGACGTCGATCCCCCGGTTGGCCAGGTAGAGCAGATTTTCCGTCATATCATGGAACACCGCCGGATTGGCGTAGTTCAGATCCCACTGATAGGGATAGAAGCTGGTCATGACGATTTGGCCGTTCTCCAGCTGAGTGAAGCTGCCCGGCGCGGTAATGGGGAACACCTGGGGGACAGTTTGTTCAAACTCCGAGGGAATGTCCCAGCTGTCGTAGAAGAAATACCGCTCCCGATAGCCCGGCTCCCCAGCCCGGGCTTTTTTCGCCCACTTATGCTCCTCGCTGGTGTGGTTCATCACAAAATCCAGGCACAGGCTGATTCCGTGCTTCCGGCAGTTGTCCGCCAGGGCCTCCAAGTCGTCCATGGCGCCCAGCTCCGGCTGGACAGTCCGGAAGTCGCTGACGGCGTAGCCGCCATCGCTGCGGCCCTTGGGGGACTGGAGCAGCGGCATCAGGTGCAGGTAGTTCACCCCGCACTCCCGGATGTAGTCCAGCTTGCCCCTCACCCCTGCCAGATCGCCGGCAAAGGCGTCCACGTAGAGCATCATGCCCAGCAGATCCCGGCGGCGGTACCAATCGGGATACGCCTCCCGGCGGTCGTCCTGCGCCCGGAGGGGACGTTTCCGCTGGCCCCAGCAGCGCCGGAGCATCTCCACAAAGCGGTGAAATGCATCCAGGTTATCGTGGTACAGCTCACAGTACAGCCATTTCAGCTCGTCATAGCGCCCTTCCAGGCGCCGGTCGAATGCAGTTGTTTTCACGGCAGCCGTAAACCTCCCTGCGGGTCAAATAGTTCTTCCCATGTGGGCATGGCCGGAATTGCCCCGCTGCGGGAGCAGGTGAAGGCTGCGGCCCGGTTGGCAAAGGCCAGGATGTCCTTCAGCTCCGCCCGTTCCAGTCCCTCAAGGGGGGCGCTTTCCCGTCTGCACAGGCGGCTGAGCACTGCGGCCAAAAAGGTGTCGCCCGCGCCGTTGGTGTCGGCCACCTTCACCGGGATCCCGGGCTGATGCCAGCTCTCACCCGCCCAGCGGCAGAACACTCCATTTCCACCCAGCGTCACCATAATAAGCTTTACGCCCTGCTGCTCCAGCAGCTGCGTGCCCTCCTCCAGCTCTGAGGTCCCCGTGATAAGGGGCAGCTCCTCCTCCGACAGCTTGAGTACATCCACCAGGGGCAGGGGGGCCTGCATCCACTTCACCGCGTTTTCCTGGCTGTCCCAGAGGGCAGAGCGGTAATTCGGGTCGTAGCTGACCAGCACATGGGCGTCTTTGGCACTGCGGGCGGCAAAAAGAGTCGCGGCCTGGGCAGGCCCCGGGGTCAAGCTGACGGAGCCGAAGTGGAGGATCTTACTCCCGGCGATGGCGTTTACATCCACCTCCTCAGGGACAAAATCATTGTCCGCGCCACGGGCAAAGCGGAAGTCCCTCTCCCCGGAGCCGTCCACCGAGACAATGGCCATGGTGGTGGGCAGCTCGCTCTCGTGAAGTCCGGCATCGTCCACCCCATTGTCTGCCAAAACCTGGCGGAGATAGCGGCCAAAGCCGTCCCGGCCGGTCTTCCCGATCAAGGCGGTGTGCGCTCCCAGCCGCGCGGCGGCTACCGCCACGTTGGCGGGCGCGCCGCCGGGGTTGGCGGCAAACAGGGGCACGCCGGATTCATGAAACCCAGTCTGGGTTAGGTCAATTAAGATTTCTCC
>CAQCFX010000013.1 GCA_948766235.1 uncultured Oscillospiraceae bacterium | reverse complement strand
TACCTTCTCCACCTCGCCCCGGAAGAAGTCGATGGACTGGAACACCACGTCGAACAGCGCCGGGCGGTTCTCCTCGGAGACCACGGACATGGTGCCCTCCCGGATGATGAAGAACATATCCTCAATCCGATGGGCCACCGTGGCCAGGCTGTCGAACTCCATCATGGCGGAGGAGCCCTTGATGGTGTGCATGATGCGGAAGATTTCGTTCACATTCTCCTGAGAGAAGGTATCCGCCTTTTCCGCTTCAAGGACGATGGTCTCCAGCTGCTCCAGCAGAGTGCCGGTTTCGTAGATGTACATATCCAGGATTTCGTTTCCGCTGCCCATAAAAAGCACCACCTCAGTAAATATCTTTTATCTTTAGTATTATCGGCACAGGGCGGCTGAAAATTAAGTAGGTTTTCTAAGTTTTATCTCAGGGGTGTGAAAAATGGCCGATCTTTTGGGGGCGACTAATCCGGTACCAGGTTATGACAATACGGCGGTCAACCGCAATATTCCCGTTTCGCCCAATAATACGCAGATTCAAAACGTTCCCGACCCCAGCCGGGTGACCGGCGCGGACAACCGCACCGAGCAGCAGGACAGCAGCCACGCGGGGGATTCAGGTCAGGTCCGTTACGATTCCAACTTCCAAACCTTTATTCAGCAGCTGCGCCAGAACCAGGGCGCCAGCCAGTCCCTGGCCCGCCTGATGATGCGGGAGGGAACGGTGGTGAACTCGGGGATGAGCGAGGGCATTGCCGACGAGATGAGCCGGGCCATGGAGCTGCTGAAAATGGACCAGAGCGAGCTGCTGAAGTTTCTCAGCGCCCAGATGAAGGCGGGAACCCGCTTTGGCGGGGCCCTATTCGCGCTGCTGCGCAATGCCTACGCCCGGGCGGATTCGGCGGGGGTGCGCAACGATATTTTGGAGTTTCTGAAAAGCTACAGCGACTATTCCTCCACCCAGCATATTGAGGGAAATCTGCTGCGCAACCTGGCCGGGATGGCGGACGCCATGCCGGCCAGCTGGGGGGATAAGCTGCGGGAGCTGCTGGCCCAGCTGGAAAACAGCATTGCCGCCGGGGACCGGCGGGGGAGCATCAACCTGCTTCAGCAGGAGGTGTTCCCCTTTATGTCGGCCTACGTCAGCCAGACTCACGACCTGGGCACGCCCCGGGAGCTGCTGAGCCTGCTGGCGCTGGACCTGGCCCGGTATGAGAACGGCGCGGAGGATAAGCTCACCGAGACCTTCCGCCAGCTCAGCGGCTACGGCACGCTGAAGGGGATGCTGGGGGGCATCGACGACAAGGCCCTGCTCAAGCTCCTTCAGAGCAGCCAGTTTGCCAAGGGCTCCAGCGCCGCCCAGTTTGCCGACCACCTGGCCGCCGCCGCCGCCCGCGCCCTGCGGGGGGAAGGCAGCGCCGAGGTGCAGCAGACCTTTCGCAACCTGGTGTCGGCCTTGCTTATCAACGAGAGCGTGTATATGCCCTTGAACCACCTTCTGATTCCCCTGGAGATGGACGGGCGCAAGCTGTTCTCCGAGCTGTGGGTGGACGCCGACGCCGAGGAGCAGAAGGGCGGAAAGGGCCAGGGAGAGAAATGTATGCGCTTTCTCTTTAAGCTGGACGTGCAGGACGTGGGGCTGTTTGACATTGTGCTCACCAGCCGGGAGCGGGAGGTGGACGTGATGATTGCCTGTCCGGCGGGGGTGGCTCCCTTCGCCCGGGAGATAGAGAATACCGTCTCCCATATCCTCAGCCGCAACGACCTAACGCCCTCGGGCATCAGCGTGCGGAAGATGGAGCGCCCGGTGACGCTTACCGAGGTGTTCCCCAAAATCTTTGAAGGGAAGAACAGTGTCAATGTCAAAGTATGATGGCAGGCGCAACCCGTCAAAAAAGGCAGTGGCCCTGCAATATGAGGCGGGGTATGGCGCGCCGGTGATTGTGGCCTCCGGGATGGGCTACCTGGCGGAAAAAATTGTGGAGGTGGCCGCGGACAGCGGCGTGCCCATCTACGAGGACAACTCTCTGGCCACCATCCTCACCCAGCTCAAGCTGGGGCAGGAGGTGCCGGAGGAGCTGTATAAGGCGATTGTGGAAATTTATGTGTACTTTCTGCATTTTGACCCCAACTCGGTGAAAGAAAAGGAAAAGCCGGAGCGGGCCGGCTCAGGGGAGGCCCAGGGAGAACAGGAGGAGACGGAATGACACAGGAACAAAACCTATATCTGCTGCTGGACAGCAGAGGGACCGCTCTGGCCCAGGTCAGGGCGGAAGGGCCGGCCAGCGGCGATTTGTGGCAGCTTCGCGTGCTGGACGACATGATAGACAGCGTGCTGATCCACAAAAAGTTCAAGCTGATGTCCATCACGGACAGCAGCCCGTCCTATGAGGGAACGTTGGAGCGCAGCCGGGGGGAGCAGATTCAGCTGCGGGTGCGCAAAACCGCCGCAAACGGCACGGATATGCGTAAAAATCTGCGGGTGCCCGTGCACTTCAACAGCTTTATCTATCCCATCACCGGCGGCTGGAGGGGCCGGCGGGAGGTGGAGTCCAACGATTTAAGCTGCGGCGGCATCGCCTTCTTCACCGATTGCAGCCTTCAGATTGGCGAGCAGATTGAGGTTGTCATCCCCGTCACCAGCGAGCCGCTGGTGGTGCGGTGCGAGCTTCTGCGCCTGCGGCCCACCGAGCGGGTATCGTACATGATGTACGCAGCCAAGTTTGTGGAGCTGTGCAACGATGAGGAGACGCTGCTGCGGGAGGCGGTATTCAATCTACAATTATCGGGGCGGCCCAAGCCTGCGCAGCGCCGCGATTGAGATATAACCCCAACGGATTTGGACAGGCGCGGCCCATGCCGGGGCGCGCCGGAAAGGAAAGGTCGCAACTCATGAGCAAGAATCGTACAAACGAAGCAAAGGGGACCCGGCTGCGCCGGTTTTGGTCCGGCGTTTTGTGCATGGCGCTGGCGCTGAGCCTGATGCCTGGGCTGAGTCTCTCCGCCCAGGCGACCGCGGCCCGGCAGAGCTGGGCCATGCCATACGCCCAGCAGCTGGTGGACTGGGGCGTGATGCGCGGCGACATCAGCGGGAACCTCAATCTGGGCAACGCCATCACCCGCGCGGAATTCGTGACCATGATGAACCGCGCCTACGGCTATACCAAGCTGGGCGGGCACCCCTTTACCGACGTGCGCAGCACCGACTGGTACAGCGACGATATTGACATCGCCTACAACGTGGGCTATTTCAAGGGCATTTCCACCACGACGGCCGCCCCCAACTCCTCCCTGACCCGTGAGCAGGCCGCCGTACTGCTGGCGCGCAACATGATGCTCCAGGAGACCGTGGGCGAGACGCTGGGCTTCTCCGACAGCCGCACCCTGGAGGAGTGGAGCCGGGGCCTGATCGGCGCCGCCGCCCAGAGCGGCATCATCGGCGGCTATTCCGACGGCTCCTTCCGGCCCAAGCAGAACATCACCCGGGGCGAGGTGGCCGCCATGCTGGTGCGCTCCATCGGCACGCCTATCAATGAGGCGGGCAATTATGAGCTGGGCGCCGTGTACGGCAATGTGACTATCAATACCTCCGGGGTGAATCTGCGCAACAGCGTGATTACCGGAAACCTTTATCTCACCGGCGGCGTGGATTTGGGCGATGTACTGCTGGAGAACGTGAAGGTGCTGGGCCAGATTGTGGTCAGCGGCGCGGGCGAGAGCAACTCCAGCCAGAGCAGTGTGCTGCTGCGCAATGTAGAGGCCGACGAAATGATTGTGGACAGCATCGGCAATCAGTTTGTCACCATCCGGGCCGAGGGCAATACCGCCATCGGCAAGACCTTTGTGCGCACCAATGCCTACGTGGATGATTCTTCCCTGAACGGCTTTGGCCTGAGCTACATTGAGCTGGACGCGGAGAACGGCGGGCTGCTTCAGCTGGCCGGCAACATCAAGGAAGTGCTCAACAAGACCCCCGGCTCCAGCCTTCAGATTGTGCAGGGCTCGGCCCAGAAGGTCACCATTGACGAGAACGCCGTGGGCTCCAATGTCCTGGTGGACGCCAAGACCCGTGTGGATGAGCTGGATCTGGACGTGGCCACCAACGTCACCGGCACCGGCGATATCAAAAACCTGAACGTGGGCGCCGCCGGCTCCGTGGTGGAGCAGCTGCCCGACGACATTTATATCCGGCCCGGTATCAGCGCCGACATCAACGGCAGCGAGATGAACAATGCTACCGGCGCGGAGTCCTCCGCCGACCCCAAGCTGGAGGCGGGCTTCCCCAAGGTGAAGAACGTGGCCCCCACTTCGGCTACCATGGCTTTCAGCACCAACAAAGCGGGCACCGTGTACTGGGCCGTGTCCGCCGTGGCTGACGGCTCGGTGAGCGAGGAAAACCTGATTGAGCCCCCCACTTACGGCGGCAACGTCTTCAAATCGGGCACGGTGAAGGCGGACGCTTCTAAAACCGAGTATACCGCTCAGGTGTCCGGGCTGACCACGGACGGCTCCTATTACGTCTCCGCCATTTTGGTGGACAGCCGCGGCAACCGCAGCCCCGTGAAGGTTACCGCCTTTACTACCCCGGACAATACCACTCCGGCGTTTACCACGGGCTACCCAATCATTACCATGAACACCACCGACAATGTCCAGGTGACGGCCATGACCAACAAGGACTGCCTGCTGTACTGGGCCCTGCTGCCCTCGGGAAGCACCGCGCCCACGGCCGCAGAGTTCAAGGCCAACGCCATCAGCGGCAATCTGGGCTACGGCTCGGTGGACATGGTGAAGAACGTCACCCAGCCCATCAACGTGAACCGGAACAAGCTGGAGGAGCTGACCAAGTACGACCTCTACCTCTGGCTCACCGACCATGACGGCGCCAAGAGCTCCACGGTGCGCAAAATCACCATTACCACCCCGGACGAGACCCCGCCGGTGATTACCGGCCTGGAGCAGAACCTCACCCGCACCACCGCCACCGCCGTGGGCGTGAGCTATACGCTGAACGAGCCGGGCACCCTCCACTGGGTCATCTATGCCGATGACGCCACAAACGCCTTTGCCACCGAGTTTGGCCGGGATGAGGACGACGAAAAGTGGGCGGGCGAGGACGTGCGGGCCAAGGCCTTCGTCAAGGCCGGACTGAACAGCCTCAAGAAGGGCAGCAGCGCCGCCAGCAAGGCCGATACGGAGATTTCCTACGCCATCTCCGGGCTGAACAGCAAAACCACCAATACCACGTCTTATATGCTCTACGTGGTGGCGGAGGATAAGGCGGGCAACCTGTCCGTCTCGGTGCGGGCGCTGAATGTGCGCACGCTGGACACGATAGCGCCCAAGGTGACCCAAGAATTTACCAAGGTGGACGCCGCTAATCCTGACGAGCCCGAAGTGAGCACCGACATCCGTCTGGTGTTTGACGAGAGCGTCCAAGGCGACCCCAATAAGAGCGAACGCTTCCTGGAGCTTTACTCCAAAGTGGTGAGGCCCGATGGCGACACCGATGCGGAGAAGGAGGCCAACCGCGCGCTGGCCCGCGATACTTTGGCGGAGGCATTGGAAAAGCACATCACCATGCACCGGCTTGACGCCCGGGGCAATGATGAGGTTGCGCCGGTGCGCAGCAAGACAAATCCCAATCCCACGAACGATGACTGGGTGGTGGATTACCGCTACGCCACGGTGGCGATGGAAAACGGGAATATGGTGATTACTCTGCCCACCACCTCCAACAAGACCACTGAAAATATTACGCAGGGCAGCGTGACCATCACCCCCAGCGCCCTGAACCTTCAGAGCGGCGGCACCTATTGGTTTGTGCTCAGCGGCATCTACGACATGGCCCTTACTCCCAACATCATGAACAAGGATAATAAAGGCGCGCCGGTGACGCTGCCCAAGTTCCGCGTGGTGTTTGCCAACGTGTCGGTGAGCGACAGCGACAGCATCTCCATCAAGCGCTTGGCGGGACAGAGCGCGGACTTGGCGGAGCCCATCTCCATTGACTTCAAATTTGTGGTGCAGCCCAACTCCGTGGAATCGGTGACCCCCAACATCATGTGGGATATGCTCATCTGGGTCAACCGAAGCATGAAGTACGACCTTTATTCCCGGCCCGCCCGGCCCGCCGGCTCGGCGGATGACGGGATGGACTGGGTGCTGGAGGGCTCCACTGCGGTGGACGTCTACGGCTCCCAGGACGGCTTTGTGTACAACAGTTTCCGCAAGGAGTTCCAGTGCAAGAACAACGAGCTGACCTTTAAGCAGCTCAACCAGATGAACCAGCCCGTGACCAATACCAGCGCGGGCGTGAAGACGGACCCCGGCCACGGCGAGCGGGAGTACGCCATTCACATCACCGAGCTGGGCGCCAGCTATGGGGACGCGGAGGGCATGAGCGTACGCGTGACCATTGTGGCCGGCAACTACACGGGCCTGAAGAACGTGAGTGACGGCAACCGCCTTGCCCATCTGGAGGCGGCCAAGGAGAATAACGGCGTGGTCACCATCGGCCGGCCCGACCCCTGGACCTCTAATATCCCCAATCCCTACCCCCCCAAGCTCCTGAGCGGCTACCCCGTCATCAGCGATGTGACGGACACCAAGGCCACCGTCACCGTGGCGCTGAGCGAGTCCGGCTATGTGAACTATGTGGCCGTGCCTCTGGGCGTGACCGAGACCGACAAGGATTTCAACAAGACCTTGCCGTTGCAGGGCCAAGAGAAGCTGGTTACCAAGTATACTGCGGAGATACCGCCCAGTGCCTTTGGTATCGGTAAGAACTGGTCCACCGCTACGGGAACTCCCGCTACAACGGGTAGCATTATAGATAAGCTGACGGGCCTGCCCAAACTCAGTCAAGTTCCTGCCCAAGGACCGGCGGCAGAGACGCATCCTAACGACAGTAAGGTAATTACCAACGATAAGCGCTACTACCTGAGTGTGCCGGAGGCGGACTATGTGGCGGCGGAAGCGGAGAGAAACAGTACCGGCAACTATGGTACGATGAGGGCCGGCCGCACCGGCCTGCTGGGGGCCAACCGCACAGGCAGCTTCTCGCTGTCGGACTTGCAGCCCGACACCATTTACCTGCTCTATTTGGTGACGGAGAACACCTCCGGCTACTACGAGGCCCATACCGAGTGCTACTACTTTACCACTGCTGCGGTCACCCCGCCGCGGCTGGAGCTGTCCGGTATTAATAACCCCACCATTAATGCCTATGTGGAGGAGGGCACTAAGGCCTACATGAGGTGGTATGTAATCACCAAGGCCAGCGTGGGCGCGCCGTTCACAACAGACTTTGCCTCTATCGCAAATATGGATGCACTGAATGCTTCGGATGATAAATCCAAGTACACGTCGGGCATGACCGCGCTGGACGCTATGAACGAGCGCTGCTACCGCACCACCGCTGCGGGGACCGAGTTTGTGGGCACCCTGTTTGACCTGTATGTGAAAAAGGAGAACACAGCGGCCTTTGCTTCCGCTATTTTGGACAATTCCGGTAAGATAGGCGGCGACATTGTGGGCGGCTCGGGGAAGGATCCCGCCACCATCTCCTCCAGCGGCTACGATGTAAACTGCGGAGAGCTCCCGAAGTTTGAGGGGGGCAAGGACTACGTCTTTGTGGCCATGGCCAGCCGCACCGCAGCAGACACCAACTACGCCTTCGCGGTCTATGACCCGGTGAGGAAGGAGGACACAGATCCGCCCAAGGTTGAGGCCGCATATATAAACTATACCGAGGACTCCTGGGGTCCCGGCGGGAGTACGGCGGAGACGCCTACTTTAAAAAGCGCCACCCTGACGCTGGACTTTGACGAGGCGCTGTATAACTGGGCGAAGCCGGCAGGAGGACCAGAGGGGGCCCACCCCATTGACAACTGCCAAAGCCATTCGACGAACCCCATGAAAGTCACCGATGGTAGTGAAACGGTCTATGTTTACGCCATCGGGAACGCTGGAGGAACGGCGGGTGTCCTTCAAATTGCCGGAAGCAGTACGCATAGCGGGGCAGCTCCCATCCGCTCCATAAACTTTACCATCACGAACCTGTCGCCCAACAACAGTCCCACCGCTACCTTGGCGTACACATTTGTGGACGAAGGGGGCATCGGCACGGAGGGGCGTGGCAACCTCCGCGTCAGCGTGAGTCTGGTGGACACGGGCACCAACGGAAACCACAGCTGGAAGCCAGTGGTCACCATCAACAACGTGAAAGACGGCGACAGCGTGTGGACGAAGGGCAGCTGGAATTATACGATTTGATTTTGCAGTAACCGCCAACGGGAGCGGGCGGGGCTCCGCCCGCTCCCGCTATGAGAACGAAAACCGCGCAAAGGAGTGCGAATTATGAAACATGGTTTTTTGCGCCGCTTCGGCGCGCTGACCCTGGCCCTGGCGCTGGCGCTGACCCTGGCGGTGACGCCGGCCTGGGCGGCGACGGACCCGGACAACCCGGGCCCCACCCCTATGCCTTCCGTCAGCATTGCCCCTTCCGGCCCTTTGACCCTGACGGAAGGCGGGAGCAGCGTGGACTTGACTGCCAACGTTCAAAACCTGCCGGTTGATGCGACGCCGACCTATCAGTGGACGGCGGATAATAAGGATGCTGTTGAGCTTTCCAAAGATACCGAGGGAACAGTGACGGTGACGCCCAAAAGCGCGGCAGAAAACGTCACCGTTTCCGTTTCAGTAACTTGGACTGGAGGCACGGCAGTTACGGCTTCCTGCACGGTGACGGTTGCCGCAGCTACTCCTCCCGATGTAAAGGTCACCTCCATCACCCTGAATGAGACGACCAAAACCCTGAAGGTGGGCGAGACGCTCCAGCTCAGTGCCACCGTCAAGCCCGACAACGCCACCAACAAGACCGTCACGTGGAGCAACGGGGGTTCGGACGCCGCCACGGTGGACAGCACGGGCAAGGTCACGGCGGTGAAAGAGGGTACCGCCACCATCACCGCCACGGCGGCGGACGGCTCGGGCGTCACCGCCACCTGCCAGGTGACGGTGGTGCCGGCGGATAAGCCCGCCGCCACCAAGATTGAGTTCAGCCCCGCCGCGGAAAAGCTCTCCAAGGGGGACACCAAGAACGTGGGCGTACTCGTCACCCCCAATGACGCCGAGGTGACGGACGTGACGTGGACCTCCAGCAATGAAAAGGTCGTCACGGTGAGCCGAAACGACAACAACCCCGTCAACGCCCAGATTCGGGGCGTATCCCCCGGTACGGCCACCGTCACCGCCAAGGCCGGCGAGGGCGACGCCCTCACCGCGGAGCTTTTTGTCACCGTGTCGGGCGTTGTCCTGAGCTGCCCCAATAACGACACCATGTCCGAGACCGGGGATTCCATCACCATCATCAAGGACCAGCGGGACACCCTGGTGCCCAACATGTTTGGAGACGCCAAGGGCGGCACGGTGACGTGGGAGTGTGACAAGCGGGCTGTGGCCGATGTGACTGCCAACGGCGTAGTGACGGCCAAGAGCGTAGGCACGGCCACCATCACCGCCACAGTGAAAAGCTCGGACGGAAAGCGGAGCTTCACGGCCAAGTGCGCCGTTACCGTGACGGAGGACACCACCACCCTCATCAACCTGGGCAGCGTGAACGTCGGGGGCGAAGTGAGCCTGAGCGCCATTGTCAGCGAGCTGGGATATATCGCCGCCCGGAAGGGTATGACCGGGGTGGACTATGTGACCGGCCTGTCTGTCCCCACCAACCAGGGCATCCTGCACTATAACTACCTCTATGAAGGGGACACCGGGGCGGGCGTGGGCTCGGAGAAGTATTATCTCACCTACCGCAACGGCCAGAAGGAGCTGAGCCGGATGTCCTTTGTGCCCCGCACGGACTTCAGCGGCACGGCCAACATCAGCTACACCGCGTGGCGGGGCAACGACTCCTTCAGCGGCATCATCCGGGTGACGGTAAACTCTGCGGGAGATGTGAGCTACTCCACCGCCGCCAACACCCCCGTGACCTTCCGGGCGGGCGACTTCAGCACGGCCTGCCGCAACAAGACAGGGCGGGAGCTGAACTACGTCACCTTTACCCTGCCCCAGTCCTCGTCGGGCGAGCTGCGCTATAACTACGTGGGTGCGGCCCAGCCGGGGCAGCAGATTTCCAGCACCACACAGGTTTACCGCAGCGGCAGCCCCTCCCTGGACAGCCTGACCTTTATCCCCGCCCAGGGCTGCCCCAGCACGGTGCGCATCAGCTACCGCGCGGTGGACACGGGCAATGTCTCCTATACCGGCTACGTGACCATCACCGTGGGCGGCGGGCAGGGAAGCTATAATCCCTCCGACGTGCGCTACAGTGTGGGGCAGGGCCAGCAGGTGATTTTCCAGGCCAGCGACTTTAACAACGCCTGCTGGGCCGCCATTAACGAGCCGCTGGCCTACGTCCGCTTCAGTCAGGCCAGCTCCACTCAGGGCAGCCTGTACTATAACTACCGCGGCAGCGGCGGTTACGACAGCTATGTGAACACCTATACCAACTACTATCAGAGCGGCGCGCCCTCCATCGGCGGCATCTCCTTCGTGCCCAGCACGGCCTCCGGCCAGGCTTCGTTCAGCTACACCGGCTACGGCACCGGCGGCACCACCTATACGGGCATGGTGTATATCGACATCGGGGGAACCTACCAGCGCGGCGTTCAGTACAATACCTTCAGCGGCAAGCTGGTGAATTTCTCCGCCTATGATTTTGCCAGCGCCTGCTCCGCCGCCGCGGGGGGGACGCTGAACTATATCCAGTTCACCACCCTGCCCAACTCCAACGAGGGCACGCTGTACTACAACTATAACAGCAGCACCTCCTGGAACACCCAGGCGTCCACCTGGACCTACTACTACCGCACCACCAACTACAGCGGGCAGAACCTCATCGGGGGCCTCAGCTTCCTGGCCAACAAGAACTTTACCGGCACGGTGCAGATTCCCTATGTGGGATATAACACCAACAACGTGCGCTTTGAGGGCGTGGTCACCATTCAGGTGAACGCACCCACCCCCAACGACGTGAATTTGAGCACCTCGCCTGCGACCCCGGTGCGGCTGTCCTCGTCCACGCTGCGCAGCGTGTGCAACGCGGTGCTGGACCAGGAGCTGTCCTACATTCAGTTTACCTCTCTGCCCGCCAGCACGGCGGGGCAGCTGTACAGCAGCTACAGCGGGAGCGGAACCGGCGCCCAGGCCAGCACCGGCACGCGGTACTACCGCTCCGGCACGCCCAGCATTGACCAGCTCACCTTTGTGCCCAAAACGGGCTATCAGGGCACGGTGGTCATCGGCTACACCGGTGTAAGCGTGGGCGGCCAGCAGGTGAGCGGGCGGATTAACATCCAGGTGGCCAGTTCCACCAGCTCCCGGTATTTCAGCGACATGGGCTCCTACCGCTGGGCGGTGGACGCGGTGGACTACCTGTATCAGAACGGCGTGATTGAGGGCATGGGCAACGGCACCTTTGCGCCGGGGCTGTCCATCCGGCGGTGCGACTTTGTGCTGATGCTGTGCCGGGCTTTCAACCTGACCGGGGAGAGCGGCTACAGCTTTGCCGACGTGCCCGTGAACAGCTACTACGGTCCTGCGGTGGCCGCGGCCAAGCGCCTGGGCATCGTGAGCGGGGACGGGGCGAATTTCTGGCCCACCAGGAATCTGAGCCGGCAGGACGCCATGGTGATGCTCAACAACACCCTGAAGGCCACGGGCCACAACCTGACCAACGGCCTGACGGCGGATTTGGAGAAGTTCAGCGACCACCAGCAAATCAGCGGCTACGCCCGCAGCTCGGTGGGCATTCTGGTCCATCTTGGGGCGGTCCAGGGCGACGGCAACGGAAAGCTGCGTCCCTGGGGCACCATCAACCGGGCAGAAGCGGCAAAGCTGATTCAGTTTATCATGGCAATGTAAGCGCCAATCAAACAAGAGGGAAAAGGAGAGCTGGAATATGAATCAGACGCCTCAGGCAGAGCGGGTGGAACAGGCTGCATCGTCCGAAGATTTCGGCCTTCGTCCCGGGATGACGGTAGAGGTGCTGACCATGGAGAACCGCCTGTTCTTTGTGGGTAAGGTAGACAGCGTCCGCGGCGGAGCGGTGGTTCTCCGGCAGGCCCGGGGCGACGAGCTGCCGCCGGTGATGTACAATAGAGAAATCAAGCTGCGGTTTTTCCACGGGAAGGACAGCCGGGTGCTCCACGGCAAGGTCTGCGGCAGCACCGAGCTAATCTGGAAGGTGGACCGGCTGGAGAGCAAGTTTCTCAAGGAGCAGCGGGCGTTTTTCCGCCAGCGCATCAGCGTGAGCGTGGAGGGGAAATGCTTCCGGCGGTCCTCCCGGGGCGTTGTGGCCCGGGAGAGCCGGCCCTGCCAGGTGCTGGACGTGAGCGCAGGCGGGCTGCTCATTCTCTGCGAGGAGGCCTTTGAGGTGGGGGACCGAATGACCGTGAGCGGCATTCGCCTGGCCGCGGGCATGGCCCCCTTCAGCTTCAACTGCCAGGTGCGCCGGGTGGGCGGCCGGGAGCTGGGCGCGGTGCGTTACGGCTGCCAGCTGGAGGCGCTGCCCCCCAAGGAGCAGGACCGTCTGCTGCAGGCCATTTTCGCGGTCCAGCGGGAGGAAATCCGAAACCAAAAGGAGCGGGAGGGCCGGTAAGGTTCCCCCCCCTCGGAAACAAGCAGAGCGGACCGCTTCCCAAATGGGAGGCGGTCCGCTTTTACCGCTGCGGGCGCGGAGGCGCGTATAGGGAACGCTTTTGCTTGACACCCTTCTACGGGAAGGATAGAATAGAAAAAACGGATAGGAGGGGGAGCGCATGAGCCATACGGTGGAAATTTTGTCGGTGGGCACCGAACTGCTGCTGGGCGGCATTGTCAATTCCGACGCGCAGGCCCTGAGCCGGGAGCTGTCCGGCCTGGGGCTGAACGTGCTGTACCATTCGGTGGTGGGGGACAATCCCCAGCGGGTGAAGGCGGCGGTAGAGCTGGCCCGGAGCCGGGCGGACGTGCTGGTGACCACAGGGGGGCTTGGCCCCACCTGCGACGACCTCACCAAGCAGGCCCTGGCCGAGGCCTTTGGAAAGAAGCTGGTGTTCCACCCGGAGTGCGCCCAGAACATTCAGTGCTTTTTTGCCCGCGCGGGGCGGGAGATGACGCAGAACAATCTTCAGCAGGCCTGGCTGCCCGAGGGGTGCGATGTGCTGGACAACGCCTGGGGCACCGCGCCGGGCTGCGCCTTTGAGGCGGAGGGGACCTATGTGGTCATGCTCCCCGGCCCGCCCAGCGAGTGCCTGCCCATGTTCCGGGAGCGGGCGCTGCCCTGGCTGGAGCGGCTGAGCGAGGGGGTCATCCGCTCCCGCACCCTGCGGGTGTTCGGCGCGGGGGAGTCGGCGGTGGAATTCCTGCTGCGGGAGCGGATGAACGAGCTTCAAAACCCCACCCTGGCCCCCTATGCCAAGGAGGGGGAGGTGGAGCTGCGCATCACCGCCAAGGCCGCGGCGGCGGAGGAGGCGGACGCCCTCATCGCCCCCGTGGAGGCGGAGGTGCGCGCCCTGCTGGGGGAGCTGGTGTACGGCGCGGACGTGTCGGGGCTGGCCCAGGTGGTGCTGGACGGCCTGCGGGAGCGCGGGCTCACCCTGGGCACGGCGGAGAGCTGTACCGGCGGGCTGATTGCCAAGCGCCTTACCGATGTGCCCGGCGCGGCCTCGGTGTTCAAGGGCGGCGTGGTGAGCTACCACTGTGAGGTAAAGGCGGGGGTGCTGGGGGTGTCCCAGACGCTGCTGGACGAAAAGAGCGCGGTGTGCGCCGAGGTGGCGGAGCAAATGGCCCAGGGGGCGCGAAAGGTGCTGGGCTGCGATGTGGCGGTGTCCGCCACAGGGGTAGCGGGGCCGGACCCGGACGACCGGGGCAACCCGGTGGGGCTGGTGTACACCGCCCTGGCCGCGCCCAACGGCTGCTGGGTGAAAAAGCTGAATTTAGCCAGCCTGAGCGCCCGGCGGGACCGCACCCGGAACCTGGCCGTCAACCACGCCCTGGACATGGTGCGCAGATGGATGGAAGGATTGGACCCGGCGGGCCTGAACGCGGCCGGGGCGGAAGATTGAGGAAGCGCGGAGAAGCGACCGAGCGTCTTGGCCGCTTCGAAGCGTGACAGCAGAGAAGCCCGAACGTGATAACACCGCAGTGCGCACAAGCGCAGACAAGGAGGAATCCCATGAATCATTGGAAAAAGGGAGCGCTGGCGGCTGCGCTGTGCGCCGTGCTGCTGCTGGGCATGGCCGTGCCCGCCTTTGGAACCCCCTCTACGGTGTACCTGATGGCGGTGAACGACACGGTGATGGAGACCACCGCGGAGAATGTGCCCGCCATGGTGGATGGGATGCTGTACGTGCCCTATACCATGCTGTCCAGCCGAATCAGCGGCATTGATTTAAAGGTGAGCGCCGTGTATATCGCCACGCGGCGGACGCTGCTGGTGTCCAGTGGACAGAAGGGCGTGATGTTCGACACCCAGACCAACACCGCCCAGGACCTTCAGGGCAACAGCCTGCCGGTGCGGGCGGTGGTGCGCAACTCAATGGTGTTTGTGCCCATCGACTGGGTGTGTGAGTATTTCGGCACCATCAGCTGCTCCCGGGTGCGCACCCGGTACGGCACGCTGGTGCGCCTGACCAACAGCGCGGCCATTCTCAGCGATGTGGAATTTGTGGACGCGGGGGACAGCCTGCTGGCGGACAGCCTGCGGCGGTATCTCTCCACAGTGGAGAACGGCGGGGGGACGGGAGCGTCGCCCTCGTCTCAGCCGGAGCCGTCCTCCGCCCCCAGTCAGGCGGAGCTGTACCTGGCCTTTCGCTGGGGAGAGCAGGCGGAGGAGATTGCCCGTATGCTGGAGGGCCGGGGCGAGCGGGCGCTGTTTTTCTTCACCCCCGATGAGCTGCGGGAACAGGACGACCTGGTGCGCCGCCTGGTGGGGGCGGGCCATACGGTTGGGCTGAGCTTGGAGGGGGCGAGCGGGCCGGACTGCCTGGCCCAAGCGGAGGAGGGCCGGCGCGTGCTGGCGGCCGCGGCCTGGTGCAGCGCGCTGGTGGTCAGGGCGGACCAGCTGGAGCAGGAGGGCTGGGAGGAGCTGACCCAGGCGGGCTATGTGCGCTGGACGGCCACCAGCCGGGGGGAGGACTATTCCGCCGGCGCGGCCCTGGTGGAGGAGCTGGACCCCAAGCGGATGAACTACGTGGAGCTGGAGTGCGGCCAGGGGAGCGCGGCGTTTCTGCGCGGGGCGCTGAGCGCCATGGACGAGGAGGTCTGCCGCATTCGCCAGGCCACGGCTTCTGCTCTATCATAAGAGAAAAAAGAGCGCCCGCCCCTTGTCAGGGGTGGGCGCTCTTTGTCACAGATCCAGCATGACCCGTTCAATGCCGGCCACGGCTTCCTCCACCATGGCCTCCACGTTCAGCGCCTTCTCCGCCTCCTCCAGCTCCTCTATCTTGGGCTTGGTGCGGGGGTGCTTGGGGGTAAATACGGTGCAGCAGTCCTCATAGGGGAGAATGGAGGTTTCAAAGGTTCCAATCTTCCGGGAGATGCGGACAATTTCCTCCTTGTCCATCCCCACCAGGGGGCGAAGGACGGGCAGAGTGCACACCGCGTCGGTGCACACCATGGCGTCCAGGGTCTGGCTGGCCACCTGGCCCACCGACTCCCCGGTGACCAGGGCGTGAATGCCGTTTTTCTCGGCCACCCGGCAGGCAATGCGCATCATGAAGCGCCGCATGAGAATGGTGAACAGCTCCTCTGGACAGGAGCGGCGCAGCTCCTCCTGAATTTTGGTGAAGGGGACCACGTGGACGCACTGCTTGCCCGTGTAGGGCACCAGCAGCCGGGCCAGGTCCAGCACCTTCTCCTTGGCCTCGGGGGAGGTATAGGGGTAGGAATAGTAGTGAATCATGTCCACAATCACCCCCCGCTTGGCCACCATCCAGGAGGCCACGGGGGAGTCGATGCCGCCGGACAGCAGGGACAGCGCCCGGCCCCCCATGCCCACGGGAAGGCCCCCCGCCCCCGGTTCCGGGTCGGCGTGAACGTAGGCGTCAAAGTCCCGCACCTCCACATGGACGGTGAGCTCCGGATGGTGCATATCCGCCGTGAGGTGGGGGTATTTGTCGTGAAGCTCCCCTCCCACGTACTGGGACAGCTGAATGGAGGTCATGGGGAAGCTCTTGTCCGCCCGTTTGGACTCCACCTTGAAGGAGCGGGCGGCGCGCAGCTTGTCCCCCAGATAGTCCACGGCGCAGGCTACAATGGCGTCTTTGTCCTTGGGGCAGGCCTGGGCGCGGCACAGCCCCACCGCCCCGAACAGCTTGCTCATGGCCGCCCACGCGCCCTCAAAATCGGCGCTTTCGTCCAGAGGCTCCACGTAAGTGGTGGACTGGCGGGTATATACCTGAAAGGAGCCGTACTTTTTCAGCCGCCGTTTAGCGTTGCCCATCAGCTTTTCCTCAAAGCCCCGGCGGTTGAGGCCCTTGAGGACCATCTCTCCCTGCTTGAGCAGGATAATCTCTCTCATAGCGTTGTTCCCTCCTGAATTGGCACTGCTCATTTTAACCTGGATGGCGGGCGCTGTCAAGGTGCTGCCCGGCCCGGGCCAGGGTGAGGCCCACCACGGTTTTGACCCCGGCCAGCCGCAGGCAGGCGGCGCACTCGGCCATGGTAGCGCCGGTGGTGAGCACGTCGTCCACCAGCACCACCCGTTTGCCTGCCAGCTGCGCTTGGGGCAGGGCGCGGTAGGCCCCGGCGGCGTTGGCGCGGCGTGCGTCCTCATCCTCAAGCTGGGACTGCGCCCCGGTGGCCCGGATTTTTTCCAGAGTGGGCGCGGCGGGGAGCCCAGCCAGCTCTCCCACCCGCCGGGCCAGCAGCTCGGCCTGGTCATAGCCCCGGCGGCGGCGCCGCTGGGGGTGGAGGGGGACCCAGGTGATGAGGTCCACGGGTTCGTCCCAGCGGTCGGACAGGCACTGGGCCATCAGCAGTCCGAACAGCTTGGCGTGGGACGCCCCGCCGCCGAATTTGTAGCGGTGCACCGCGTCCCTCACGCCGTCCCGGTAGTGCAGGGGGGCCAGGCAGGCGTCGCAGCCCTCCGCCGCCCGGCCGCCCGGGTCCGTCCAGGGGAGGGCGCGCTGGCACAGGGCGCACAGCCCCTCCTCGCCCCGCTCCAAAATGCGGCCGCAGAAGGGGCACTTGGGCGGATAGAGCAGGTCCAGCAGGGCTTGCGGCAGCTTCACGGCATATCCCTCCTCCTGACAATATGATTCATTATATAATGCCGCAAAGGGAAATACAAGATGGGAAAACACAGGGCGGAGGACACCGTCCTCCGCCCGTTTTGTTTTAGCACTCCAGGGAGCCGGCGGCAATGCACCGGCCGCTTTTCCGGTCAAACAGCAGGACATTGTCCCCGGATATGTCGATATGCACCTTGGAGCCGATGGTGAACAGGGTGCTGCCGAACACCACGCCGGTGAGCAGGAAGTCCCCGATGCGCACCTTGATGGTGGACTCCATGCCGGTGGGCATGGCGCCGTAGATTTCGCCCTCCAGCGCGCCGTCCTCCACGATGTCGATGAACTCAGGCCGCACGCCCAGCACCAGGTCCTCGTCGGTGAGCACCGGGTCCTCCTGAAGGGAGAAGTCCTCCTCCTCCACCTTGTCGATGTGGTAGCGGAAGGTCTCGTCCTTGTTGCCCTTTTCCACGTAGCCCTTTTCCGCCGCCTTTTTCTTGTGGGCGTCGGCGGCCAGAGCCTCCCGGGCGTCCCGTCCCTTGAACCAGGCGGGCAGGTCCAGGGGCTGAGCTGGCTTGAACACCGCCTTTTTGTCCCCCAGGATAGTCAGCTCCACCCCGCCGTCCGGGCGCTGTTTTCCCCTGCCCTCAATGAAATTGATGGAGGGATTGCCCACAAAGTCGGCCACAAACAGGTTGTTTGGCCGGTTATAGACGGTGAGGGGGGCGTCGTACTGCTGCAAAACGCCGTTGTTGATGAGGCAGATTTGGGTGGCCAGGGTCATGGCCTCCATCTGGTCGTGGGTGACGTAGACGAAGGTGGAGCCGGTCTCCACGTGCAGGCGCTGAAGCTCGTAGCGCATTTCCAGCCTGAGCTTGGCGTCCAGGTTGCTGAGCGGCTCGTCCATGAACAGCACGGAGGGCTCGGGGGCCAGGGTTCGGGCGATGGCCACGCGCTGCTGCTGGCCGCCGGACAGCTCGGCGGGGTAGCGGTCCATGAACATCCCGATTTTTACGATGCGGGACACCCGGCGCACGGACAGGTCGATTTCCTCTTTAGTGAGTTTCCGGGTCTCCATCACCACCTGGCCGTCCTGTACCACCTGGAACTCGTCGTTGAGGGACTGGGCCTTACGGGCGGCGTCCACGCTGGATTGGAGCGCGGCAATCTCGCTGGATACGTCCCTGCCCTCCTCCAGGTGATAGCCGAACAGCTTTTTGGCGGTGTACTGGGAGATGGTAAAGGCGTCGATGAGTTTGATATACGCCTTTTTCTCGTCCAGCTTGCCCTTCTTGTCCCGGCATTCCTCCACAATCTTGACCACATCGGCGGGATTTTTCAGAATCTCCGCCAGACGGGCGGCGTTTTTCGCCTCAAAATTGGTTTTGGGCAGGGGCTCCTTGATGTTGCTTAGGCCGAAGGAGATGTTCTGATACACCGTCATGTTGGGCCACAGGGCGTAGTTCTGGAACAGGAAGCCCACCTTGCGCTTGTTGGCGGGGACGTTGATGCCCAGGGCGCTGTCGAACACCACCTGGTCGCCGATGGTGATGCGGCCGCTGGTGGGGGTCTCCAGTCCGGCAATCATGCGCAGGGTGGTGGTCTTACCGCAGCCGGAGGGGCCCAGCAGGGTGACGAAGGCGTTGTCCTCGATGACCAGGTCCAGGTCGTCCACGGCGTAGAATTTATTCCACCGTTTGGTGATGTGCTCTAATCTGATTTCAGGCATGGTTTAACCTCCTATTCCCTTGTCCAGGCTGGCGCCGGTGACCTTGTTGACCAGCGCGTTGCAGACCAGGATTGTGACGATCAGGATCAGGTTGATGCCGCTGGAGAAGGCGTACAGGCCCATCTCGTCGAAGTAGTCCAGGGTGGTGGACAGGATGAAGCCCTGGGTACACAGCAGCAGGAACAGCGACAGCTCCCGCAGACAGGTCATGAAGGGCAGCAGGAAGCCGCTGATGATGGACGATTTCTGGATGGGGATGATGATGCGGGTCATGCGCTTAATCCAGGGCACGTCCTGGATAATGGCGGCCTCCTCAATCTCGCCGGAGAGCTGAAGCATGGAGTTGAGGGAGCTGCGGCTGGCAAAGGGGATGTACTTCACGGTGCCCACGATGATGAGCAGGGTGTAGGTGTTGAACAGGTTGATGTACTGGTTGGAGAACAGGATAAAGAAAGCCACGCCCACGGCGATGGACGGCATGAGGTAGGGCAGGAAGGCCACGCTGTTGACGTAATTGGCCCATTTACTTCGCCGGTTTTTGGCCACAGCGTAGCCGATGAGGGTGCCGATGGAGCCGGCCAGCAATGCGCAGCTCACGCTCACCAGCATGGTGCCCCGGAAGGCCCGCCAGATGGTCTCGTTATGAAGGATGCCCTTCTGGCCGTACATCCCGTTCTCCGACACGTTTTCATCGGTAATCCACCACTTGGTGGTCAGGTTGCTGGTGTCTCCGGTGTACAGGAAGGAGTAGTCGCCGGGGTTGGGCAGGAAGGTCTCAAAGGCGAAGGAGACGATGGGGAAAATGCTGGTGAAGAAGGTGACGACCACCAGCGCCAGGGCGATGACGTACCGGCCCACTTTGCCCAGGTTGAACTTGGAGCTCTGCCCCGCCTTGCCGGACACGGTGGTGTAGCTCTTGCGGCTGGTGAGGGAGAGCTGGTTGAGCAGCATGATGGCCACGCCGAACACCATCATGATGATGGCCAGGATGCTGGCCTCGCCGGTGAACTTGGAGTTCATGGACACGTACTTGGTGGACAGGGTGGTCAGCCCTAAGTAGTGGGGCACCGGGTAGGAGCCCATGGAGCTGCCGAACACCAGCAGAATGGTGGACAAAATGGCGGGCTTGACCATGGGCAGGGTGATTTTGAACATGGTCTTCCACCGGGGTGTGTCCAGAATGGTGGCGGCCTCCTCCAGGTTGGCGTCCATGTTGCGGAAGATACCGCCAATCAGGATGTAGGCGAAGGGGGCGTAGTGCAGCCCCAGCACCACCAGGCTGGGGAACAGCCCCTTGCACCACCACAGGGGCATTTCAATGCCAAAAAGGGAGGCCAGCAGGCCGTTGGACGTGCCGGTGACGGCGTTGGAGTTGAACATATTCTGCCACACCACGGCCAGGGTCCACTGGGGCATGATGTAGGGGAAGATGAAGATGGAGCTGAGGTATTTGCGCCAGGCCATGTTGGTGCGGGTGACCAGGAAGGCGAACACGCCGCCGAACAGGATGGACACCACGCAGGTGCCCACCGCCAGCCAGATGGTGTTGAGCAGCGGCGTCCACAAATTGGTCTTGGCCAGCTTGCTGGTGAACAGGTCGATGTAGTTCACGGTGGTGTAGCCCGCGGCCTGGCCGGTGAGGTGTGCGTCGATGGTGCCGGGGTGAATTTTAAAGGTGTCCTCGATGATGGCGATGATGGGGGCCACGGTGCTGAAGGTGAGCACAATACCCATCAGCAGCAGGATCACGTTGTGGGGCTTGGAGAAAAAGGTCTTCACCTTGTTGAGCAGAATGGTGAATTGGCTGGCTTGCAGGGTGGTTGACTGGCCCATGAGATCACTCCTTTTTCGGCCGGGATGGGAAGCGCCCCTGGCCGTGTTGTTCCAGGCAGCCAGGGACGCTTGAAATGCTCTGTCAGTTGATGCGAAGGGTTTAAATGCTGGCTTTTTTCTGAGGATATGCCGCGGCTTAGCCAGCGCTGTACTTGGTCAGCATCTCAATCCAGCTGCCCACGGTGAAAGCTACGCTGGCGCAGTACTCGGGGTCCTCCAGCACCAGCTGGCCGTCGGTGGTCCACCAGTCGTAGCCCCGGTCGTTCTTGGCCTCGAACTCTACGGTGGCGCCGTCCTCAGACATACCGCCCTTGGAGTGGCCGTACTTCTCCTCGGTGCCCGCCGCCACGGTGGGGTTGGAGGAGTAGCCGCCCATGTCCTTGCCCCAGGCGGAGAAGCCGTCCACGGTCTCGGTCATGTAGGCGATGAAGGCGCAGGCGGTCCAGGGCAGGGGGCTGTTGTCGGTGACGAACAGGTAGTGGCAGTAGCCATAGCCGCCGATGCCGGTGTAGCCGTCGTCATAGGCCGCCACGTTGATGTTGTTCACGGACACGGAGCTGGATTCCTCCACAGAGCGCAGCTTGGAGTACACCAGCAGACCGAACTGGTCGGTGGCGGACTGGTCCACCAGGGTGTTGCAGATGGGGCCGTCGTCGGTCTGGGCGTTGTAGGACTCCACCCACAGCTTGATCCAGGCCAGGGCGTAGGCGCCGTCGGCCCCCAGGCCCAGGTCCTCGGCCTCGGACTTCATCTCGTTGATGACGGGCTGGAAGTACGCCTGCTCATCGGCGCTCAGGGCGTTAAAGGCGTCCTTGAGCCAGCCGGCGTAGGTGTCCTCGGTGAGCATATACAGGAAGTTCTTGCCCACGATCTCAGAGTCGATGTCCATGTACAGTCCGTGCTCGCCCTCGGCCACAAAGTCCCAGCAGTTGTCGTAGCTCTTGGAGCCGGTGTTGTTGTACATAAACACCTTGTTCAGGGTCTGAAGGGCCAGATAGCCGCTGTAGCTGTCGGCGGAGACGGAGTTGGCCTCGGCCCACTCCTTGGGGATAAAGGTGTCCAGGATGCCGGTCTGCACCATCTTGGACTCAATCTGGTTGCCGTCCTGGATGAGGGTCATGGCGAAGGTGCCGGTGTCCTTCAAAGAGTCGGCGGTGAGCTGGTCGAAAATCTTGTTGTTTTTGGGCTGCTGCCACTCAAACTCCATGTTATAGCTGGAGTCGATGGACTGCAGATACTCAATGAACAGGGGCAGGGCGCTCTTGCCGCGGCTGGAGTTGCCCACGCCGTAGAACATCTTGCCGTTGGACTCCTCGATGGCCTTTTGGGCCAACTCCTCCAGGGTCATGCCCTCGGCTTCCCTGATGATTTTCTGCACGTCGCTCAGGTTGGCGTCGTCAGGCGGAGTGGGGGTCTTGTCGTCCACCGGGGTGGAGGCGGGGGTGCTGTTCTCGGCGGGCGGGTTGCTGGCGGGGGTGTCGGCCTTGTTGCCGCAGGCGGCAAGGCTGAACATCAGCGAGCCGGCCAGGAGCAGAGCGGTGAGCTTCTTCAGTTTCATTACAGTTCCTCCTTTTATCACATCCGACAAAAAACACGCCGAGCGGATGGGTTCCGCTGGTGATTTTATTGTAAAGGACGTTGGCAAAAAAGACCAGGGGACAAATCTGCGTTTTTTTGGAATTTTCTGCGATGTTTGTAGAAATATGATGAAACCTATTTGACAGTTGTGGTATAATTGTAGAAAATCGACGAAGGACAGGCCTGCCGCTTTCCCTGGGAGGCTGGCCGCAGACCCGGGAGGTGTGAGAGTGAAGCGAAGCGTTTTCTGCGCCGTTCTAACCCTGGCCCTGCTGCTGACCCTGGCGGGCTGCGGGGCAGGGCAGGCCGGGCCTGCCCCGGATTACGCCCCGGAGGAGGGCGGGCGGCTGGTGGTGTATACCTCCCACAAGGAGGAGGTGTGGTGGCCCATCGTCAAGGAGTTTGAGGAGCGTACCGGCATCTGGGTGGACGTGGAATACGGCGCCACCAGCGAGCTTTTGGAGCGCTTGGTCCAGGAGGGAAAGGACCCCCGGGCGGACGTGATGTTTGGCGGCGGAGTGGAGAGCCTGATGACCTACGCAGACTGCTTTGCTCCCTACAGCTGTGCTGGGGAGGAGTACATATTGGAGCAGTTTCGCGCCCCGGACGGGCTGTGGACGCCATTTTCCGCCCTGCCGGTGGTGCTGGTCTACAATACCCGGCTGGTGGAGCCGGGTCAGGTGGCCCGCTGGAGCGACCTGCTCAGCCCTGAGCTGAGGGGAAATATCGCCTTTCCCGACCCGGCGGTGTCCGGCTCCTCCTTCACCGCCCTGGCCACCATGCTGTACGCCCTGGGCGGAGAGCAGGAGGAGAATCTGCGCCGTTTCGCGGAAAATCTGGACGGGGTACAGCTGAGCTCCTCCGGCGATGTGCTCTCCGCCGTGGCGGACGGCGACGCGCTGGTGGGCGTTACCCTGGAGGAGACCGCCCTGAAGCGCATGGCGGAGGGGATGAACATCGCCATGGTCTACCCGCAGGACGGTTCCAGCTGCGTGCCCGACGGCAGCGCCATCGTCAAAGGCGCGCCCCACGAGGACAACGCCAAGCTGTTTTTGGATTTCACCGTCAGCCGGGAGGTGCAGGAGCTGCTGGCGGGTGCCGCCGGTCGGTGCGCGGCGATGTGGCGCCGCTGGACGAGCTCATTGCGCTGGACGAGCTGCCCCTGGCGGAGTATGACCTGGGCCGGGCGGTGGCGGAGCGGGAGGCCATTTTGATGACCTGGGCGTTTTACTTTGGGGAGGACGGGAAATGAAGACGCCGTTGACCGCGTCCTTTCGCGTGCGGCTGTTCGGGGCGTTTTTGGCGGCGGCGCTGGTGCCGCTGCTGATTTGCTCGGCCATGCTGCTGCAAATTTTCCGCCTTCGCATGACGGACGCCGCCGAGGCGGAGGCCGGGGAGAACCTGGCCAGCGTGGTGCGCGCCCTGGACGAGGGATACGACGGCTTTACCGCCGCGGTGTCCGCCCTGGAGGGGGACGAGCTGGTGCTCAGCGCCCTGGGGGGCGGCGGGGCGGGGGACACCCAGGTGTACGCCCGGCTCTTTGCGGCCACCGGGGAGGTCCGGGAGTACGCCCAATTTGACCTCTATGACCGGGAGGGGGCCTGGCGGTACTCCACCCGGAACGCCCCGGCTCAGCGAAGCCTGCCCGTGGATTGGGGGGTGCTGCAAAGGGCGGAAGACGGGGACGCTCTGGCCTTTGCCGCCTGCGAGGACGTCACCGACAGCGCCGCGCCCCTGCTCCAAGGGGCGAAGGCCCTCACAGGCCGGGACGGAGAGCGGGCGGGCTACGTGGTCATCAGCCTGTACCAGTCCGACTTTCACCAGCTGGTGGAGGACAAGTATGGCGCGCAGGGCAGCCTGATGGTGCTCAGCGGCTACTGGCGGCCGGTATACTGCGCCCAGCCCTCCCTGGCGGCCGCCCTGGCCCCGGAGCTGCGCGCACGGCTGCTGGCGGGGGAGGCGCTGGAGGGGGCGTCGGAGGATTTCCTGTACCGGGTGGAGCGCCACGGGCCCACAGGGCTGTACCTGGTGCTCCAGCGCCCCCAGGTGTGGGGGCGGGACACCATGGGGCTGCTGTATACGGTCAGCGCGTTCAGCGCCCTGTTCTGTGTGGCTGTGTCGGTGCTCATGAGCCTGAGCCTCAGCCGGCAGATGTTCCGGCCCGTGGCCCGGCTCCAGGGGGCCATCCGGGAGGTGGAGCAGAACAACCTGGACGTGCAGGTGGCCCACCCCGGAGACGATGAGCTGGGTGAGCTGGCCCGGCGGTTCAACCATATGGTGGCCGCCCTCAAGCGCAACCAGGAGCAGCTGGTGGAAAACCAGCGGGAGCTGAACGAGGCCCAGATTCGGATGCTCCAGGCCCAGCTCAACCCCCACTTTCTCTGCAACACGCTGGACACCATGAAGTGGATCAGCAAAATCAACAAGGTGCCCCAGGTGGCCCTGATGTCCACCAATCTGGCGGATATTTTGCGCTTTTGCATCTCTCAGGACGAGTTCGTTTCCCTGGGGCGGGAGGCGGAGATTTTAGAGCGCTACATTGAGATTCAGCGCATCCGCCTGTCCGACTCCTTCACCTTTTCCATGGAGCTGCCCCAGGAGCTGCGGGACTGCCTGGTGCCCAAGATGATTCTCCAGCCCATTGTGGAAAACGCAATTCTCCATGGAATCGATGGCCTGGAGAACGGCGCGGTGCGGGTGAGGGCGGAGCGGACGCCGGAGGGGCTGCTGCGCATTGCGGTGGCGGACAACGGCCGGGGGCTGCCCGCTGAGATGGTGGGGCGCTTTCGAGCTCTGGAGCGGAGACAGGACAGCCTGGGACTTTATAACGTGGACACCATTTTGCTGAAGTATTACGGGGAGGGCTGCGGCCTGACCCTAAAAAACGCAGCGCAGGGCACAGGGGCGGTGGTGACGGCCGTTCTGCCCATCCGCAGGGAGGAGGGAGAACCATGCTGAAGGTGCTGGTGGTGGAGGATGAGGAGCTGATTCGCAGGGGCATTGTGCTGGCGGTGGACTGGGCGGCCCTGGACTGCGTGGTGGTGGGCGAGGCCGCCAACGGCGAGGAGGGGCTGGCGGCGGTGGAGCGGTATGACCCCACCCTCATCATCACCGATTTGAAAATGCCGAAGATGGACGGGCTGGAGATGCTGCGCCGCCTGCGGGAGCAGGGGAACAACGCATATGTGATCATCCTGACGGCCTACGACAGCTTCGCCTACGCTCAGTCCGCAATTCGGCTGGGGGCGGTGGATTTTTTGCTCAAGCCCTTTCACGACGGGGATTTGGAGCAGGCGGTGACCAATCTGCGCCGGCGTATGACGTCATACGCCGGCGGGGAGAAAACGCTCTCCCCGCCGGTGCCGGGGCTGAAAAAGGGGGACAAGAGCAAGTATGTGCTTCAGGCCATGGATTACATCGGCGCCCACTACGGCGATCCCGGCATCGGCGTGGGCACCATTGCCCAGCATTTGGGGCTGAGCGAGAGTCACCTGAGCCATCTGTTCAAAAAGGAGACGGACTATACGATTACCAACTACATCACCCGGTACCGTGTTCACAAGGCCATGGAGCTGCTGCGGGACTGCCGCGCCCGGGTCTATGAGGTGGCGGAGCAGGTGGGGTATAAGGACATCACCTACTTTTCCTCCACGTTTAAGAAGCTGACGGGGATGTCCCCGTCGGAGTATCAGGACACCAGCAGGTAAAGGAGGCGCATGGCATGATTCGGCTTGTGGCCAGCGACATTGACGGCACCCTGCTGCCCTATGGGGAGCGGGAGATTCCACAGGAGATTTTTACGGAGATCGACCGGCTGTGGGACAAGGGAATTTTGTTCTGCCCCACCAGCGGGCGGCAGTATACCAGTATGCGAAAGCTGTTTGCCCCGGCGGCGGACAAGCTCCCCTTTGTGTGCGAAAACGGGGCGGTGGTGTATGGACCCGGCTCCCCCGGCCCCGTGCTGAGCAGGACGGTGATGGAACGGGAGAAGGCGGTGGCGCTGTGCCGGGAAATTATGGACAGCCCCGGCCTGGAGGTGCTCATCTCCGGGGCGGACACCAGCTATCTGTGCCCGAAATACGGGGAGATTCTGCCCCTGATGGAGAGCAAGGGGAACAACATCGTGATTGTCTCCCGCCCGGAGGAGGTGCCGGAGGACATTGTGAAGATTGCGGCCTTCTGCCCCGCGGGAACGGCGGAGATGGAGGCGGCGCTGGCGCCCCGGTGGGGGCGGGTGTTCCAGGCCGCCGTGGCGGGGGATGAGTGGCTGGACTTCACCCTGGCGGACAAGGGGACGGGGCTGGTAGGGCTGTGCGCCGGGCTGGGCATTGGCCTGGATGAGGTGATGGCCTTTGGAGACAATTTCAACGATGTGTCCATGCTCAGCCGGGTGGGCCGCCCCTACCTGATGGAGAACGCCGTGCCCGAGCTGAAGCGGCAGTTTCCCGTCCGCTGCCGGCGGGTGGCGGAGGTGCTTCGGACGCTGTAAAAACATAGAAAAAGGAGTCCCGTTTTGTGACGGGACTCCTTTTTGTTTGCGTGGTCAGCTCTGGGGAGGGCTGTCCACGCCGTCCTCCTGTGGCGCGGCGGCCTCGGGTGGGGGGGACTGCTGAGACTGTGACTCAGCCAGATGGCACTTTTTAATCTCCTCATAGGCCAGAATGATATAGTGCTGGGGCAGCTGTGCCTCCACTTCCAGTACCTGAATCCAGTCCATATAGCTCAGGGGATTGTACCGGTTCTCCTGCTCATAACGCTTTTTACGCTCTTTCACCAGGGAATAGGGGAGCAGCAGAGCGTACGCGAACTCATTGGCCAGAAACTCCTTTTCCGGCACATAGGCGAAGGGGCCGGGGCAGGAATCCTCGATAAAGAGAGGGCCGATGGGATTGAGGGTGCGCAAAACGTAGTGCCCCAGCTCGTGGGCGATGGCAAAGCGCTTGGCGTTTTCACCCAGGTTTTTGTCGATAACGATGCTGCCCGCAATTTCCGCCTCCAGCTGTCCGCTGTCGTCCACGCGCCGCCTGCGCTCCCGCATCTGCATCTGGGCGATGGTGGTGCGCCCGCCGCCGTCCTTGTCCTGCTCCATGGAATCCAGGTCCGCCAGCTCCATTTCATAGAGCAGGAAGTTACAGTGCTTGGCGATTTCCCGGACCGGGATGGGGAAGCAGGGGCGGGCGGGGGACCCGTCGGGCGCGGGTGGGCGCGTTTGGGCAAAGAACTCGTCCAGAATCTGCTGAGCGCGGTCGAATATAGCCTGAACGACCCAGAGATAGCTGAGAAAGCCGTCGTTCAGCTCCCGATTGGACTTGATGAGCCACTGGGGCTTTGTGCTCCTGAGTTCGGGGAAGATGGGAGCGTTAGAATAAGTTGCAGACATGAGTACCCTCCAAATTTATCGAAAACAATTCCTGAGAATTGCTATGCGGGCCGGAATGCGTCAAGGCCAATAAGAACGCTGTCAATGGGAGATTTCAGCGGCGCAATCTGCGCGCGCACCAGCATCCGAAGCTGCTCCTGATACAGCGCCAAAAGCTCCTGCCGCTCCAGCGGAGCAATCAGATGGTCCTTGTTGTAGGCGACAAAGGCGGGCTGGCCCGAATCCTTGGCCCAAACCTCGTCCGCCCACCAGCGGCAGATGTTTTCCAAAAACTCCTCCTGATACTGCTGCGCGGAGTATTCAAAGAGATAGAGAACCGCCAGATACACCTTTTGCAGCTCGTCCAAAAGCTCGCTTACGTCTTGATAGAGGCTGAAGCTGCTCAGCTTGGAGCGAATACCGGGGTCGTCCAGGTCAAACCCATAGAGGAACACCAGCAGAGAATTCATATACTGCTCGGAATCGTCGGGCAGGTCCACCTTGCTCCAGGCGGTCTGTACCTCGTCCGCTCCCAGGTATTCCCTAAACAGGTCGAGAAGCTTGTTATGATAGGAATTTTCCAGGTTTTCCCGCAGCTGATTCTTGTTTTCCGCCAGGAAGAATTCCTCGTTAAGGTGCACCTCGGAGCGAATATACTCCTGCTCCTCGTCGGACACAAACGGGTCCAGATCCAGCTTTTTCCGCTGCTGCGTCCGGAATTCATGCTGAAGAATGTCCAGCAGGCTTTGCCCGCCCTCCGACGGGTTGGGATCCGCCGGCGAGGGCGGCTTGGCCGGAGAGCTTTCTTCCGCCGGGGGAGGCAATTCGGCCTGTCCGGCGGCGGAGCGGTCGTTTCCACCGGCTTTTGCGGGAGCGGAGGCGGGAAGCCGGCGGAAATTGTCCAAATCCAGCTTCAGCAGCTTGGAGATTTCGCTGGCGAAGTCGAACACCTCCTGGGCGAAGGTAAAGCCGTACAGATTCTCCTTTTTGCCGCTCTCCTGGGTGTAAATGTTCCTGAACAGCTTCAACAGGTCGTATGTGGTGTGAATCTCAAGCTTTTTTAAGGTTTTCCCGTTGGGCAGGCAGATATTCTGGGGCAGCTGGCTGGGGAAAGCCATGAGCATGGAGTGGCCGCGGTTGGCGGCGGAGGCCTTGCCCCGGTCCACCCGCAGGATGTTGGTGGTGATGTCGTCCTTGCAGTTCAGCGCGGCCAGTCCGTCCCAGGTGGTGGTGCGCATCCGCTGGGCGTTGTGGGTCTCGTAGGTGTTCTTCATCCGCTCGGTGAGCAGGTTAATCATGCGGGTGTTCATAAACAGCTGGTTGGGCGCCTGGAAGGCCAGAACGTTGATGCGGTTGTTGCCGCTTTCGTCCGAGCCCGCGGAAAGGCTGGGCAGCTTTTTCAGCATCCAGCGCGCGGTGGGACTCTCCCAGAGGCTGGAATCAGGGGAGGCGGGCTTGTCGCCGGTGGGCCTGAAATGGCTGTTGTAGATTCGTGCGATGGTCTGCTCGTGCCACTGCTCCAGCAGCCGCTCCCGCTGCCGGCACTGGCTGGCCTTGGCGGGGCGCCAGCTGAGCAGCTCGGCCACCGTGGCGCCCGGGGCTTGAAGGAGCTCCTCTGCTTCGGGGAAGGGGGAAAGACGAACCAGCATATGCTTCCAATGGCCCTGGTGTGAGGACCGGGAGGAAAAGACGGCGTAGCGCTGTCCGCGCAGCATGACGTCGGAAATGGTGACGCTGCGGCGGATGGCGTCCGGCTGGGTCTCCACGATGCAGGGCAGCAGCAGGGTCTCGTCCCACAGCTTGGAAAACTCCGCGCCAAGGGTGTTGTTGGTGCGGTCCATGTGGTGCACAAGGCTGGAAATTCCCTGGTTGAGGTGCTCCCAGCTGCATGGAACCTGCTCCTTGGCGCAGGAATCTTTTGCGGAGGAGCGGCAGGAGTTGGCGTAGAAGAAGCACAGGGCGCACAGGAACGTGACCTGGTGAACGTCCGTCAGCCTGCTGCGGAACCGGTCCAGGCTGGTCTTGACCAGTGGGGCGCTCTTTTGGGCCGGGGCCTTGTCGCGGGCCTTTTGCAGCTTTCCGTCCAGGGAATGGAGCAGTCTGTCGGTCAGGTTCTTTTTCAGCCTGGGTTCGACCTCGCCCTCAAAGGCGTCACGCAACCGGCCGACAATGCCGGCCCTGGTGTTGGGCCTGCCGTTCAGCCAGTACTGGGCGCGGCTTTCCCGGGAATCCCGGACCAGGGCGAAGAACACGTCCCGCCAGAATTTGGACCAGGCGGGGTGCTCCAGCACGCGGTCGTGTTTGTCCTGCTCCGAGAGAGGCAGAAGGCTGAAGTAGGAAAAGGCGGTTTCCGGGAAGCTCTCCAGATGCTTTTTAAATTTTTTGTTGAAAATTGTCGTATCAAAGAAGCGCTCGCCGTCCCTGGAGTAGTGGCTGAGCACCTGCTCGCAGACCTTGGGAAACGCCGCGAGACAGACGGCGCGGTTTTCCGTCATAAGGGCCAGGTTGGCCTCGTTGATGCGCCGGAGAATCAGGTCAAAGGTGCGCTGAATCTGGGGGACGATTTCGTCGGTGAGCTTCTGCAAGCCCTGGGCGGTGAGGCCGTCCCGGCTCATTTGCAGGTGGTCCTGAAGCTGGTCGTTCTGAATGTCGATGCAGTCAAACAGGTCGTTTTCCACGCAGGCGATCTCGGCGACAAACAGCCCCTTGATGAACAGCCGGACGCCCTGCCGGCGCTGGGCGTCGCTTTCGCCGGCGCCGTCGGGCTGGAGAATCCGGCGGGCATTGCAGCGGAAGAAGCACCCGGCGTGCTGGCTCCAGCCGCAGAGGCTGCCGCGCTTGACGTGAAAGGAGTAGGCGCTGCCGTCGGGCAGCTGCCCGAACTGATAGGCCGGGGGGACCTTCTCCGAGGTTTCAAACAGCCAGCAGCGGACTTCCTTTTCCTCGTCCCGGTCCAGGCGCCGGATGTTGGGGGAGATGGGCTGCCAGGTGGATTCGGCCCCGCTGTGCTTTGCGCGGGTGCGCAGCTTTTCCCGGAGGGCCACAAAGCTGTCCAGGGATGGGTCCAGGGTCTGCTCCCGGGTGATGATGGGGAACAGCCGCTCGCCGATTAAAGAGGTGAAGCTCTCCTCCAGCTGCACCATCAGCTCAATGGAGCGGCGCAGCTTTCGGTACTTGGCATAGTCCTCCTGATAGGGGTCCATGCCCAGCCAGCCGGTCATATCGTCGTTGTGGGACACCTTGTGGCGTTCCGGCACGAAGACGGAGAAGCAGGTGCCGTAGGGGATGTCGCCCTGGCCGGCGCTGTGGACGGGCCGGGGGATGATATTGATATAGCCCTCCGACCGGTCGCCGGAGTGGAAGGTCATCTCGTAGCATTCCGCCGTGCGGGTGCGGGTGACGCAGGTGAAGCGGTCATCCACCAAAAAAAGGGATTGCAGACCAATGCCGAAATGGCCTGTCGGCCGCAGCCACTCGGGCATATGGGAAATGCGTTCCAGCCGGTGCTCGTGGCTGGAGCCCACCTGGGAGATATGCTGAATATCCTCCGCGCTGATGCCGATGCCGCAGTCCTGCACCTTGATTTCCACGCCGAACTCATACTCCCGCAGAAGCTGGCTGAGGGGCATATCAAAGTCGGCCTTTACAATGTCGCTGAGCTGGCCGTCGGAATTCAGATGGCGCTTTTTGACCGCCATGTCCACGTGGATGGGGTACTTTTTGAAGGGCATAGCCTGGTTGGCCTGACACAGGCCCAGCGTCTCCATCTTTCCAAACTCCGAGGCGCTGTAGTCCGTAAAATATTGGAGCTTGACCGCGTCGATGGCGTTTTGCAGCAGCTCCCGCAGGAAGGGATACTTGAGGTCGTAGAGATTTGCCCCGGACAGGAGATGAAACGCCTTCTTTTGGGACAGCTCAAATTTGGTGGTGACCAGGTCGGGAGGGATGCTGGCGCCGTTGAGGCTGACTTTGTCCAGCTCCACCACCGGCAGGCAGCCCCGGAAGTTGTCCGGCGCGATGGACGCCCAGTGGTAGCTGCAATTTTTCAGGAAGCCCCCCAGCCAGTCCAGCTCCTGGTAGAGCAGGCGCAGCTCGTCGGGGCTGCCGCAGTCCGCCTCGATGTGGATGCGCTTGGGAGAGATGCGCAGGGAGCGGATGGCCTGGTGCTTGAGGTAGTGGGCCTGGGAGGCGGCGGGGAACAGGTCGCCCTCTCCCGCCACGTCCTGGGTAAAGGGGTTGAAGCGGTTGCTGTCCAGGTCAAGAATATCGCCCAGGGACAGCAGAACGGCGATGAACATGGGGTGGTAGGTGTCCTGGGCAAAGCCGCCGTCGTACTGGGGCAGGGTGTTAAGCAGCGTGTGGAAATCGGACTCCCCGTGGGCGCGGGCGCAGCCGGCAATCTGCAAAAAGATGCGCATGGGAATGCCGGTCATTAAAAGCCCGTTCTGGAGCTTGGCCGGGTCCTTAATCCACTCCTCCAGCCGGTGGGCGGACACGTCCGCGTGCTGCCTGCGCTGGTACTCCGCCAGCAGCAGGACCATGGAGCGGTAGATGTCGTATTGGGGCTGGTACTCTGGGTCCTGATCCTCCGTCAGGGAGGACCACTTGCTGAAGACGTCCGCCGACCAGCGCATGCTGGGGTCAGGGGACTTCTGGAGCTTTTCCACGAAGCGGCGGAAGTCGTCGCTTTTCACCGCGCCCCGCCGGTTCGCGCTGGTGGCCACCATACCAATGTCATGCAAATAGACCGCCACCAGAAGAGCGAAGCAGTCGCTGGCCGACAGCCGCCGGATTTCCTCCTCCCCCAGCAGGCACTCGATGTTATGGATGACCGCCTCGCAGTGAGCGGCGTTGTGGCGGCTGTACATGGGGGCGGAGAAAACGGTGAAATCCAGCAGCTGGGAGAGCCACCGGCGGTCCTGCTGCCAGGAGGTCCACAAAATTTGGTGGCGCTCGGTGCTCTGGGGACTCATGGCATAGGAGCGCAGCTGCTGCTCAATGGTCCAGGGCATTTGAGGGGGGCGTGGGAACGCGCCGGCGGGAGGGCCGGGGATACGGCCGTATTCCGGGAAGAAAGCATCGTCCATATTCCGTCACCCCTTTCATAAAGCTTGAGAAGCATCCGCCCAGATTTGGCGGAAGTACGCCCGCACCAGTTCCGAGAAGCTCTGCTTCCAGCGGGCGTAGCGGCGCAGCTCGCCGTCGGAGAGGCCGTCCAGGCTGCGCCGGGCGCATATGGCCTCCAGCACCGCGGCGGCGTTTGCCTGGTCCTGGTCCAGACGCCGGACCAGCGTGTGCGGGTTCTCTTTGCCCTCCCCGCCGCAAAAGCCGCCAAAGCGCACCTGATAGGACAGCACCGGCACATTGGGGTCCAGCCTGTACAGGTTCAGCTGCTGCGGGGTCAAATACTGTCCGCCCGTCACCTGGGCATGGATGAAGGGCGGCAGCAGCAGCTCCGCCTCCTTGGCGTATATGTATCCGCTCCCCAGAACGGCGGCCATGTCCAGATAGGGGCAGTCGTCGTCCAGCGTGATGTGGAGCAGGGCGGGCTCCTGCTTGCCCGCGGCAAAGCTGGGCAGGCATTTGCCCTTGGAGATGGAGGTAAAGGCGAAGGTGCGGCCCAGGGCTTGCATCCGCTGCGCGTTCAGCCGCCGGTCCGCCCGGTACAGCTGGGGCAGCGCCGCGCCCTGCTTGGCGGCAAAGGCGCGGCAGCGGCACTGGGCACGAAAAATGTCGACGAACACCTTCAGCGTGCGCCGCCATTCCCGAATATAGATGGAGTCCGGGCTCTGCCCCTCCAGGCAGACGCGGATTTGTTCGCCCTCCAGCCCCTCCATCATCAGCAGGTTAAGGGTCTGATAGGCGTTTGGGAGCTGGTAAAAATACTCTGTCCTGCCGGGAATGTCGTCGCCGGCATACAGGCGGATGGAGTCGATTTCCTGGGCGGTGACGCCGGGGGGCGGGGAGGAATCCCATCGGGGCCGCCCGGGGTCTGGGGTGCGGCGGACGTGCGCTTGATCCATAGGGCTGCCTCCTGTTCCCAAAAGCCGGGGCAAATGAGCACTATTTTAGGCCATTATTTTATATTATACCAAAAAAATGACAATCTTCAAGGGGGGGTAAAGAAAAATGTGGAAAAAATATCGAACAAAAGGGCAATAAAACGGGACTATTTTGGATTGGCAGATGGGACAGGGCGGGGCGGGCGTTCCCTCAGGGGAAGCATATGAGCGGATGCGGTGGGGTATTCCGCGGGGCGAAGACAGCGCCTGGGGGCGAAAAAAGACGGAACAAGGCGGGGAAAACAGAGGGGCTTCGGCAAAGTGCCAGCAAAAAAGGTTAAATTTTTCACAGATTTGCTACATTTTCTCTTGCTATTTGCGGCGCAAGCGAATATAATGTCCGTGGTTAAGGGAGGATGTTATGGTCAATATCGTGTTGGTTGAACCAGAAATCCCGCAGAATTGCGGTAATATCGCCCGCACTTGTGCCGCTACCCGCTGCCGGCTGCATTTGGTGGAGCCCCTGGGCTTCGATATCAGCGAGAGGGCGGTGCGCCGGGCGGGTCTGGACTACTGGCCCATGGTGGACCTAACCGTCTATCCCAGCCTGGACGAGCTGTTTCGGCGCAATGACGTCTGCGAGCTGTGGCTGGCCACCACCAAAGCCCCCCGGGACTACTCCCAGGCCCGATTCCGGGACGGGTGCTGGCTGTTCTTCGGAAAGGAGACCGCCGGCCTGCCCGAGGCGTTCCGGCTGGCCCACGCCCAGCGCTGCATCCGCATTCCCATGCGGGAGGACGCCCGGAGCCTGAACCTGTCCAACTCCGTGGCCGTGCTGACCTACGAGGCCTTGAGGCAGCAGGGGTTTCCCGATTTGTCCGGCGTGGGAGAAATGGCAGGAGGAAGCGCGGAGTAGCGGACAGCGAGGGAGCTTGGACCGGAGCGAGCTTTACAAATCAAGAATCGCGCAGCGATTCTGTTTGTGAAGCGAGACGGAGGGAAAGTGACCGAGCGTCCTGGCCGCTACGCAGCGTGACAGCAAGAAGCGCGGAGCGCCCGGGAGCAGGTGGCTAAGACATGAAGCGTTACCATTTTTAGAGCTAAACCTAATTCACTTCAAGCCGCAAAATGAAAGGAGTTAGAACACCATGAACTACAACAAGAAAACGGTCAAAGACATCGACGTCAAGGGCAAGAAGGTCCTGCTGCGCTGCGACTTCAACGTGCCCATGGCCAAGGACGGCAGCGGCGTCATCACCGACGACAAGCGCATCCGCGCCGCTCTGCCCACCATCCAGTACCTGCTGGAGCAGGGCGCGGCGGTGATTGCCTGCTCCCACATGGGCAAGCCGGTGGCCAGCTTTGACAAGTGGGTCAAGAAGCAGGCCGAGAAGGGCAAGGACCCCGCCACCCTCACCGAGGAGAAGTGGAAGAAGTCCCTGGCCGAGCTGCGCATGGAGCCGGTGGCCAAGCGCCTTTCCGAGCTGCTGGGCAAGGATGTGATTCTGGCCGACGACGTGGTGGGTCCCGACGCCACCGCCAAGGCCGCCGCCCTGAAGTCCGGCGAGATTCTGCTGCTGCAGAATACCCGCTTTGAGAGCGGCGAGACCAAGAACGACCCCGAGCTGGCCAAGAAGATGGCGGCCATGGCTGAGGTGTACGTGTCCGACGCCTTCGGCGCGGTCCACCGCGCCCACGCCTCCACCGCCGGCGTGGCCGACTACCTGCCCGCCGTGTCCGGCTTCCTGATTCAGAAGGAGCTGGACTTCATCGGCGGCGCGCTGGCCAACCCCAAGCGTCCTCTCGTTGCCATCCTGGGCGGCTCCAAGGTCAGCTCCAAGATTGGCGTCATCAACAACCTG
>CAQCFX010000012.1:23647-36378 GCA_948766235.1 uncultured Oscillospiraceae bacterium | reverse complement strand
CGCAGGCGGCCCCACAGCCCGGCCCCGCGCCGGCCCAGGGCGCTCCCGCGGCCCAGATGGGCCAGCAGGGACAGATGCCCGCCTATCCTATGTCTGGGCCGGACGGGATGATGCAGGGGGGATATATGGGCTATCCGCCGATGTACTATCCGCCCTATCCATACCCCTATCCGCCCCAGCAGGAGCAGCCCCAGCGCGCTGCGCCTGAGCCCAAGGTCATTTCCACCAAGCCGGTGCCGATGGAGGAAATGGACGCGGCGGACCGGCTGAGCAAGGAACAGGCCCAGAACCTGGATCTGATTATGGAAGTGCCGCTCCAGGTGACGGTGGAGATTGGCCGGGCGCGCCGGAAGGTGCAGGATATTCTGGAATTTGCCAAGGGTTCGCTGGTGGTGCTGGATAAGCTGGCCGGCGACCAGGTGGATTTGTTTGTCAACGGCAAGTGCATTGCCCGGGGCGAGGTTGTGGTCATTGAGGACAACTTCGGCGTGCGAATCACCGAGATTGTACAGACCCCGGCCATTGAGATGCTGGCGACAAAAAAATAAGAGCAGCCCCTGCGCCGCTGTATAGCGGGGTACACAACATAAATTGAAAAAGGATGGATACTACCATGGCTAAGAAAATTCTGTTAGTGGATGACGCTGCTTTCATGCGCAAGATGATTAAGGACACTCTGACCAAGAACGGCTACACCGAGGTGTTTGAAGCGGTGGACGGTGCCGACGCGGTGGAGAAATTCAGCGAGATTGGCCCCGACCTGGTGGTGATGGACATCACCATGCCCAACATGGACGGCTTGGAGGCCCTGAAGGCCATCCGCGCCAAGGACGGCAGCGCCAACGTGGTCATGTGCTCCGCCATGGGCCAGGAGAGCATGGTAATGGACGCGGTGCGTTCCGGCGCCAAGGACTTTATCGTCAAGCCCTTTAAGCCCGACCGTGTGCTGAAAACCGTTACCTCCATTCTGGGCGCGCCCTGATTCAAATGCCTTTGCGCAAATTCCCTGCGGCGCTGGTTCAAAACGGCGGGCTGGACAACATTCTCACACTGCTGTGGATGCTGGTGTGCGTGGTGGCCGTCATCGCGCTGGCCTATCTGTTCACGAAATACGTGGCGGGCCGGGGCGGCGGAATGATGGGCCTGTCCGGCGGAGCGGATAAGTTCAAGGTGCTCACCCGCCTGTCCCTGGGGCGGGAGCAGAGCGTGGCCCTGGTGAGGGCGGGGGAGCGGTATCTCCTGCTGGGCGTGGCTGCGTCGGGGGTTTCCCTGCTGGCGGAGCTGACGGCCGAGGAGGCCCAGGCCCTGACTGCGCCGGACCCCGGCCAGAGTGCGCCGCCCAGCTTTGGCGAGGCGCTGCGCACTGTACTCAAGCAAAGAAAGCCGAGGTGAGGATGGTATGCCGAGCGACAGCCTGATTAACATCAACGGCGACAGCGTGCAGACGCTGGAAGTGCTGTTCCTCACCACCATGATTTCCCTGCTGCCCTCCCTGCTGGTGATGATGACCTCGTTCACGCGGTATATCATCTCCCTGTCCTTTCTGCGCACCGCCATGGGCACTCAGCAGAGCCCGCCCAACGTGGTGCTGGTGGGCATCGCCATTTTCCTCACGCTGATTACCATGAACCCGGTGCTGACCCGGATTGGGGAGGAGGCGTGGGAGCCGTACACCAACGAGGAGATTACGCAGGAGGAGTTCATTGACCGGGCGTCCGTTCCACTCAAGGAGTTCATGCTGGACAACGTCAAGTGGGACACACTGGAGATGTACTGTGAGCTGGCTCACGTGGACGTGCCTGCGGATGGGACCCAAGCGCTGGAGCTTCCCCTGCGCCTTATTGTGCCCGCCTTTATGACCCAGGAGCTGGAGCGGGCCTTCTTCAACGGCTTCTTGCTCTACATTCCCTTCCTGCTCATCGACGTGGTGGTATCCTCCACGCTGATGTCCATGGGCATGATTATGCTGCCTCCGGCCATGATTTCCACTCCCTTTAAGCTGCTGCTGTTTGTGTCGGTCAATGGCTGGGAGCTGATGTTCTCCAGCTTGATTCAGGGAGTATCCTGATAACCGCCCCAGAAAGGAGACGCCATGGATACCACGCAAGCAATGGACTTGGTGCGGGATGCGGTGGGCATTGCCATTAGGCTGGCAAGCCCCATGCTTCTGCTGAGTATGGTGGTGGGCGTGGTGGTGGCCATTTTCCAGGCGGTCACGCAGATTCATGAGCAGACCATCTCCTTTGTGCTCAAGCTGATTGTGGTGGTGGGCGTACTGCTGCTGGGAGGCGGTTGGATGCTGGACACGCTCAGGGACTATACCTATGAGATTTTCCGGCTGATTGCCAGCTGAGCGGGAGGAGCAGCCCATGTTTGATTGGCCGGAAATGACCCTGCTGCTCTACATCATGGCCCGCGTGAGCGGGTTTATCCTCTTTAATCCCATCCTGGGGCGCACCAATATCCCCGCGGCTTTCCGCAGCGGCATGGTGCTGGTGCTGTCCTGGTTTGTTATGGGCGTGACCACCCAGCAGGTACCGGTCCCCGGGAGCATCCCGGAGTTGGTGGTGAGAATACTGCTGGAGATGGGGCTGGGCTACCTGCTGGGGATGGCGGTGAGCTTTTTCTTCTATATCCCTCAGCTGGGGGGCACCATGATTGACACCCAGATGGGTATGACCATGAACCAAATGTATGACCCGGGGACCTCGGCCAGTATGTCCGTCAGCGGGCAGATTCTCAACGTGCTCATGACGCTGCTGTTTTTCGCCGGGGGCGGGCACTACACCATGCTACGCATCTTCCTCACTTCTGAGGAGATTGTCCCCCTGGGGGCGGTGTCCGTGGGGGTGCCCGCGTTCCAGTTCATGCTGGAGCTGTTCATAGAGTGCACCGTGCTGGCCGTAAAGCTGTGTATGCCCATTCTGGCCGCCGAGCTGATTGCCCAGGTGGGCATGGGGGTGCTGATGAAGGTAATCCCCCAGATTAATGTGTTTGCCATTAACATTGAGCTGAAGGTGATTGTGGGCTTGGCCCTGCTGTTTGTGCTGTTGATTCCCTTCAGTGAATTTCTCATCGAGGCGGAGCGCACCATGCTGAACAGCCTCCATGAGATTCTGCTCCTCGGCGGCGGATAGCGGCCGCCGGACGGTAAGGCTCCGCTTCGTCTCCCCTCCCCCCCCGCTTGGGAAAGGGCGGGGACCCATCGGCGCAAAGGGGGGATGGACGTTGGCCGAAGGCAATAAAACAGAAAAAGCAACACCGAAAAAGCGACGGGACGAACGAAAAAAGGGCAATGTCTTTATGAGCCGGGACGCGGTGGCGGTGGCCAGTCTGCTGGGCACCTTCGTCACCCTCTGGCTGCTCACCAGCGCCTTTACCCAGCAGCTGGGCGGTTTTATGGCGCTGTGCCTGACCACCATGGGGGAGGAACCCCGGGAGGTGGGCAGTACGTCGGGAGAGCTGGCCATCCAGGGCATCATGGTAATTGCGAAAACCGTGGGGCCTGTGGTGGCGGTGGCCATCCTGTGCGCGGTAGGCGCCACCTTCGCCCAGACCAGGTTCCTGGTCAGCGGCGAGTCCATTAAACCGAAATTCAGCCGCCTCAGCCCCCTTCAGGGCATTAAGCGGCTGTTCTCCCTGAAAAGCATTATTGAGACGCTGAAAAACCTGATTAAGATTATTCTCCTTCTGTTCATTGTCTTTCTGAGCATCCGGGATATGTTTCTGGAGAGCTCGAACTATCTGTACACCGACCTGACCGCCTCCGTCGCCCACCTGGTGGAGATGGCGGGGGGGATGGTGCTGCGCATCTGCATCGCCTTTGTGGCGGTGGCCGCCATGGACTTCTTTTACCAGTGGTGGGATTATGAGCGGCAGATGAAGATGACCAAGCAGGAGGTTAAGGAAGAATATAAGCAGATGGAAGGCGACCCCCAGGTGAAGGGGAAGATTAAGGAGATTCAGCGCCGAAGGGCCCAGCAGCGCATGATGCAGCAGGTGCCGGGCGCGGACGTAGTCATCCGTAACCCCACCCACTTCGCCGTGGCTCTGCGTTATAAGCCGGAGCAGGACGACGCCCCCATCGTGCTGGCCAAAGGCCAGGATAACATTGCCATGCGCATTGTGGAGATTGCCGAGGCGAATAAAGTCGCGGTGATTGAAAACGTTCCGCTGGCCCGGGCGCTGTACGCCCAGGGAGAGCTGAACCAGTTCATCCCCCCCGACCTGTACGGTCCGGTGGCGGAGGTGCTGGTGTATATCTTCAAGCTGAACGAGAAGAAGCAGATTGTAAAGTAGGTTCTTGAGACCCGGCAAGCCGCCCTTCAGGCTTTGCCGGGGGAGGAGGCACAGCGGAGCCGGTGGGCAAGGCTTGTGCCGACGATGCTCCGGCGAAGGAGGTGTGACCCGCCATGCTCAAACGCATTTTGGACAATGCCATAGCGCTGTTTGTGGTGGTCGTGGTCATGTTCCTGTTTGTCCCGCTGAACCCCGCTATTCTGGACATTCTGCTGGTGGTGAACATCGGCCTGTCGGTGATGATTCTCATGATTACCATGAACATCTCCGATGCGCTGGAGTTCTCTATCTTCCCCTCGCTGCTGCTCATCACCACCCTGTTCCGCCTGGGCATGAACGTGTCCAGTACCCGGATGATTCTCACCACCGGCGACCCCGGCGTGGTCATCCGAAACTTCGGACAGCTGGTCACCGGCGGCAACCTTGTGGTGGGCTTTGTCATCTTCTTCATCATCGTGCTGGTGCAGCTCATCGTCATCACCAAAGGCGCCGAGCGCGTGTCCGAAGTGGCGGCCCGCTTCACCCTGGACGCCATGCCCGGCAAGCAGATGGCCATTGACGCGGATTTGTCCTCCGGCCTCATCGACGAGCAGCAGGCCCGGGTGCGCCGGGAGAAGATTCAGAAGGAGGCCGACTTCTACGGCGCCATGGACGGCGCCACCAAGATTGTCAAGGGCGACTCCACCATGTCCATCATCATCACCGTCATCAACCTGGTGGGCGGCATTGCCATCGGCTACATGAACGGCGGCGGCGACATCATGGAGATCATGAGCACCTACGGCATCCTCACCATCGGCGACGGCCTGGTGTCCCAGATTCCGTCCCTGATGATTTCCACCGCCACGGGCATGATTGTCACCCGTTCCGTGTCCGACGGCAGCCTGAACCTGGATGTGCTGTCCCAGTTCAAGGCCCAGCCCCGTGCCATCATGACCACCGGCGTCATCCTGGTGATTCTGGCGGCTATCCCCGGTACGCCCACCGTTCCCCTGTTCATCGGCGGCGCGGCCCTGCTGGGCGGCGGATTCCTGCTCCTGCGTCAGATGGATGCCCAGCGGCGGGCGGAGGCGGCCGCGGAGACCCAGGCCCCCGAGATTCCCCCCGAGCTGGCCGCGCCCAGCGAGAACGACTATTACAAGGACATCAACAATGTATACTCCCTGCTGAGCGTGGAGCCGGTGGAGATGGAGTTTGGCTACAGCTTGATTCCCTTGGTGGACGAGAGCCACGGCGGCAAGCTCATCAGCCGCATTGTCATCTTCCGGCGGCAGTACGCCCAGGACATGGGCTTTGTGATTCCCTCCATCCGCCTGCACGACTCTTCCGCGCTGGGCACCAACCAGTACGCCATCCGCATTAAGGGCGAGGTGGTGGCCGAGGGAGAAATCCTGGTGGATTACTACTTAGCGCTGGAACCCCCCAACCCCTTGGGTGAAATCGACGGCATTGAGACCATCGAACCGGCCTACGGCATTCCCTCCCGGTGGATTCTGCCGGAAAACAAGGAGCTGGCGGAGATTTACGGCTATAACGTCATCGACCCGCTGTCGGTCATGCTCACCCATTTGGCGGAGACGGTGAAGAAGCACGCCTATGAGCTGCTCACCCGCTCCGAGACCATCCGCTTGGTGGAGAACCTGAAGCAGAGCTCCCCGGAGCTGGTGGAGGAGGCCGTGCCCAGCATTATCCCCTACGCCAAGCTGGAAAAACTGCTGCGCAACCTCCTTCAGGAGGGCGTGCCCATCAAGGATCTGTCCACCATTGTGGAGACCGCCGCCGACGCCATGGCTCAGGGCCGGGATTTGGATATGACCACCGAGCAGGTGCGCGGCGCTCTGGCGCGCACCATCACCAGGCGCTTCTGCGAGGATGGGCAGCTGCGGGTCATCACCCTGGACGCTGAGGTGGAGAAGAAGATTATTTCCTCCCTCACCCGCAACGAGCAGGGGGTCTATCTGGCCATGGGGCCGGAGATGATGCAGAGCATTATCACCCAAATGGCGGAGCACCTGAAAAAGTTCAGCGACTTGGCCCAGACGCCGGTCATCCTGGTCAGCCAGGTGATTCGGGGCTACTTCGGAAAGATGATTACCCAATTTTATCCCAATGTCTACGTGCTGTCGTTCAATGAGATTACGAACAGCGTGCAGATTCAGGCCCTTGGCAATATCGTCGCTGAGGCGCCCATGCGCACGGAGCGAAGGGCGGTGGGAACATGAGCGCGCCGACTGCCGTCAGGCGGTACACCGAGGCGGAGATTGAGGCCATGAGTACGCCGGACCTGCTCAGCGCCTATAAGCAGAGCGGGGACGAGGCGCTGAAATGGCCCTTGGTGCTGCGGTATGAAGGGCTGATCAAAAGCGCGGCCCTCCAGATTCGGGGGGTGTACAGCAGCTTTGCCCAGGTGGACGACATCGTCAGCGAGGGCATTCTGACCCTGCTCACCTCCATCGACAAGTTTGACCCGGAAAAGGGAATCAAATTTGAGACCTATGTGGCCAAGCGCATTCGGGGGATGGTCATTGACCTGGCCCGAAAGCAGGACTGGCTGCCCCGGAATATCCGGCAGCGGGCCAAGGAGATTGACGCGGCGGTGTCCAACCTGGCCAACGAGCTGGGGCGGTTTCCCACCGACCAGGAGGTGGCCCAGCACCTGGGCATTCCCACGGACAAGTACCAAAAGGAAGCCGCCCGGGTGGCGCTGTCCAACACCCTCTCGCTGGACGCGCTGATGGACGCCCGGGACCTGGAGGGCTATCGCTTTGAGGTGTCCGACCAGGACCCCAAGCTCCAGCCCGAGACCGTGCTGGAGGAGCGGGAGCTTCAGCAGACCCTGGCCCAGGGCATCTCCGCCCTACAGGAAAACGAGCAGATTGTGCTGTCCCTCTACTACGAAAAAAACCTTCACATGAAGGAGATCGCCCAGGTGATGGGAGTGAGCGAGCCGCGGATTTCCCAAATCCATTCTCGGGCCATTGGCAAGCTGCGAGAGCATATGGGCACGTATATGAACAGTGAAGCGCCCCCAAAATCCACCAAAAAGCGGAAGAAGGCATGATGAAAGATGTATAAAGGCTTTTATAACCTCACCTCCGGTATGCTGACTCAGCAGCGTCACCTGAACGTGGTGGGCAACAACATGGTGAATATCTCTACCTCGGGCTTCAAGGAGAGCCGCTACACCGCGACCACCTTTGACGATGTGATGTACAGCCGCGTGGGCAACAAGGAGAAGGTCTACACGGACATCGGCCGGCAGAGCTATATCCGGGCCAACAGCGAAATCACCGTCATTTATGACCAGGGCATCCCGGAGCCCACGAGCATTCCTTTGGATTTTGCCATCATGGGGGACGGCTTCTTTGCCATTCAGGACGATGAGGGCAATATCGCCTACACCCGGGCGGGAAATTTCTCCCTGGACGACGAGGGCTATTTGTGCTATCCCGGCCAGGGCCGGGTGCTGGACCGGGAGGGCGAGCCCATTTTGCTGGCCACGGACAAGCTGGACGTGGACAGCCAGGGGAATATCTTCACCCAGAACGGCGGCTATCTGGGCAGCCTGGGGATTTACGCCTTCCCGGAGGAGGATATGCAGACGCTGGAGCAGGACGCCAGGGGCTTCTTCATCGGAGAGGGCGCTGAGGCGGTGGAAAATCCCCAGATTCTGTGGAAGTATCTGGAGCGCTCCAACGTGGATATGATTCGCCAGATGACGGAAATGCTCACCTGCCAGCGCGCGCTGCAAAGCGCGGCGTCGGTGAGCAAGATGTACGATGAGGTTATGGGCCATTCCGCCAGCGACATTGGACGTATGTGAGGTGAGGGAGCATGAATCAATCGTTTTACATTGGCGCCGTGGGCGCCCAGCAGCAGCTCCAGCGCCTGAACGTTCACGGCGACAACATCGCCAACGTGAACACCTACGGCTTCAAGGCCGACCGCTCCCACTTCGAGGCGCTGATGTACCAAAACCACCGGGGCGTGGAGGAGGAGCTGCCCATGGGCGTGGGCGGCCGGCTGCTGATGACCTCCACCAACTTCGAGCAGGGCGGCGTGGCGGACACCGGGCGCACCCTGGACTACATGATTGAGGGGGAGGGTTTCTTCGGCCTGGTGGATTTGGCCACCGGCGAGGTCACCTTTACCCGAAACGGCGCGTTTTATATGTCTGAGCTTCAGCGGGCCACCGGAGAGACGGATGAAAACGGCCGGGCCATCATGGAGACGGTGTACTGCCTGGGGGACGGCACGGGGCGCTTTGTGCTCAGCGAGACGGGCGGTCTGATTGAGATTGACGACCCCAAGGAGATGCAGCCCATCGGCATTTTCGACTATGCCAACTATAACGGGATGCAGCAGCTGGGCGACACCCGCTACCTGCCGGTGGACAAGAACGGAAACCTGAGCTATGGCACCGGCGTTTTGCGCCAGGGGCTTTTGGAGCGCTCTAACGCGGACCTGGCCGAGGAGCTGACCAAGGTCATCGAGTCCCAGCGGGCCTATGGTATGGCACTGAAGATGGTGCAGACCTCCGATGAGATTGAGACGACCATCAATAATCTTCGCAACTAAGGAGGGAATTGAATGTCGATCAAAAATTATGACGAGCTCAACTCCCTGGAGCTTGACACGCTCCGGGAAGTGGGCAGCGTAGGCACCGGCAACGCTGCCACCGCCCTGTCCCAGCTGCTGGGCAAGGAGGTGCGCATCACGCTGCCAGAGGTGCGAATCATGGGCTATAACGAGGCCATCGAGTGGATTGGCGGCCCGGAGGAGATTACCGCCGGCGTGCTGGTAAAGATGGGCGGCCAAATCAACGGAATCATGCTGTCCTGCCAGCAGATTGACTTTGTCAATTTGGTGCTGGAGAGTATGCTGAAGGAGACCATTAAGGACTACAGCGAGCTGGAGGAGCTGGGAAACTCCGCCTTGGTGGAGGTGGGAAATATTATGATTTCCACCTTTATCAACGCGCTGAGCGGCTTGGCTGGAATGGATGTGACCCTGACGGTGCCCGCCTTCACGGTGGATATGCAAGGGGCGATTCTGGCCGTGCCCATGGCGGAATACGGCGGTCAGTCCGACTATATTATGACCATCGGCGGAAATTTTGTATGCGACAACAAGCAGGTTCCCTGCCGCCTGCTGATGTCGCCCGACCTGCGGTCGTTGAATGCTCTATTACGGAAGCTGGGCGTAAGCGATGAGTGACAAGCTGGTAATCGGTATCGCGGACATGAAGATGACCCAAGGGGAGGGTATGTTGGTCACCTATGCACTGGGGTCCTGCATTGGCATCTGCCTGCACGACCCCAAGCTCAAGCTGGGAGCGCTGGTGCATATCATGCTGCCGCTGAATATGGAGACGGGGCGGAAAAACCCGATGAAATATGCCGATACTGGTATCAGAGAGACGTTGAAGCAGATGGAGGCCAAGGGGGCCAGCCGCGCCAGGATTACCGCCAAGATTGCCGGCGGGGCCATGATGTTCAAGGACGGAAGCGGCTCGCTGGGCAATATTGGACAGAGAAATATTGAGAGTGTGCGTGTGAACTTGAAAAAGGAAGGCATCCGCCTGCTGAAGGAGGATGTGGGCGGGTCGGTGGCCCGCACGCTGCTTTTCGATGTAAACAGCGGACTGGGCTGTGTGCGCTGCTACGGCCGCCAGGAGCTGATTATTTAACGGCGCACAAGATGAAAGGGAGTGCTTGGAAATGATGGAAGAAAATAAGCAGGGCATTTTGCTGGAATCAGGTACCAATGAGATTGAAATCATGAAATTTACCATTGGCGGCAACCTGTTCGGCATCAATGTGGCCAAGGTGCGGGAGATTATGATCTCCGCGCCGGTCAAGCCCATGCCCCACGCCCACGTGTCGGTTGAGGGCATCTTCAAGCCCCGCGACACAGTGATTACGGTGGTGGATTTGCCCCAGTACCTGGGCGTAGACAGCCCGAAGGACCCCAAGGATATTTTCATCATCACCAATTTCAACAAGATGTTCATCGCTTTCCGGGTGCACACGGTGGACCGCATCAGCCGCATCTCCTGGACGGATATCCAAAAGCCGGACAAAACCGTGTCCGGCGGCACGGAGAGCGTGGCCACCGGCATCGCCCAGTGCGACGGCGAGCTGGTCACCATCCTGGATTTTGAGCGCATTGTGGCCGAGATTGCGCCGGAGACCTCCATCCAAATCTCCGAGGTGGAGCAGCTTGGCCCGCGCACTCGGAACGACCGGCCCATCTGGGTGGCGGAGGACTCCGTGCTGCTGAGCAAAATGATTGGCGACTCCCTGCGCAAAGCCAACTATGTCAACCTGCATATGTTCCCCAACGGCCAGGAGCTGTGGGAGGCTCTGTGCGCTCTGCCCACTGAGGACGCGCTGGAGAAGGATGTGGCGCTGATTATCACCGATATCGAGATGCCTCAGATGGACGGCCACCGGCTGACCAAGCTGGTGAAGGACCACAGCCGCTTCAAGCAGATTCCTCTGATTATTTTCTCCTCCCTCATCAGTGAGGAGATGAGGCGCAAGGGCCGGGACCTTGGTGCGGATGAGCAGCTGACCAAGCCGGAAATCGGACATTTGGTGGACGTGATGGACCGTCTGCTGGAGCGGTTTGACAAGCAGCACAGCAAAGGATGAGTTCGGATAGGAGGCAGCAAGCCATGAGCGGCAAATACATTGTGCGGCAGCCAATTAAGGACGCTGCTGGCGGCATTATCGGAAACGAAATTTTGTACCACGGCGCGAACCAGGCATTCAGCAGCGACAGCTCCACTTCCAGCGCAGAATTTGCCGCCGCCAACACCATCTATAATTTTCTGACGCAGAACAGCCCCAAGGTGCTGAAGGGTACGCTGAATTTTATGACCTTCACCACCATGCTGCTGATGAAAAAAACTCCGCGCCTGTTTGACAAGTCCGACCTGGTCATTCAGATTGACGACGCGGTCATCATCCACCCGCTGTCTATGCATTTGGTACAGCAGTACGTTCGGGAGGGCTACCGGGTGGCGGTGAACGAGTTCCAGTTCACGCCCCGATACCTGTCCCTGCTGGATGACATCCATTTTATCAAAATCAACGGCAAGACCTCCAGCGAAATCACCATCCGCAACACGGTGGAGGTCGCCCACAGCATGAATATCAAGTGCATTGTGACCCATATCGATGAGGAAAAGCTGTACCAGCGTGCGGTGGCCTTGGGGGCGGACGGTCTGGAAGGACCCTACGTGGCGGATAAGCTCACCACTAAGGCCCACAGCAGCGCCTACATCCAGAGCAACTTCTTCCGGCTCATGGTGGCCGTCACCAAGGACGAGCCGAACGTGGAGGAGATTGAGCAGCTCATTGCCGCGGACGCCAGCTTGACCTACGGCCTGCTGAAAATGGTGAACTCCGCCTATTTCGCTCTGCGCTACCGGGCGACTACCATCACTCAGGCCATCATGACCCTGGGCTTGGGCCAGCTGAAGCAGTGGATTTATCTGCTCAGCGCCAGCAACGCGGAAAGCGAGGTGGATCCGGGGTCCGAGGAGTTCCTGAAGCGCTCCTTCTTACGGGCTAACTTCTGCAGCGAGCTGATGAACTACGCCCATAATATGCCCATTTCCAAGTCCGAGGGCTATCTGATGGGAATGTTCTCCACCCTGAACTATCTCATCGACGCGCCTATGGAGGAGATTCTGGCCGAAGTGCCGGTGGCGGATGAGATAAAGAACGCTCTGCTCAAGCACGAGGGGCGCTGCGGCAAGCTGTACGACCTGGTGCTCAGCTATGAGGCGGCGGACTGGGAGCGGATTACCGCGCTGGCTGAGGAGCTGGGTATTCAGGACAATATGATTACCAGCGTGTACTTTATCTGTATGGAAAACGTGAATACCCTTTGGGAGCAGCTCACCAATCCCTACCCCCGTCAGGGGGAAGGAGAAGCGCCGGCGGACGGGCAGACTGAGGAAACGCCCGCCGAATAACGGGAGATTCCCCCAAAAGACAAAAAACTCTGACAGGCGCCTGGCGCCTGTCAGAGTTTTTCTGTATAGGACTCAGCGGCTGTGGTGGGGCCGCTCCATAACCAGCTTGCAGGCTTGGAGCAGCTGAGCCGTAATGTCGCTGCTGAACTTTCCCTCATACACCGTCAGCCGGGGAATCATATCGCCCCGCTCCAAGACGACATACTTGGGGGGGAGGTGGTTCAAGGTGAGGGCCTTTACATCCTCCAGGCAGCGCTTGCAGGAGCACAGGCCGAACATCTCAATATACTTGGGTGCTTTCTCCTCCACCAGCACCTGCATCACGTTCATATAGCCGGGGCTGGGGGGGATGGGCAGGGGAGCGTCGTGCCACATGACGGGGGCCTCCGGCTCCGGGATGGGCTCAGGCTCAGGGGCAGGCTGGCTTGGGGCCGGGGCCACCTCG
>CAQCFX010000012.1:0-23635 GCA_948766235.1 uncultured Oscillospiraceae bacterium | reverse complement strand
GAGGGGGGGCCGCCTGAACGGTGACGGTCTGCCCGGGGCCCAGCTCGTCCTCCAGCGCGTCTTCCAGGGCGTTTTTGATTTGGACGGAGACGGCGGCGTCCGGGGCCATAGAGGTGACAATGGGGGGCACAGGGGCGGCGGGAGCGGGAGGCGCGGCCTCCTCCTCCACTGCGGGGTCGGATTTCTTGCTCAACAGGTTCATTACCCGGGCGGTTTTGCTGGTTTTGTTGTCCTTAGATGCCATGATACAGACGCTCCTTACTTAGTTAAAGAATTTAGAGATATACTTCAGGCCCTTTTTGGGCTTGGGAAGGGCAAAGCGGTCGCCGGCCACCACGTCGATGATAGCCTGGAAGTCCTGAGCCGGGCGGGAGTCGGGCTGGTAGGTGAGCACGCTCTGCCCGTGGGCAGGGGCCATGGCCACGCCCACGCCCCGGTGGACCTTGGCCTGGAACACCTGGCTGCCCAGCTGCTCGGCCACCTCCTGGGCCAGTTCCAATATGTCCTTGGACAGGGTAAGGCGGCCATTGAACTTGTTGATGAGAATGCCCAGCACCTTCAGATGGGGATTGAAAGTGGAGCGCACCGTTTCAATGGTCTCCTGAAGCTGGGTGATGCCCACCAGGCTGAGCACCTCCGCCTCCATAGGGACGATAAGCCCGTCGGAGGCCACGTAGGCGTTGACCGTGAGCACATTCAGGGCGGGCGGCGTGTCGATGATGATAAAGTCATAGCGGGAGCGCACGCCGGTGAGCTGGTCGCTGAGCATAAACTCGCGCCGGGGGACGGTGAACTCCACCTCGGCGGCCGACAGCATGATGTCCGAGGGCAGAACGTCGCCGTATTCGGTGGAGGCGATGGCCTCCTCAATGGAACAGCCGCCCTTGAGCACGTCGTAGACGGTGTTTCCCGCGCCGATGTCCAGCCCCAGGTTGAACCCTAAATTGCCCTGCGGGTCCAGGTCGATGCCCAAAACCTTGGCCCCACGCTGATGGAGGCCGCAGACCAGGGCGGCGGCGGTGGTGGTTTTTCCCACGCCGCCTTTTTGGTTTGTGACAGTAATAATCTGAGTCAAGGAATATTCCCTCCCTCTCACAAAAACTTGGAGAAAAGTCTTAAGTTTACTATACTACAGGTCGATAAAAAAGAACAGAGGTAGAACAGAAAAACTCTAAAAATTTTTTCAAATTTTTCTCCGAAGACAGGCATGAGGCGGGCACTGTGCCTTGGAGTTTTTAGAAAGGAGCGATTGATATGGCATCTATTACCAGTTTGAGCAACAGCAGCTATAACACCAGCAGCATCTACGGCAGTCGGAACGTGCTCAGTGGTCTGGCCAGCGGCATGGACACCGAGTCCATGATCGAAAATGCGGTTTCCGGCATTAAGCTGAAAATTCAGAACTTGGTGAAAAAGCGCACCAAGATTGAGTGGCAGCAGGAGGCGTACCGCAGCATCATCGACAAGGCGGTGAACTTCAACACCAAATACACCTCCTACTCCTCCAAAACCAACCTGCTCAGCAACAGCTTTTTCACCAACGCGGTGAACACCACCACCGCCGGCACTTTCAAGGACAAGATTACCGCCAGCGGCAAGACCTCCAGCGATATCCGGATTAACGGCGTCAAGCAGATGGCCACGGCCGCCAGCTACACCGTATCCGGCCTGGGCGGGAGCTTGAGCGATGCGTCCTCCATCATCGGCAAGGACTTCGACCTGACTAAGGAGCTGGACGTGAACACCATCTCCGGCACCCTGAGCTTCCAGTACGGCGGCACCAACGGCGCCTCCTTTGATATCAGCTTTGACGAGCTGGAGGATTGGAGCCAGTACGAGGGCGCGAACAACGGCGAGAAGCTGGCCAACGCCATCAACAAGAAGCTGAGCGAGATCACCTATAACTACACCAAGAACGGCTTCCAGGAGACCACTACCGCCGATAAGGCCATTAAGGTGGAAGCGGATGCCTTTGGACGTCTGACGTTCAAGGACGGGCTGGGCAACGGCAACGAGGTAAAAATCAGCTCCTCCTCCGGCGACATCAAGAAGTATGCTGGGGAACACGTTCTGACGGCGCCCAACAACCTGACCAAGGCCACCCCCGCCTACGAGTACCTTGGCGGCACCAAGGGCGACGACGGCAAGTGGAGCGGCGGCAAGGAACTGGGCATCACCTTCAACGGCACCACCAAGAAAATCAATATGTCCGATGTGATGAACAAGATTGACTTTACCTATGACGCCGCAAAGGACAAAAATGTCCAATTCAAGGAGGCCCTTCAGAGCGAGCTGGACGATGCCTTTGGCAAAAACAAGATTAGGGTGAGCAACAGCGGCGGAAAGCTCTCCTTCAGGACCGCCGAGGGTTCCACCCTGAGCCTGGGCGGCTCTGCTGTGGAAGCCCTGGGTTTTGAGAGCGGCGACTCCAACTTTGTCAACCCCAGCAAGAAGCTGTCCGACATACTGGGCGACGAGGCCGGGACCATTTTCACTCAGGACAACCGGCTGAAGGGCGCGGGCGGCGTTACCGAGAAGAAGCGCGCCGACGGCACCTCCTATTATCTGGACAAGGCCGGCAACCGGGTGGATAAGGACGGCTACCGGGTGGACAACGACGGCAAGGCGCTGTACGATTTTGAAATCAACGGGGCCCACATTAACGTCACCGAGGACACCACCTTGGAGAGCCTGATGAACTCCATCAACTCCAACGCTGAGGCGGGGGTGAAGGTGAGCTACTCCAAGCTCACCAACGAGTTCAAGTTCACCGCCACCGAGACTGGGGCCAACAGCAAGATTGAGCTTGGCGGCTTGGGCAAGGCTCTGTTTGCTTCGGGCGACCACAGCGCCAGCGACAGCTTCTCCGAGGTCTATGGCCTTGGCTTGAAGGACGGCGAGAGAAAGCGCTTTGCCTTTTCGCTCGAGGGCCATGACTTAAGCTTCATGATCTCCAACACCGACTCAATGCAGGATATTGTCGACAAGCTGAACGTGTCCCTTCGCAATTATGGTCAGTCTGCCTCTTATAACGAACTCACAGGCGGGCTCTTGCTAACCAACAAGACGGGCAAGGAGATGGAGCTCAAGCTGTATGAAGGCGACGACAGTAAAACCGGCACAAAAATCGAGCTTCCGGAGTTTGAATCCTCCTATACCAGCGGTCAGGACGCCGTCATGGACGTAACCATCAACGGCAAAAACTTCGCAAACTTCAGCCGCGCCAGCAACAGCTTCGATATCGACGGTCTGACCGTCAACGTGAAGGGCACCTTCAACGAGACTGGAGCCAACGCCCCCGACAAGGACGGCAATGACTACGAGGCCGTTACCTTTAATACCACCACAGACTCGGATAAGATTATAGACGCCATCCGCAGCTTTGTGGAGGACTACAACGAAATGGCCACCGAGATTAAGAACGCCTACTCCACGCTGCCCGGCCAGCAGTCCAACGGCAGCCGGTACGAGCCCCTCACCGCCGAGGAGGAGGAGAAGTATTCCGAGAGCGAGCTGGCGGCCTACAACGAGAAGGCCAAGCAGGGCATCCTGTTTGGAGACAGCAACCTGTCCAGTATGTACAGCAAACTGCTGGGCGCGATTACCCCCGGCGGAACGGACGGCCAGACCCTGCGGGAGATTGGCATTACCACCTCCTACAGCAACGGCATGACCACCCTGAGCCTGGACGAGGATAAGCTGCGCTCCACCCTGGAAAGCGACCCGGACAAGGTGCGCAACGCCTTTACCAAGACCAAGGAGGGCGGCTCGGCCAGCGACGGTCTGATGCAGAATCTGCAAAACACGCTGAACAGCTATGTCAAGACCACCGGCGAACCCAAGGGCATTCTGATTACCCGCGCGGGTTCTGTCAAGTCCCCCACTTCGCTGAACAGCAACAGCCTCAAGAGCCAGATTGACAACATCGACAATCAGATTGAGCGCTGGCAGAATAAGATGTCCGATCAGATTGACCGGTACACCACCCAGTTCAGCCGCTTGGAGCAGCTGATTGCCGAAATGAACTCCCAGGCCTCCGCCATGTCCGGCCTGATGGGCGGGACCGGCGGCTACTAAATTCATCCACGGAAAAGGAGTTAGAAATGGATATCAAAGGCTTCCAGGGGTACCAGGGCTACAAGGAGCAGGGTATCAATTCCATGTCTCAGGGAGAGCTGCTGCTGCTGCTGTATGACGAGCTGGTGAAGCGTCTGCTCAGGGCCGGCCTGGCCCTGGACAAGGCGGACTATCCCCTGTTCGAGGCAAGTGTGGACCGAAGTCTGGATATCATTCGCTACTTGGACGATACCCTGGATATGCACTACCCCATCAGCCGAAATTTAAACCGGCTGTATGACTACTTCAGCTTTGAACTCAACCGGGTAAAGGCTGGACGAAACAAGACCGAGCTGGAGCGGGTGAAAACCATGGTTATGGAGCTGCGCGACACCTTCCGCGAGGCGGAGAAAACCGCCGAGCAGGAGGGGCAGGGCGCTGAGGAGCAGGCATGACGGAAAAAACCGTAATGGACGCCCTGGTGCAGATGAAGCGCACTGGCAACCTGCTCAATGAGCTGGAAGACTTGACCCAGCAGCTGGCCCAGTCGATTGACCGCAACGACCAGGTGAGCACTCAGATGCTCATCGCCATGCGGGAGGAGCCGCTGGCCAAGCTGCAGGCCGCCGACAAGGCGCTGCGGGAGCAGATGGAAGTCTTGAGCGACCGGGAGGAGGCCGAGAAGCTGGCGGCGCTGCTCAACGGCGGGGAGGCGGAGCCGGGAGAGCGGACGCAGCAGATGCTTCAAGAGCAGGTTGCGGCCAACCGCCGCCGCCTGAAGCAGATTATGACGGTGGACCGGGTGCTCAACCAGCGGCTGGGCCGGGAGCAATCCGCATATCAATAAGGGCAAAGGCCGGAATAAAAATATCGGCCCGGTATCAACCGGGCCGATATTCCGCGAATAGATGTAGGGGGACGCCGCCTACTCCGCCGGCTTGGACACCACCCAAAGCGGCGCGCCGTGGCTGCGGGCGGAGGAGAGCTCGTCTAAGATAATCTGGGGGTCCCAGGTCATCAAGCTGCGCTCGGGGCTGTTGGGGTCGGCCACCAGGACGTCGCCGGCCAGCGTTGTGCCGTGGATGAGGATAAAGTGCCCGCCCACGGTGAAGTGGCCGGGGCCGATGTGGGCCACCAGCAGCTTACCCTCCCGCAGGGCGGCGCGCAGGTCCGCCGGGTCCCGGGATGGGAAGCTTTCCGCCTCCAGGCCAAAGGCCTGGGCGGCGTCCATAACGATGGAGTCGTAGGAGCCGCTCCGCCTGGCCCAGTGGCCGTTTTGAACGGCCCAGGCGGCCATAGCGGCGGGGTCGGTGTCAGTATCGGTGAGGCTGGCCACCACCATGGCCATTACCGTGGGGCCGCAGCCGTAGGGGCCTATAGTGTCTGAGCCGTAGGGCTGGCTGGCCCACTCCTCACCCGCCTGATAGAAGTAGACGATGTCCACATATCCTCCGGTGAGAATCTGCCGGCCGTTTTCCTCCCGCAGCTCGGTGAGGGGGGGCGGGGTGGCGGGACCCAAGCCTTCAGGGGGGCTGCTTTCCGGCGGTTCATCGTACTCCAGCTGAATCAGCTTGGGCGTGGTGAGCTCCTCCCAGAACTGGACGGCCCGCTGGGCGGTTTGGTGGGCAAAGCTGGCGATTTCCTCGCCGGCCCGCCGGGCAAGCTGAACCATTTCCTCCCCAACGTCCCGGCAGAAGGCTCCGGCGGCGTTCAGCCCGGTGCGGCAGGCATCCACCGTTACCACCGCCGCGTGGCGCACGGGCGCGGTAATGCGCTCATAGACGTCCGGGGCGAAATAGCGGCAGGCGGCCAGTTCGGCGGCGCCGATACATAGCACGGCCAGCAGGAGCACCAGCACAATATTCCGTTTGGTATGCTTGGGACGACCTGTCTTCACCGTTTCACCCCCCTTATTCCATGCTCAGGAAATCTTCCTGTGGATATTATAACAGATGTTTCGCCATTTTCAATGGAAAGAATATGGCCCGCCCAATTTGGCGGCGTCAGGAGAAGCTTATGCCCACAATTTCTTTAGAGAATGTCTCAAAATTCTATAAACCCAAGCGAAAGAAACGGGGCGCGGTACACCAGGATATGGGTGTGGAGGACGTAGACCTGACAATCCGGCAGGGCGAGTTTGTCTTTGTGGTGGGCAGCAGCGGCGCAGGAAAAAGTACGCTGCTCCGGCTCATCACCGGGCAGGACAGACCCAACAAGGGCAGGGTTTACGTGGACGACAAGGACCTGAACCGGATGATGAAGCTCAGCCGCAACCGGGCCGCCATTATGTTCGGGAAAATCTGGCAGGACCCTACGCTGATTCGCAAGAAGACTGTGGGGGAAAACCTGACGCTGGCGGCCAAAATCGCCTTGGGCAAGGAGAGTCCGCGCCTGGTGGAGATTCGGGTGAAGAAGGTGCTTGGCCTGGTGGGGATGAAGGGCGTGGAGAGCAAATACCCGGTGGAGCTGTCCATTGGCGAGTGCCGCCGGGTGGAGCTGGCCAGAGCCCTGATTGGCAGCCCGCCCATCCTGGTGCTGGACGAGATCACCGCGAACCTGGATGACGACTGCATTTGGGACACGCTGCACCTGCTCAATGATGTAAACCGGCGAGGCACCACGGTCATCATGGCCACCCATGACAGCCAGTATGTGAATATCCTGCGCCGCCGGGTCATTACCATGGCTGGTGGACGGGTGACCTCGGACGAGGAGAAAGGAAAATACGGCGACGTGCTGGAGCGGGAACGGAAAACCCCGACCCTCTCCGGACTCAGAACCGATTTCATATAAATATACCATAGGCACAAGAAAATTGAGGAGGAAATTGCAAATGATCAAGAACATGAAGATCAAAAAGAGTCTGATTCTGGGTTACGGCGTTACCATTGTCGTTTCCGTCATCATCATCATTGCGTCCATCGTTCTGATGACCATCCAGAAGAACCAGTACATGGATATCATTGATGACTATGTTGGGGCCAATGATATCGTTTCTGAGTGCCGCATTGACTACAACATTGCCGGACGCAGCCTGCGGGACGCGGTGCTGGGCGGCGACCTGACCAATCTGGACACCGCCACCACCAAGGTGGCTGAGCTGAAGGAGCGGCTTGTGGCGCTGAAGGAGGTCTACCCCCTGGACAATAGGACCGAGCTGAACGCCTTTGTCAATACGGTAGAGGAGTGGGAGGTAGAGGCTGAGAAGATTGTGGCCGAGGCCAGGGTGGACCGCACCTCCGCCGCCGCCATGATTGCCGCTTCCTGCTCTCCCAAGCTGAAGGCGGCAGCCACCGCCGGCGATGCTCTGGCGGCCACCCTCCAGAGCGAGCAGGAGAGCATCATTGCCAGACAGGAGCTTACCTCTAATATCGCCATCGGGATTATTTTGGCGGCGATGGTCATTGCCACGATTGTGGTAATGCGTATGGCTCTGATTATCATCAAGAGCATTGTTCAGCCTGTGGAGCAGGTTCATGTGGCCCTCAACGGCTTCAGCGAGGGCAAGCTGGACATCCCCGTGGACTACCACAGCACCAGCGAGCTGGGTGAGATGTGCGATGCTCTTCGTACCAGCCAGCACGTGCTCATCGAGGTTATCGGTGATGAGTGCCGTCTGCTGGAGGAAATGGGCGGCGGCAACTTCGATGTGCGCACTAAGGACGAGAAGATGTACGTGGGCGCTCTGAGCAGCATCCTCACCTCCGTGCGTGCCATCAACCGCAGCCTGAGCGATGCGCTGACCCAGATTAATCAGAGCGCTGAGCAGGTGTCTGCGGGCGCCGAGCAGGTGTCCACCGGCGCTCAGTCCCTGGCCCAGGGCGCTACCGAGCAGGCCAGCGCCGTGGAGGAGCTGTCCGCCACCATCGCCGAGATTTCCAATAACTCCCGCAAGAACGCCGAGAACAGCGAGGAGGCCATGCGGCACTCTCAGGATGCCGGTCAGTGCCTGAACGAGAGCTCTGAGTATATGCAGCAGATGGTCACCGCCATGGAGAAGATTTCCGAGTCCTCCTCCGAGATTGGCAAGATTATCGCCACCATTGAGAACATCGCTTTCCAGACCAACATCCTGGCCCTGAACGCCGCCGTAGAGGCCGCCCGTGCGGGCAGCGCCGGCAAGGGCTTTGCCGTTGTGGCCGACGAGGTGCGCAACCTGTCCGCCAAGTCCGACGAGGCCGCCAAGGCCACCAAGGAGCTCATCGACCGCTCCATCGTGTCCGTCAAGGAGGGCAACGAGATTGTTCAGAAGGTCTCCGCGGCCCTCCAGGCCACCAACGAGCGCGCCGGTCTGGTGGTGGCGGCTGTGGAGCAGATCACCAAGGCCGCCGAGGAGGAGTCCGAGGCCATCGCTCAGGTGACTGAGGGTATTGACCAGATCAGCTCCGTGGTGCAGACCAACTCCGCCACCAGCGAGGAGTCTGCCGCCGCCAGCGAGGAGCTGTCCAGCCAGGCCGCTCTGATGAAGGAGCTGCTGGCCCGCTTCAAGCTGCGCCAGGACGGCTTTGCCGCCAAGGTCCAGCCTGTGTACAGCGCGGTGGATTCCGGTTCCTCCTCCTATGACGACGGATATGACGCCGCGCCCAGCCGCGACGCCTCCAGCGTGTTCAGCAAGTATTAAGAAACTGCACAGGGCTGCCAGGGGGCGGCAGTCATGCCGTCCCCTGGCAGTTTTTCTAAGGAAGCATTGATTTTATGCGTTTGCAAATTATGCTTGTGGATTGAATCAGTTTTCCCTACCGGCAAAGCCGCAGCAAGAGAGGAGCGGGACCTATGGCAGATTTAAAGGCGCAGGAGCAGGACCTGATTTTTGCCCTGGATATCGGCACCCGAAGCGTTGTGGGTGTGGTGGGCCGGCCTGTGGACGACCGCCTGAAGGTTTTGGACGTAGAGATGGCCGAGCATGGAAAGCGGGCCATGATGGACGGCCAGATTGACGACATCAGGCAGGTGGGCGCACTGGCGCAGACTGTGACCCAGCGGCTGGAAAGCCGCCTGGGCATCCGGCTGGAGCGGGTTTGCGTGGCCGCCGCCGGACGAGCGCTACGCACTCAGGTGGGGACATTTACTTTGGAATTCCCAGAGGAACAGTCCATTGACGCCGAGCAGATCAGCCGCTTGGAGGCTGGGGCAGTATCCGCCGCCGAGGAAACCCTCCAAAGCGACGGCGGCAGCCGGCGGCAGATGTTTTTGGTAGGCTATACCGTGGCCCAGTACCGCCTGGATAATTATCCGCTGGCCAATCTGCAGTTCCACACCGGGCGGAAGGTGGAGGCTGACGTGGTGGCCACCTTCCTGCCGGGCGAAGTGGTAGAGAGCCTGTACGCCGCCATGCGCACAGCGGGGCTTCAAGTGGCCAGCATGACGCTGGAACCCATTGCCGCCATGAACGCCGCCATTCCCGCTGAGCTGAGGCTGCTGAACCTGGCCTTGGTGGACATAGGGGCGGGCACTACGGATATCGCCTTGTGCCGGGACGGCAGCGTGGTGGGGTATACCATGGCCACTGTGGCCGGAGATGAGGTAACGGAAGCCCTTATGCGCGCTTACCTGGTGGACTTCAAAACCGCCGAGGAAATCAAGCGGGCCATGGGCGAGAGCGAGGATTTGATTCGCTGCCGCAATATTTTGGGTCAGGAGGAGCGGATTTCGGCGGTGGAGGCCGCCCAGGCCATTGAGGAACCGCTGGACCGTCTGGCCGAGGCCATCGCCAAGCAGATTCTCAGCGTAAACGGCGCCGCGCCCTCCGCGGTATTTCTGGCTGGCGGCGGAAGCAAGCTGGCAGGGCTGCGGGAGCGGGTGGCCGATAAGCTGAAGATGGATGAGAAGCGGGTGGCTATCGCCGGCAACAATTTTGCCCTGAGCGTGTTTTCCGATACGCTGGAGCTGGAGCGTCCGGAGTATGCCACCCCGCTGGGCATCGCCATTTCCGCAGGATTGGGGCTTTTGAACGACAGCTATGTGGTGATGCTCAACGGCCAAAGCGCCAAACTATTCCGCAACGGCGTGCTCACCCTCCAGGACATTCTGCTGATGAATGGCTACAGCTACAGCGACATGGTGGGCAAGACGGGCAAAAGCCTGAACCTTACTGTGGACGGCAAGCGGGTGGTGCTGCGGGGAGAACCTGCGGTGCCCGCGGTGCTGGAGGTGAACGACGAGCCGGCGTCGCTGTCCACGGTCATTCACGCCGGGGACCATGTTCGCTTCGTCCCCGCCCGAGGCGGGGAGGCGGCGCGGCGGACCGTGGGTGAGCTGCTTGGGGGCGACTTCTACGGCAAGGTGCTGGTGAATAATGCGCTGGCCTCCCTGGACACCCAGCTGGAGCAGGGGGATGTGGTGCTCACCATGCGGCAGACGCCGCCCCCCCCGCCGGTCAGTGCGGCGGAGCCGGCGCCCGCGGCGGCAAGGCCTGCCCCGGCGCCTGTGTCCGCGCCTGTTTCAGTGAAGAAGCCGGCGGCAGCCTCCGGCGAGTTGCACATTATCCTGAACGGCGAGAGCTTGACCCTCCCGGCCAAGGATGGGGGCGGGCCCTACTATTTGATGGACCTGCTGGAATACTCCGGCATCGACTTTGAGAACCTGGACCGTCCGGTCCGGCTGGAGGTCAACGGGGAGGAGCGGGGCTTCCAGCATGAGCTGAAGCAGCAGGACTCCGTGAACATTTCCCTGACCTGATCGAAAAGACACAAGAGGTGTTATGCGCATGCCTTTCGGAAAAGCAAAGGAACCAAAAGCTCCTAAGGAGAAAAAAGAGAAAAAGGTGAAGCCTCCCAAGGAGAAAAAGCCTAAAAAGCCCAAGAAATCCAAAAAGGGTGAGGGGCCGGTGGAGGAGACCGCAGAAGTAACCGAGGAGAACGAAGCGGGAAAGAAGAAGAAAAAGAAGCTGAATCCCATTTTCCTGTTGGTTTCCCTGGCGGTCATTGTAGTGGCCGCGGTTATCATCTATTTTGTGGTGCTTCCCAAGGTAACCGGGAAGGACGAGGACCCGGAACCCAGCGTTTCGGTGGAGCCGGACCCCCCGGTGCTGCCCACAGAGCTGCCGGTGGGAGATAATGTGGTCCCTGGCATGGTGCTGGGGTCGGACGAGTACCAGGCCCAGGCGGTGCTGGCCAAGACCATCACCTACACCTACACCGACTTGGCCGACGCGGGGAAGGTGGCCGAGACCTATGTTAGCCAGCTTCGCTCTGCTGAGACGCCTTTCTCGGTGGTAGACGAGGAGTTTGTGCGCACGGACGCCCCAGACTTTACCACGGCGGAGGGAATGGTGCTGCTGGCCCGCACCCTGCCTCTGCCTGAGCCGGAGGCTACGGAGAGTGAGGCCCCGGAAGAATCGGAGTCTGCGGAGTCGGAAGACCCGGCCCAGTCTGAGGACCCGGGTGAGTCGGAGAACCCGGAGGAGTCCGCGCAGCCCACGCAGGCCCCCGAGGCTGAGGAGCCGGTGCGGATGGTGCTCACGGTGCGTATCACCTGGTCTGAGGGCCAGTGTGTGGTCACGGCGGACGAGGAGGAGGGCATGGTGACGTCGCCGCCCAGGGAGCCCACCTCTGGAAACAGCGGTTCGCTAAGCGTGCGCGGCGCACAGGCCCGTTTGGAGGCCATGACCCCGGAGGAGCTGGGACTGAGCGGAGAATCCATGGAGGAATACAATGTGTTCCCCATTGACGGCGTGGAGATGGTGGACGGCGTGGCCTGTATCACCCTGTATGTGTACAGCGACGGCGGCGAGGGCGGCAATGAGTTCATGGGCAGCTACCTTATGAGCATTGACGGCGCTCATCTCTACCGGGTAAATCCCGTGAATGACGCGATTGAGATTTTGAAATAACAGCATAAGAGACCGCTGGAGCGGCGTTTGCGCGCCGTCCCAGCGGTCTTTTTATGCGGGAATGAGGACCATGCGCTCCGGCGTACCGTCCAGGCGAAAACGGATTCCCTGCCCGGCCTGGGGCGCGTGAGCGAGAAAAACAGGGGTAAGCGACCCCTCTAAAACAGGGACGCTGGAGCGGGGCGAAAGGGCCAGGGCGGGCGTGAGGGCCTGGGTAATGGCGGGAGAGACGTGGACAATTTCCAGGCCGAACTCCCGGCCCAGGGCGGTAATCTGCCGGGCGGTAATCAAGCGCCGGTCCTGCTCGGTCATGGGACGAAAGCCGATGAGGCCGCCAAACCGGCTGGCAATTTCGCCCAGAACGCCGGAACGAATCAGCGCCTGGCGGGCGGATTCGTCGGCCTGAAACAGCCGTCGGGCCAGTCCGGCGGGACCGGGGAGGGGAGCGTCGCAAAAGGGAGGCGGGGCGGAGCGCTGCGCGGGCGGGGCAAAGCCCAGCCGCCGGGCGGCAGGGGCCGACAGGTCGGTGTTGGTGGTAAACAAAAATACGCACTGGCGAAAGTCCAGCTCCCGGCTGCCCGTCTCGTCCTCCTTGCGGGCGGTGCAGCGTCCCTCGTCCAAAATGGACATGAAAACCTTCAAAACCTCCGGGTGGGCCTTGTCCAGCTCGTCGAACATGAACACAGAGTGGGGAGAGCGGCGCACTGCTTCCAGCACCGGGGCGTCGTCATAGCCCACATAGCCGGGGGGCGCGCCGGTGAGGCGGTAGACGGAGTGGGCCTGGGTAAAGGTGTTCAGCTCCGTCCACACCAGCTGGTAGCGCTCCTCGCCCAGGCAGCGGTTCAGCGCGGGGGCGATGGCCTTGCCCAGCTCTGACTTGCCCACGCCGGTGGGGCCGTAAAAAATAAGGGAGAGGGGCCGTAGCGGCTCCCGCTTGCACAGATGAACCCAGAGTTTAAAGGCGGCGGCCTCTACCGCCTGGTCCTGGCCCAACACACGGCCTTGCAGCTCCTGGCGCAGCCGGGAAAAGAGGGCGTCGGCGGGTGCAGCGTCAAGGCCGGCCAGGTCCCGGTCCAGGTCCCGCAGGCAGTCCACCATGGCCTGAAAGCCGGAAAAGCGCTGAACCGAGCCCCGCTGAAAGAAATCGCGCAGCCGGGAGCTGGCGCCGCCGTAGGACACGCCGGGGCGAAAATAGAGCAGGTAGTCCCCCTCCAGACGCCAGAAACCCAGCTGAGCTTGGGCAGGCCGGCAGTGGGCGGGCAGGCGGCAGGCGGCAAATTCATAGCTGCGGCCCACACGGGCGCAGGCGTCCACCTTTTGCTTCAGGAGGGCGTAGCCAGAGGGGCCGCAGGCGCAGATTTGAGCGAACTCCAGAAAAACGGCCTCCTTTCTGCGGGATAGGGAAAGTATATCCACTATGAGGAAAATTTAACCGCTTTCGGAAAAGTCCCCGGGACAGCAAAAAGCCGGCCCTGGGGCCGGCTTTTCTCAGCCTGTTATGCGTAAGTGTCGATATACTGGCCCTTGGCGGGGGCGGGAACCGCTTCCAGCATCTTCATAAGCTCCTGGCCGGCCAGCTCCTGGCTGTCCATCATCTTCTTGGTGACGGACAGGGAGTAGTTGGTGGCGAAAGACGCGGCGCTCATCCCCATCGCCATACTGGCAATGGACTCCATCATAGGTCAGTCCTCCTTTCGCTGTGGGTGGGTCTGGGGAGAGCAGGCAGGTCCCTCCCGTTTATCCAGCACGCCGCCCAGCAGGTCCAGAAGCTCGGCGGGAGCGGACTCCTCCATGGCGGAGTCGCGGTTGGCGGCGGTGGCGGTGACCAGCTCGCTGCGCAGGATGGGGACATCCTCCGGGGCAGAAATGGCCAAACGAACCCGCGTGCCATCCACCGAGACCACGCGGACGGTAATGTCCTCGCCAATCACCAGGGACTCGCCGGCTTTGCGTTGCAGGATCAACATGGCGCGCCCTCCTCATGCTCGCCGCCAAATTGGGCGAGAGGGTGACGCATTTCGTAGGAGTCGGTTTCCAAAATGACCTGCTGAGCCACCCGGGTGTCCGGGTTAATGGCCACGGGGCACTTCAGATTCACTGTGCTGTCGGCGGCGGGCTTTTTCACCACACACAGCACATAAAACCCGAGCTCCTGGCTGTCCTTCACGCCCAGGGCGCGCAGCTCCTGGGGCTGTAGGACGGGGGTATAATCGGGAAGCAGAGCAAAGGGGTCCATGGCCACAAAGGCCAGAGCGGGGGTGTGGACGCTCTGAAAGCACAGCAGCGTTCCGTGACTTCCCTCGAAGGGGAGGAGGAGAAACTCCTGCTCCTCCTCAAAGCCGAACAGGCCGGAGGGAAAGCTGAGAATGTCCTCCTGGGCATAGTCAATCTCGCCAAAGTATTTGGATTGGAGCTTGTTCAATCAAATTGCCTCCTCAAAGCGCACGGGGTCTCAGGCCTCCACATCCACCGGCTGATAATTGGGATCGGACGAGGGGGGAACGTAGATGGGACCGCCCACGTACTTGATGATGACATCGGGCTGCTGCGTGACGGACAGCTCAATATCGCCGGGGGTAAACTCAAACTGGGGCTGATTGACCCGCCAATCAAAGTTCAGCTTATCCATTTCGTAGCGGATATGCATCTCGCCGGGGTCCCAGGTAATCTCAGCGGGGACGGAAGGAAGAAAATCAAGGCCCACGTTAGGCTTGTAGTTTTTCATAGTGGCGTCAGCGGCAAATTGAGTAATCATATCCTGTCCAATTTTCGCCTCCAAAAACATCTGGCCCTGCTGGGCATAGGTGGCCGTAGCAGTATAGGAAGCCTGTTGGCCCTGCTGCGCGTACTGCTCCATAGAGCGCATAGCGGTGGGGACCACGGAGTTGCGGGCCTCAAAGGTATCGATATTCAGCTTAATGGGCCGGCTTTTAATGCTCAGGCCGCCGTTGTCGCCTCGAGAAATCTCCAAGTCGGCAGTCCCGCGGCTGTATTCCAGCTTGGCGTGGGACACCTTCATTTCGATTTCAATGGGCACGGTTTTGATTTCAATCAGGGGATACATAGTCTCACTCTTTGCTCCTTTCTCAAATGGAAATCAAATGCGCGAGAGATTAGCTCAAATAGTCCATCAGACTTTCAGACAGGATGCTGTTGCCCACCTTCAATGCGGCGTTATAGCAATACTGGGCCCAGATAAAGGAAGTAATGGCATCAACCATATCCACGTCCTCCAGCGCAGAATACTGCTCCACCAGGTTGTCGAAATTGTCCTCCAAAAGGGCGTAGTTGTTTTTCAGCTTGGTGGTGCCGGCGTCCATGTTGGTGTACTCGGTCTTGAAGTTGGAGGAGGCGTCCTCCAGCTTGAGCACCAGGCCGCGGAACTCCTCGTAGACGTCGTCGCTCCACTGGCCGGACTCGGGGACGCTCTCGGCAATTTCCCGCATTTTCTGCACCAGGGAGTAAATGTTTTTGGGGTCGCCATCCTTGTCCACGCCGTAGCCCAGGAAGGTCAGGCCGTTCAGCGCGGCGTTAAAGCCGCTGGACTCAATCAGATTGCCGTTCTCATTTTCCTGGAAGCCCAGGCCGATGTCCACGAAATACTTTTCGTTGGCCAGGTGCTTCAGCAGGGCGGCATCCGCGGTGGCCTTGTCAATCTCGGGCTGGGTCATGGTCTCGGCGCTGTCCTTCAGGATATAGTAATCGTTGCCGTCTGCGTCTGTGAACAGAGCGGGCGCTCCCGTGGTATCAAGCAGCAGCTCGGGGGGAGGGTCGCTGGTGGGGTCGTTCTGATGGTTGGCCACGGCCTGGTCGTAATCCGCCTTGCTGATGGTTTTGGCGCTGGATAGCAGAATGTTGGTTCCGGCGGGGTCAACCTCGCCGGCGGCGTTCAGCGTTACCTGGGCGCCGTTGTTGTCATACAGCTTGGGCTCCGCCGCGTCTACGGAGATGCCCCGGTAGTACAGCTTGTTGTCCTTCACCTCGAAGGGGACGTTGTGGCCGTCCGCGCCGGCGAAAATGAAATTGTCGCCGTACTTTTGGTTCATGGTCTGGACAATGGTCTGGGACACCTGGTCGAATGCCTTGGTGAGCTGGACGCGGGCGTCCCCTGTGGGGTCGTTGAGCAGTTCCTGAGTCATGCCCTTCAGGGTGTTCAGGGCCTCGCCGTTGTCGGTGTCGAGGAGTTTGTCAACGGAGTCCAGACAGCTCCAGGCAGTGGAGAACTTTTTGTAGGTGTCGTCGCAGATTTTGCCCTGGCTTTCCACAGCCATGCGGGACTTACGCAGCCGGAACGCCTTGGCGGCGGCGGCGGGGTCCTCGGCGTAGGAGTTGAAGGTGCGCTGAGTGAGCACGGTTTCCCGGGCCTTGTTCTGAGAGATGAAGGAATTCATCAGATTGGTGCGGTAGCTTCTCAGCACGCCGCCGGTAGTAGCGCGAATCATGTGATAAAAACCTCCTTATATCAGCGTCCGGCGATGCCGGTGTTGTTGATAAGACGGTCAATCGCCTCGTCAATAGCAGTCATCAGCCGGCAGGCCGCGGAGTAGGCCTTCTGATACTGCATCATATTCATAGCCTCGTCGTTCAGGTCCACGCCGGACACGCCGTCCCGGCTGGTGTCGATTTCAATCAGCTGGCCGTAATAGCTGTTCAGCTTGATGGTGGTCTTGCGCTCGTCATTGCCCTCCACCGTCATCATATTGCTGAACATATCATTGAAGGAGCCGGTGAACAGCTTTTTACCGACGGCGTCATCGTCCAGCAGCTTGGGGTCATAGTCCAGCGATTCGCCGATCATGGTCACCATATGGTTGGCATTCTCGTTTTGGGTGGAGTTGGACACCGGCTTACCGTCTGCACCGATCAGGACCTGGAAGGTGGGGACAATCTTCACATCGCCCGTGGTCCAGCTCTGGGAGATGGAGATGTTGGCGGCGGTGATGTTGGTGGGGTCGTCGCCGTCACCCCGGTTGCTGAACAGCACGCCCATGCCCTCGGGGACTTTGGCGTTGTTGGCGCCCAGCCAGCGGTTCAAATCGGGGGTTCCATCCTCAAGGACGCAGCCGTCGGCAATCAGGGCCTGCTTCTGAGCCTCGGTCAGGCCGTCGGTTTTGCTGATGGGGGAGCCGGCCAGCTGAAGCTCCTTATAGTCCGCGTCGATATAGTTGCCGTTCTGATTGAACATAAAGCCGCTCTGGTTGAGCTTATTGTACTGGGTGGCAAACTGCCGGGCCAACAGGTCCAGGGATTTCTGATAGTAGGGGATGCCCCGCTTGGACGTGGCGTTGGGGTCCAAATCCACATCGTCCTGGGTGGAGAATTCGCCCTTTTCCGTCAGCAGCTCCCGGGTGGCCTGGAGGGAGCCGTACAGGTCGTTGTCGTGCAGCTCGACCTCCTTGGAGTACTTGGTGATGGTGGTGGCCTGATACCACTTGCCGTCCTGAAGGACGTTGGAGACTTCAACCTTATTTCCGTCCTTGTCGGTGGTGGGGTTGGGGTTGGGAAGGGTGGGGGCCACCTCATCCACGCCCTCCCGGACCTCCTGCGGGGTGGGGTTGTTGCCGTTGCCAAAGGTGATGGTGCCGCCCGCGCCCGGGGTGAAGGTGAGGGTGGGGGCGTTGGCGGGGCCCTGCCCGCCGATTGCGCCGGCCTTTTTGGCCAGGAAAACCAGCTTGTTCCCCTCGGAGAAGACCTTGTAGTCGGCGTTGCCCTCATTGAGCTTGCTGGCGATGAAGGAGGCCAGCTGCTTGGGGTCGTTAGCGGCGGAAACGCCGATATCGGTACCAATCTTATAGATTTGGCCGCCGATTTCCAGCTCCATGTCCTTTTCCCAGTTTTCAGAGCTCTCAATGGTGGTCTCGTACCGGGCGGTCATGCCTACGACGCCGTTGACGGCCTCCTGCCAGATGGTGGAGATGTCCTTCCACTCCCGGCCCTTGGAGTCATACAGCTTGGACAAGGCCATGTCGAAGTTGGAATTATTTATCATGGCCACGTTGGGGTCGTCCGCCCCGCAGGGCTGGCCGTCGTTGTTCAGGTACTGGGTGGCCGGGTCATCCCCCTCCTTGAAGTTGGGGTTGGGCTTGGGCACCTGGATGATGGAAAGCTGGGTGGCGTAGTTGCCGTCAATCAGCACGGAGCTGTCGGTGGTGATGGAAGGGTCCGGGTTGGAGTTGCCCAGGGAGATGGTGAGCTTCTCCACCTGCCGCCCCGCGCCGATGTCCACCATGGTATAGACCACATTGATGTGCATATACTCGGACAGCGCGTCGATCTGGCGGTTGCGCTCGTCCCGCAGCTCCAAAGCGCCGTCGCCGTGGATCTCGCTTTCCTGGATGGAGTCGTTCAGGTTGCGGATGTTGGTGAGAATTTCATTTACCGTCGTTACGTCCTGCTCAAAGTTGTGCACGGCGTTGTCATGCAGGGTTTGCAGCTTGTCGGCGTAGGTATTGAACAGGCCCACCAGCGCGTCGGCGGAGGTACGGACCAGGGTGTCGTTGTCCTTGTTGGGGTCGGCGCTCAGCGCGCGCAGGGCGTCGGCCAAGCCCTGAAGCTGGGCATACAGCATACCGTCGCCCAGTTTTTCGTCGTTCTCGCCCTTGCCCACCTCGTCCAGAATGGCGGCAATATCCTTAAGGCCGGACACCATGGTGTCGGTATAGCCCACATCGGAGGCGGAGTTGCGGTAGCGAATGTCCAGGTAGGGGTCACGAATCTGATTGATGCTCTTGACCAGCGCGCCGTTGCCTACGTGGTTATCCAGCTGGGAGTAGTACATATCATGGCCGCCGGTTTTCAGGCTCACCTGATTAATTCTCTGGCGGGTGTAGCCGGAGGTATTGATATTGGAAATGTTGTTGCCCGTCACGCGCAGTCCGTGCTGGGCGGCATAAATGCCCAGGCGGGCGGCAGTAAAGGAATCAAATGTTCCGATAGTACCCATAGCAAAAACTCCTTTATATCATGGACCGCGGCTCAAGCGCGGAAGTCCGTTTTCATATTTGTGGGGGGTTCCACGCTGGGGGCGCTGTAGCCGGAGACAGCGGAGGTGAGGTCCGCGCCGGAGGCGGTGATAACCTTCTCGATTTGGTGGAGATGGAGCTCCAGAGTGCCCCGGGCCGCATCGGCGTGGGTGCGGTAGAGGGAATTGCTCTGGCGCAGCGCGTCCACCACGTCTTGCGCCTCGCCCTGAAGCTGGGGGGGATACCGGTTTGGCAGCTCGGCCAGGGGAACGTCCTCCAGCCCCAGCTGAGCCAGCAGGGTCAGACGCTTCTGCTCCAGCCCGCGCAGGTTCAGCGTCATGGCCTGCTCCTGCTTAATCACATCGTCCAGGGCGATGAGGTCGTCCTGACGTACGGCAGCGGATTTCTGCTGGGCAAACTGGGAGAGCTGGTCCAGGCTGTCGGTGAGCTGCCGGAGCAAACTGAGGTAGGCAAGGCGGAGCTCATCCATTTTGCTGGCCCTCCCCCAGGAAGAGAATCCTGGCCGCAATGGACATGGGGTCCGGCACGTACTGCCGCTCGGACACCTGCTGGCGCAGGGCGGCGATGTCGCCGGTGGTGGTGGCGGTGCGCACCTCTTGGGAGAGGCGGCTGACCAGACTCAGGAAGGAACTGTCCTGACTGGGGGTGGAGAGGGTGAAGCTGTCATAATTGTTGTTGCCCGAAACGACTTGGGCGCGGCCGTCGCGTCCCGCCTTGGCCCGGTAGACCTTGGGGGCGGCGATGGAAGAAATTGCGCCATAACCAGACGAGGTCAGCACAGTACTCACATCCTTTTCTTGATCCGATCCTGTTGTCTTCTTTACAATTATTATATCGGCAAATTTGGTGCAGAGATAAGAAAAAGGAGGAAATTTCTTTTGCCGCGGCGATTTTGCTCCCCTCAATGGGGGAAAAAGGGACAAAAGAAGACAAAAAGCCCCCAAGAGCGGTAAAAAACCGCCCGAGGGGACTTTGGAACCGGGAGAATGATTTGGAAAAATGTAGGCGGGAAAGGTTATCCCAGGGTCTTGAGGTGCCGCAGCAGCACGTTGGAGATGTTGTCGCAGGAGGCCTGAATCATCACCGCGCCGATGTTGTGGGCCACGCCGGGCATACCGTACACCACAGAGGATTCCTTGTCCTGCCCAATGGTGTACGCGCCCTTTTTGCGCATTTCCAGCAGACCGTGGGCGCCGTCCTGGCCCATGCCGGTCATGATAATGCCCACCATTTTGCAGGTGACCACGTCGGCCATGGAGTGGAACATGGCGTCCACCGAGGGGCGGTGGCCGCTGACCTTTTCCCCGGGGGTGCAGTTGACCGTGTACCGGGCGCCGATGCGCACCACCCGGCACTGAAGGTCGGCAGGGGCGATGAGGGCCAGGCCGCGGCGCAGCTCGTCGCCGCTCTGAGCCTCCCGCACCTCCATGGCGCACAGGCGGTTGAGGCGCTCGGCGTACATTTTGGTGAAGCCAGGGGGCATATGCTGAACAATCACCATGGGGGGGATATCGGCGGGCAGCCGCTTCATCACCGCCAGAGTGGCCTCAGTGCCGCCGGTGGAGGCGCCCAGGCCGATGATAAGCCGGTCCAGATTGGGGCTGGGGCCCAGGTTGGGCGCGGCGCCTGCGGCCAAGCCGCCGGCGGGCGGGATGGACGCGGCGGGGCGGGGCCGGGCGGTGGAGGCGGTGATTACCTTCTGGGCCAGGGAGAGGAGGAAGGCGTCGGTGCTCTGCTGGTCGTCCGGCTTGCGGACAAAGTCCACCGCGCCCACAGCCAGCGCGTCGAATACCTTTAAATTAAGGGAGGACACCAGGATAACGGGGATGGGGTGGGTGGGCAGATATTGCTTGAGAAAGTCAATCCCGCTCTGGCCGGGCATTTCCACGTCCATGGTAATGACGTCCGGGTTATACTGAGGGATTTTGTTTTTTGCGTCCAGGGTGTTGATGGCGTAACCCACCACCTCAATTCTGGGGTGGGCGGACAGGCCCTTGATGATGAGGCTGCGGGCTACCATGGAGTCGTCTACCACCATGACGCGGATTTTTTTGAGTGGGGCAGAGGTCACAGGAATTGCCATAAGAAGGAGAGCCTCCCTTATTAAGAGATACCGGGCCGACCGGCAGGTTGCGGGTCGGCCCGGCTGCGACTATCATTTCTGGAATGTGGAAGGGGCCAGCCGGCGGTAGGGTGCGTTGGCGCTGAGGTTCTCCGACTTACTGATAAGCAGATAGCCCCCGGGCACGGTGGCGTCGTAAAACCGCTTGACCAGGGCGTCCTTGGTGGGCTGATCAAAATAAATCATGACGTTCCGGCAGAAAATTACGTCGAACTTCCGGCGGAAGTGAATGGGGTCCATCAGGTTAAAGGGCTGGAAAATCACGTTGTCGCGCACCTTGGGAGCCACCTGGTACTGCCCGCCGGGCTGGGGCACAAAGTATTTCTTCTTCCACTCCGGGGGAATGGTGTCGGGCAGCTCATACACGCCCTTTTTGGCGGCCGTCATGGCCCGGTTGGAGATATCAGTGGCCAGCAGCCGGGTGTCCCACTGAGCGGCCTGGGGACCCAGGTAGTCAAAGAGGAACATGGTGATGTTATAGGGCTCCTCGCCGGTGGAGCAGCCCGCGCTCCAGATGGCAAGGGTTTTGTCCTTTTGGTGGCGCTGAACGATGTCAGGAATAATTTTCTGACAGAACAGGTCCAGATGCTCCTTCTCGCGCATGAAGAAGGTGTAGTTGGTGGTGAGCTTATCCAGCAGCAGGGTAATCAGGTCGTTGTCCTTGGTCTGAAGCACGTGGTTGACAAAATCAGTGAAGTTTTGATAGCCCCGCTGCTTCAGGGGGGTGGACAGGCGGCCGGTAATCAGCTGCTTTTTTTGGCTGAGGTCAATGCCGTAATTGGACTGGACAAACTTGACCAGCCGGTTAAAATCGTTGTCCGAAATGGACAGGGCGGAAAAGGAGCCGGAACCGCCCACTCCGCTTCCCACATTATTCATTGGGCACCAGCTGTTCGCAGTCCAGCACCATCATCGTGCCGGAGCCATCGGGCAGGGAACACATTCCGCTCACCAGCAGCTGGGTGCTGTTGGCGGGCAGGGGGTGGATATTGGCCTTGGGAATGTCCAGCATCTGGTCCACGCCGTCCACCAAAATGCCCAGCTGCACGTCCCCCAGGTTGAGCACCACCACCAGGCTGTCCTCCTCCCGGGAGGGCATACCCATCCGGGCGCAGACGTCCAGGATGGGAATCATCTGGCCGCGCATATTGATAATGCCCCGGATATAGCTGGGCACCATGGGCAGGTAGGTAATGACCTGGTTGTTGAGAATCTCCACCACGTCTTCGGCCACCACACCCAGCTTCAGGTGGGCGGCCATAAAAATCAGGTACTTCTGGGAATCCACACCGTCGTCTACCATCGCCACGGCTGTGTCGTCCTCACGGGCGAACAGGATCTCATCGTTCATCTGTTTTTCTCCTTCCTCTCGGCGTCCGGCTCACATACCGCGGGCGGCCGAGTAGAGGCTGGCCACGTCCAGGATGATGCTGATGCTGCCGTCGCTGCGCAGAGTGCAGCCGTTGATGCCGTAATTCTTCACGTTGAAGCTGTTCACGTAGGTGGGCAGCTGCTTGACCACCACCTGCTGCTGACCCAGCAGTTCGTCCACAAACAGGCAGTAGGAGTGGTCGCCCGCCTCCAGCCAGATAAGTACGCCGTCCTCAATCTCAGTGGCGCCGCTCTGGAGCTGATAGAGCTCCCTGGCCCGGACGATAGGCACGAAATTGCCCTGGCATTTGATAATCTCGCCGCTGCTGGAATCGTGAATTACATCGCCGGAGACCACCTTCATGGTGGCCTGGATGTTGTTGATGGGGATGGTGAAGATGGAGTCGCCCACGGCAACCTCCATGCCGTCCATAATGGCCATGGTCAGGGGGATGCGGATGGTGGTGGTCATGCCATGGCCCAGCTCGCTGGAAATGGACACGGTGCCACCCAGTTCCTCCACGCCACGCTTTACCACGTCCATGCCCACGCCGCGGCCGGAGAATTCGGTGACCTCGGTGTTGGTGGAAAAGCCGGGGGCCAGCAGGAAGTTGAGGATTTCCTTGTGGCTGTAGTCCACGTCGGGGGAGGCGATGCCCTGGCGGATGGCCTTGGCCAGCACGGCCTCGTCGTTGACGCCCCGGCCATCGTCGATGATCTGAATGATTACCTCGCTGCCGGTATCCTGGGCGGAGAGGAGAATCTCGCCCACGGGGTCCTTGCCGGCGGCGATGCGCTCCTCCTGTGTCTCCTCGATGCCGTGGTCCATGGAGTTGCGAATCATGTGCATGATGGGGTCGCCGATGGAGTCCACGATGGTCTTATCCACCTCGGTGTTTTCCCCCACCAGGGTGAGCTTGGCCGGACGGTTGAGCTTTTTGGTCATGTCGCGCACAATACGGGTCATCTTCTGGAACACACTGGACACGGGGACCATGCGCAGGGACATGGACACGTCCTGAAGCTCGTCGGTGAGCTTGCGCAGCTGCCGGGCGGACTTGGAGAACGCGTCCAGCGCCAGACCCTTCAGGTCGGGGGAGGAGGTGACCATGGACTCGGTGATGACAATCTCGCCCACCACGGCGGACAGCTGGTCCAGCTTGCTCAGATTGACGCTGATGAGCGTCTCTTTGGCGTGCTGCTGCTGTTGCTGCTGGGCCGGAGCGGCGGCAGGGGTGGCTGCGGCCTTGGCGGCGGGGGCGGGGGCGGCCT